>BEIA01000022.1 GCA_002898715.1 bacterium HR24 | reverse complement strand
CTTGCACATCTCGCGGTAGTGCTCGTGCAGTTCCTGCCAGCGGGGCTCCTGCAGCCACTGGATGAACAGGCCATCGATGATGGCGCGGATGGCCTGCGCCGCCTCTTCGACCTCCACGCGCCGGAAGGCCCCCTGCTCCTGCCCCAGCCGCGCCAGGTCGGCGTAGGTGGCGTTGACGATGGAGCGGAACTCGCCCGAAAGCTTGCTGAAGCGCTCGCTGCGGGCTGCGTAGTCCACCAGGTCCAGATAGATGAGATAAAAGCGGCGGTTGGCGGTGGGGTCGATGAAGATGGCGTCCACCATGGCCCGTATCTTGTCGTGAGGGGTCTGGGCCCGGGACACGGCCTCGTGTATGCGCTGGGCCACCCGCGACAGGGCCCAGCGCATGGTGGACAGGATGAGGTCCTCCTTGGACTTGAAGTAATAGAGGATAACGCCCTTGCTCACCCCCGCCTCGTCGGCGATGTCCTGCAGGGAGGAGCGGTGCAGGCCCTTCTCGCCGATGACGCGGTAGGTGCAGCGCACAAGGTGCGTCTTTTTGGGCGCCAGGTCCTCAGCCAGCGAGGCAGGCGATGGCACCGGATTGTTGGCAGCGCTCATGCTCCCTCGATGTCGATTATAGGCTATCTCATAGCCCCTTGAACTGGGGCTGGCGCCTCTCTAGGAAGGCGCGGATCCCCTCCTGGCTGTCCTGGCTGCGGAACAGGTCCTCGATGAGCTCCCTCTCCACCCGCAAGCCGTAGTCCAGGCCGCCGTCCAGCCCCTGGTGGACGGCGAGCTTGATGTGGCCGATGGCCTTCAGCGCGCCCCGGGCCAGCGCTTCGGCATAGGCGCGCGTCTCCTCGGCCAGCTTGTCGGCAGGGAAGACACGGTCCAGTATCCCCAGTTGCAGGGCCTCCTGCGGCGTCACGGTACGGCCGGTGACCATCATGTCCAGGGCCTTGCTCCAGCCGATGAGGCGGGGCAGGCGCTGGGTGCCGCCATTGCCCGGCAGGAGGCCCAGGGTGACCTCGGGCAGGCCGAGGCGGTACTCGCCGTCGGCGCCGAAGCGCAGGTCGCAGGCGAGGGCTATCTCCAGCCCGCCGCCCACGGCATGGCCGGCGATCTGGGCTATGAACACCTTGGGGATGCGGGCGATGCGACCGAGCACCTGGTGGGCCAGGCGGATCATGTCCATGTTGCGCTCGGGCGTGTTCTCGCTGAAGGCTTTCACGTCGGCCCCGGCCGAGAAGAAGCGGTCCAGGGCGCTGCGCACCACCACCACCTTCACCTCGGGGTCGTCGGCGGCCGCCGCCACCGCCCGGCCCAGCTCGTCCATGAAGTTGTAGTCGTAGCTGTTGGCCGGAGGCCGGTTCAGGGTGATGTAGCCGATGGGCGCCTCGCGGTCAAAGTCTACAGCCATCTCCTGCCTCCGTGGGGTTGTTAACCGGTCGGTCAGCCCGTTGATTGTATTCCGCGGGCGACGGCTACGTCAACCTGGGCAGGGTCTGTGTCGCAAAAGGCGCATGCCGCGGGCATCGACCCGCGGCCCAGGTCGCCCTTCTCGCTCCCTGTGCTGCCGCTTATAGCTGGAAGAGGTTTTTGCCCGAGGGGTCTCGCCGCACGTGGCCCCGCTGGCCCACCATCTCTTGCCGGCACATCGCCCACAGCAGCTCACGGTCGGCGCCTGTGTTGGCCAGGAAACGGGGCCCGTCGTCACTACCCAGGCGTCCGATGACGATCCCCTCTTCAGGCTCGCCGTCGCGGCCGAAGACCACGGTATACGTCTCCACCGTGGCAGTGCCCTGCGCCTCTTCCAGCAGCGGCGGCGACTCCTGGGCCTCGATGCGGGCGGCATCTGCGGTGGGGTCATAGGGCCGATAGGGCTGGCGCGGCGGCCGCCCCGAGTAGACGCCCGCCGAGTGCTTGGTGAAATACCATCCCATGCCGCTGACCAGCGCCTTCTTTTCGGGCTCGCGACGTAGGCGCTCCACCGCCGTGGCGATGGAGTGGGAGCAGTAGTTGTTGCCGGGCCCGCCGGCATAGGGGAGGCCGCCAGTGAGGGTGATGGGGCGGGGATCCTCCAGGCCGATGCCGAGCGCCTCCATGGCCGCCTGCACTGCCGATGGAAAGCAGGAGTAGAGGTCGAACATGTCCACGTCGTCCGGGCTCAGGCCAGCCAGCTCCAGTGAGCGCTGCAAGGCCAGCTCCTGCGCCAGCGAGCGGTGGTAGCAGGGGCGGTCGCTGATGTGCCACTTGTCGGCCAGATGGGCGCCCGACCACACGTACACCCAGCGCTCTTCCGGGACGCCCAGCTCCTTCGCCGCCTCGGCGCTGGCGATGAGCAGGGCGGCGGCCTGGTCCACTTCCAGGATGGCGTTCATGAGCTTGGGATAGGGGAAGCAGACCATGCGGTTCCGCTGGGAGACGGTCGTGATCTCCTCGGCGCTGCGAGCGACGGGGAACCAGGCGTAAGGGTTCCGCGCCGCTACCTGCGTCATCCGCGAGCAGAGGCGGCCCAGGCGCTGGCGATGCTCCTCCAGCGACAGGCCCAGGTGGGCGCGCAGCGCGTTCTCGAACAGGGGATAGATGCGGATGGGCAGGGTGCAGCCGTAGCGGCCCTCCAGGTCGCTGTTGCCGGCGCGCACTTCTTCATCTATGCGGCGGGGCACGGCGCGGGGTGTCCACGGCAGGCGGACCCCTTGTCGGCGGGCGGCCATGAAAGAATGCATGGCCTCGGCGCCGACGATGAGAGCGAGGCGCGTGTCGCCCCGGAGTATGCGGGCACAGACCTGGTTGACCAGCCGCTGCGGCGTCTCGCCGCCGATGCCCGAATAGTAGGAGAAGGCGGGGTCTATGCCCAGCCGCTGGGCCAGGAGGCCGGGGGCGTCCTCGTATGACCAGGAGATGATGTTGACCACCAGCAGGGAGTCCACACGGCCCAGAAGGTCCGGTCGGCAGGCATCCTCGGCAGCCCGCCGGGCCACCATCTCCATCATGGCCATGGGCTCGGGGGCGCTCTCCAGGTCGCGGGGGCGCTGGCTGTACTGGGCGACCCCTATGATGACGGGTTGGCGGGTGTCCATGGGGCCCCTCCTCTCTGACCTTTACGCGCAGGTAAGCATACCCGGGCCGTCCGGGCGCGGTCAAGGAGCGTGCGCTGTAGTCGGGGCGCGGGCACCGTCCGCATGACCGTCGAAGTGGGCGACCCCCAGGGCCAGCGCTGGCCGGCCGCGGAGGCACTGGTGGACGCGGGGGTCACCCGCGCCGCGGTGCTAGCGTGGTTGCTCCGCTCCCGGGCCGTGCAGCCATGGGAGCGGTGCCTTTTCTATCTGGCCCGTGGTCGCGAGGCCCAGTGCGATCTGGGCACGGCCCTGGTCGGCGTGGGTAGCCGCGCCCAGCCATCGCCGTGTGGTGTTCGGGCCGGAGGGGGCCGGCAGCAACGGGTCGCCGCCCTCTGGAGATGCCGGGGGTAGCGGCGGGCCCCCGCGCGCCGGCGTCTGGTGCCTGTGCACGGGCTGCTGATGCGAGCCGCCGCTAGACGGCAGCGGCCACCTCCTTCTTTTCGAACACGTACTCGCCCTCGCGGTAGTCCACCAGCACTGTGTCTCCCTCCTGGAACTCCCCGGCCAGGATCTTGAGGGACAGCGGGTTGGCGATGCGGCGCTCTATGGTGCGGCGCAGGGGACGGGCGCCGAACTGGGGGTCGTAGCCCTCGCGCACCAGGGCCGCCTTGGCCTCCTCCGTCAGCTCCAGCCCCAGCCCCCGCTCCGACAGCCGCTCCCGCAGGTCCTTCAGCATCAGCTCCACGATCTTCTTCAGGTCGTCCTCGGTGAGCGGGTCGAAGATGATTATCTCGTCGATGCGGTTGAGGAGCTCGGGGCGGAAGGCCTGGCGCAGGGCCCGCTCCACCGACTCCCGCAGCCGCTCCCGCTCGCTCTGGCTGGGCTTGGCATGGGCCAGGAAGCCCACCGGCGGCCGCTGCAGTTCGGCCGTCCCCAGGTTGGAGGTCATGATGATGATGGTGTTGCGGAAGTCCACCGTTCGCCCGTGGCCGTCGGTCAGGCGGCCGTCCTCCAGGACCTGCAGCAGCAGGTTGAAGACGTCCGGGTGGGCCTTCTCGATCTCGTCGAAGAGGACCACGCTGTAGGGGCGGCGGCGGACCGCCTCGGTGAGCTGGCCCCCCTCCTCGTAGCCCACGTACCCGGGCGGGGCACCGATGAGCCGCGAGACGGTGTGCTGCTCCTGGTACTCGCTCATGTCGATGCGCACCATGGCTTCCTCGTCGTCGAAGAGGAACTCGGCCAGGGCCCGCGCCAGCTCCGTCTTGCCCACGCCGGTGGGGCCCAGGAAGATGAAGCTGCCGATGGGCCGCCTGGGGTCCTTGAGGCCGGCGCGGGCGCGACGGATGGCGTTGGCCACCGCCCGCACCGCTTCCTCCTGGTCGACGATGCGCTGGTGCAGCCGCTCCTCCATGTGCACCAGCTTCTCCTGTTCGCCTTCCATGAGGCGGCCTACGGGTATGCCGGTGGCCTCGGCCACCAGCTCGGCGATGTCGCGGGCGTCCACCACCAGGTCGATGTGGTGCTGGCGGGCCCACTCCTCACGCTCCTGAGCGAACTCCTGCTCCAGGCGTAGGCGCTGGGCCTTGAGGTTGGCGGCCCGCTCGTAGTCCCCCTGGCTGGCGGCCGCCTCCTCCTCCCGCTTCAGCCTCTCGATATCCTCCCGCTTCTGGCGGATGTGCTGGGGCAGGCTCTGGGCCTCGATGACGTGCTTGGAGGCGGCCTCGTCCATGAGGTCGATGGCCTTGTCGGGCAGGAAGCGGCCAGAGATGTAGCGGGACGAGAGCTTGGCCGCCGCCTCCAGGGCCTCGTCGGTGATCTTGACCTTGTGGTGGGCCTCGTAGCGCGGCCTGAGCCCCTTCAGGATCTCGATGGTCTCCTCCACCGTCGGCTCCTCCACCAGCACGGGGGAGAAGCGGCGCTCCAGGGCGGGGTCGGACTCGATGTATTTGCGGTAGTCGTCCAGGGTGGTGGCGCCGATGCAGCGCAGCTCGCCCCTGGCCAGAGCGGGCTTGAGCATGGTGGAGGCATCGATGGCGCTGCCCTCCGCCGAGCCGGCGCCCACCACCTGGTGGATCTCGTCGATGAAGACGATGACCTCGCCCTGGGCCTGCTTGATCTCGTCCAGGACGGCCTTCATGCGCTCCTCGAACTCGCCGCGGAACTTGGAGCCGGCCACCATGGCGGCGATGTCCAGGGCCAGCACCCGCTTGCCTTTCAGGTTTTCGGGCACATCGCCCTGGGCTATCTTCTGGGCCAGCCCCTCGACGATGGCCGTCTTGCCCACGCCGGGCTCGCCGATGATGACCGGGTTGTTCTTGGTGCGGCGGTTCAGGATCTGCATGACCCGCTTGATCTCTTCCTCGCGGCCGATGACAGGGTCCAGCTTGCCCTGGCGGGCGGCCTCGGTGAGGTCGACGGCGTAGCGCTCTAGGGCGCGATAACGGGCCTCGGCCCGGGGGGAGTCCACCCGGTGGGCGCCGCGGATGTCGGCCAGGGCGCGGTATATCTTCTCCTTGTCGATGCCGAAGTCGCGCAGGATGCGTGGTGCGTCGCCGTCGCGCAGGTCGGCCATGGCCAGGAGCAGGTGGTCCACGCCGATGTATTCGTCCTTGAGGCGGCGGGCCTCAGCGTCGGCGTTCTCCAGCAGGCGCACGACGCGGGGGGTCATGTAGAGCTGGGCGCTCTCGTAGGTGAGCTTGGGGGTGCGGGCCAGGGCCGCCTCCACCCGCTCGCGCAATGCGTCCATGTCCACGCCCAGCTTGCGGAAGACGTCCTGGGCCAGGTTGCCCTGGTGGGCCAGCATGGCCAGAAGTATATGCTCGGCGTCCCACTGGGCGTGGCGCATGCGCCGGACGATCTGCTGGCTCTCGGCCAGCACCTCCTGAGCCTGTTCGGTGAACCTGTCCTGCCGCATCATGGCTTTCCGTCACCTCTCGTGGCGTTGTGTGTTAGCGATGCCTCCTCTCCAGATAGCGGACGTAGCGGCGCCAGGCCAGCGCCAGCACGCCCGCCGCCCCCAGCATCAGGAGGGCCACACGCTGGGCATCGAATACCGGTATGAAGCGCGTGCCCTGGGGCGTTATCTCGATGACGCCCAGGGGGCGCACGTGGATGCTGCCGCCTCCGCCGCCTCCCTCGCCCTCCTGCCCCTGGCGGCCGCCCTTGCCGCCGCCGGCGCCGAACATGTAGGAGACGCTGGCCACCGGCACCACCGTCCGCTCCCCCACCGTTATGGGCTCGCCGTATACCACCCGGATATCGGCGGTGGCGCGGAGGCGCTCGCCGATGGTCTCCAGCAGTTGCTGCATCACTGCCTTCCCCTCCCCTCGTGTTCTCCCCTCGGGATGCTGGTCTCGGCCGGCGCCGGCAGCAGGCGGTCGCGGTAGGCCTGCAGCTCCCGGCGCAGCTCCTCGATCTGCCGCTCCAGGGAGACGATGTGCTCCCTGAGCTTGAGGATGGCCTCGGCTCCGGCCAGGTTGACGCCCAGCTCATCTATCAGCCGCTGGACCTGGCGCAGACGGTCTATGTCGCGGCGGGAGTAGAGTCGTATGCGCCCCTTGGAGCGGGCCGGCCGGATGATGCCCATGCGCTCGTAGTAGCGCAGGGTCTGCTCGTGCATGCCCACCATGCGGGCGGCCACGCTGATGACGTAGAGGGGCTCGTCCTCGGGCAGCTCGTCGTCCTCGCTCTGGCCGCGCCTTCGCCTCGCCATGGCCTCACCTCGTGCTGGCTATCTGCGCACGCCGGAGCGGCGCAGCTCCCGCAGGCGACGGTAGAGCTCGCGCTCCTCCTCGCTGATATGCTCGGGGATGCGCACCCGCACGGTCACGTACATATCGCCGTGGCCGCGCCCGTCCAGCCGGGGCATGCCCAGCCCGGAAAGCCGGAAGACGCGCCCGTTCTGGGTGAGGGGTGGCACGCGGAGCATGATGCGCCGGCCGGAGATGGTGGGCACCTCCACCTCGCCGCCCAGCACGGCGTCCTCCACCGGCACTTCCACCTCGGTGTGGAGGTCATCGCCCTCGCGGCGAAAGCGGGGATGGGGCCGCACCGAGACCACCAGGTACAGGTCTCCCCGCGGGCCACCCATGGGCCCGGGCCGGCCCTCGCCGGCGACCCTGACGCGGGAGCCGTCCCGCACCCCGGGCGGGATGCGCACCTCCAGGCGCTTGGGCTGCTCCACGTAGCCCGCGCCCAGGCAGCGACCGCAGGCGGCGCCGAAGGCGTGGCCGCGGCCGCCGCAGGCCGGGCACGGCTCGGCCGACTGCACCTGGACGACGCGAGTGGTGCCGGTGTAGGCCTCTTCCAGGGAGACCTCCACCGGCACCTCCACGTTCTGGCCGCGGGAGGGCCCGCGGCGACGGGTCCCGAAGAAGGTCTCGAACAGGTCGCCGAAGATGCCCTCCTGGAAGAGGCTGCCCAGGTCGCCGAAGATGTCGCCCGTGGACCAGGTGAAGCTGCCGCCCTGCGGGCCGGCGGCGCCGGCCTGCTGGCGAGCCTGCTGGAAGGCGGCAGCCTGCTCCCAGCGCTCGCCGTACATGTCGTACAGGCGACGCTTCTCGGGGTCCGAGAGCACCTCGTAGGCCCTGTTGATCTCCTTGAAGCGCTCCTCGGCCTCCTTGTCGCCCGGGTTCAGGTCCGGGTGGTACTTGCGGGCCAGGCGACGGTAAGCCCGCTTTATCTCCTTCTCGGAGGCGTTACGGGGAACGCCCAGGATCTCGTAATAGTCGCGCCCGGGCATGGCTACCACCCAGGGCCCATGGTAGCCCGAGCCAGGGGCGATGTCAAGCTCGTTGCGGCATTGCTGATAATGACGTTGTCAGGCCTCTTGACAGGGTGCCACGCGCCCCTCTATAATCGGGGCTGGAAGCCGGGGGGAACCCGGCGGACGGCCCAGGGATGGCCAGGGCCGGTGCCCGGGGCCCCGCCCGGGCGGCGGGGGTGCCTGGGTGGAGGCGCTGAGGCCCTCCCTCAGGGGCGGGAGAACCCCGGGCCCGCCCTGGCCGCCAGGATGACTCCTTTCGCCGCTCGACAACCTGAGGGGGAAAGGAGGTGATGGGCCATGACCCTCATGCGCTGGGAGCCGTGGACCGAGTTCCGGCGCATCGCCCGCGCCATGGACGAGATGGTGGACGAACTGCTGGGCCGACTCCGGCCCTGGCACGAGTCCGCCTCCTTCCCGCTGAACGTCTACGAGACCAAGGAGGCGGTGGTGGTGGAGGCGGCCCTGCCCGGCTTCCGGCCTGAGGACTTCGACATCTCGGTGCAGGACGGCCTCCTGACCATCCGCGCCCAGCGGCGGCCGGAGCAGGAGGAGGAGCACCGCAACTACCACTGGCGCGAGATCGGCTACGGCTCCTTCTACCGCTCCGTCTCGCTGCCGGCGCCGGTGGAGGCCGACCAGGCCGAGGCCATCTACGAGCGGGGCCTGCTGACCATCACCCTGCCCAAGGTGGCCGAGGCCAGGCCCAAGACCATCCAGGTGCGGGCCCGCGAGGTGGTGGAGGCCCGGGCCTCCTAGCGGGCCCGCCCTTCCGTTTCCCTGGGCAGCCGCCGGGCTACCCCGGCACCGAAAGAGCGCCGCGACGCATCAGGAGGTGGGAGGCATGACCCTCATGCGATGGGACCCCTGGGAGGAGTTCCGCTCCATCCGTCGCTCCATGGACCGGCTCTGGGAGGAGCTCATGGGACGCCGCGAGCCCGGCACCCTGACGGAGGAGGTCTATACCTTCCCAGTGGACGTGTACGAGACCGATGACGCCGTGGTGGTGAAGGCTGCCCTCCCCGGCCTGCGCCCCGAGGACGTGGATATCTCCGTCCAGGGCGACCAGCTCACCGTCCGCGGTGAGTACAGGCACGAGGCGAAGGAGGAGAAGGGCAACTACCACCGCCGCGAGCTGCGCTACGGGACCTTCGCCCGCAGCATCGCCCTGCCGGTGCAGGTGGACGCCGACAAGGCGGAGGCCACTTTCGAGCACGGCATGCTGACGGTGACCCTGCCCAAGGCGCCCGAGGTGCGCCCCAAGAGCATCCGGGTGAAGGCCAAGTAGGGCCGAACGAGAGAGGGGCTCTGGCCGAAGAGGCGGCGGGCCTGCCCCGCCGCCTCTCGTTCAGTCCCTCCTGACGACAGCCGGCAGGCGGCGCCCGTCGGCCAGGACCTTGTCCAGGACCAGGGCCGTGTCTACCAGGGCGATGTGGGTGTAGGCCTGCGGGTAGTTGCCCAGGAAGCGTCCCGTGGTCGGGTCCACCATCTCGGCGTAGAGGCCCAGGCCCCTGCCCAACCCCGCCACTTGCTGGAACACATCCAGGGCCTCCTCGACCCGCCCCATGAGGGCCAGCACCTGGGCCAGCCACAGGCTGCAAAGCAAGAAGGCCCCCTCCTCCTCGTCCAGCCCGTCTGGCGCCTCCTCGGGCAGGTAGCGGCGCAGGAAGACAGGCCCCAGTTCGCGCCGCACCGCCTCTACCGTGGCCACTATGCGCGGGTCTGTGGCCGGCAGGAAGCCCACCAGAGGCAGGAGCAGGAGGGCCGAGTCCAAAGCGCGGCCGCCGTAGCTCTGGACGAAGCTGCCGCGGCGCGAGTCCCAGCCCTGCTCCAGCACTTCCTGGCGGATACGGTCACGGGCGCGCCGCCACCGGTCCAGGTCCACGGGCCGTCGCAGCCCCTGGGCCAGGCGCAGGCCCCTGTCCACGGCTGCCCAGGCCATCACCTTGGACACCACGAAGTGCCTGGGCTGGGAGCGCACCTCCCAGATGCCGTTGTCGGGCTCCTGCCAGCGGGCGAGCGCCGCCTCCACCAGCGACACCACCAGCCGCCAGAGGGCGTCGTCCACCTGGCCGCCCTGACGGTAATAAGTGTATATGGCCAGCACCAGCTCGCCGTAAACGTCGAGCTGGAACTGGTCGGAAGCGGCGTTGCCTATGCGGACGGGGCGCGATGCCCGGTAGCCCTCCAGGTGGTCCAGCAGTTGCTCCTGGAGCGAGTCGGCCCCCTCGATGTAGGCAATGGGGTACAGTGGCCGGAGGGCGGCACCCTCCCCCTCGGCCAGGGCCAGCCAGCGCAGGAAGGGCAGCGTGTGCTCTCGGTGTCCCAGGCGGTGAAACAGGTCCAGGGCGAAGGCCGAGTCCCGCAGCCAGCAGTAGCGGTAGTCCCAATTGCGCGCCCCTCCGATATGCTCGGGCAGGGAGGTGGTGAGGGCGGCACACATGGCGCCGGTAGGAGCGTACAGCAGCAGGTGCAGCGCCAGTAGGGAGCGGTTCACCAGCTCTGGCCAGCGGCCGGCGTAGTGCCACTCCCCCGACACCTGGCGCCAGAACCGGACGGCCCGGCCCACCCTGGCCTCCAGAGCGGCGCAGTCCGCCGGCGGGGGCGAGGGGTCGCCCCAGCGGAGCGCGAACGCCGCTCGGTCGCCCTCGTGGAGGACGAAGCGCGCCCCCGCGGTGCCATCGGGAGTGGTAAGCGGGACCGAGGACGAGACCGAAAGCATATGGCCATCTTTGGTGGCCAGGACCGCCTTCTGGCCCAGGGGCGCGATGAGGGTGCGGCCGCGGGCGTAGTCTAGCCGGGGCGCAAGCTCCACCATGAGCTCGGCCGTGCCCCGGTGACAGCGCACCAGGCGCACCAGTTCTGGGCCCGGGGCCGGCTCGTCCACCGTCATGAAATCGGTGACGGTGACGACGGCATCGGGGCCCTGGAAGGTGGTGACGAGGACATTGGTGCGCTCCAGGTACGACTGGCTGCTGGTAGCGTTGCCGACAGGGGCAATGCGGAAGTGGCCGCCGCGGGCGTCGTCCAGAAGGGCGGCGAAAGCGCTGGGGGAGTCGAAGGTGGGGAGGCACAGCCAGTCTACGGAGCCCTCGCTACTAACGAGGGCAGCAGTGCGCATGTCGCCTACGGCGCCGTAGTCCTCGATAGGCCTGTAGGCCATGGCGTGCGCCTGCTACCCCCACTCGTAAGATACGAACGACCGGACTTAGGTGAAAGGTGCGGGGGGTCGCGATTTTGGCTGACAGCGGTTTTACCCTATCGCCGCCCGCGTTGTGGGGGCATCGGACGGGGGCATACAATGATAGGTGCCGTGAGCGATAACCGACAGGAGCTGCTTCACCGCGTCAGGGCCCTGCCCGACCGCCCTGGCGTGTACATGTTCAAAGACGCAAAGGGCAAGGTCATCTACGTCGGCAAGGCCGCCCGCCTGCGCGAGCGCGTACGCTCCTACTTCGGCTCGCCCCGCAGCCTGGAGCCCAAGGTGCGCGCCCTGGCGGCACAGATAGCCGACCTCGAATACATCGTCACCCGCACGGCAGCCGAGGCGCTGGTGCTGGAGGCGAGCCTGGTCAAACGTCACCAGCCGTTCTTCAACGTCAGGCTCAAGGACGACAAGCACTACCCCTACCTGAAGATCGACCTGTCCGACCCCTGGCCGCGGGTGGAGATCGCTCGGCGCGTGCTGCCCGATGGCGCCCGCTACTTCGGCCCTTACGCCAGCGCCGGCTCGGTGCGCAAGGCCCTGGACCTGGTGAAGAAGCTCTTCCCCTGGCGCTCCTGCACGAAGGTCATCACCGGCACTGACCCCCGTCCCTGCCTGGAGTACTACATCCACCGCTGCCTGGGGCCATGCGCCAGCCTCTGCACCAAGGAGGAGTACGACCGGGTCATCCGGCAGACCATCAAGTTCCTGGAGGGCCGCACCGACGAGGTGGTGGCCGACCTCTGGCAGCAGATGGAGGAGGCGGCAGAGAACCTGGAGTTCGAACGGGCAGCCCACCTGCGCGACCAGATACGGGCCATCCAGCGCATGGGCGAGCGGCAGGCGGTGGACCTGGGCCGTTACGTGGACATGGACGTCTTCGGCCTGGCGCGCGAGGGGCCCGATGCCTGTGTGCAGGTGTTCTTCGTCCGTGGCGGTAACGTCATCGGGCGCGACCACTTCGCCCTGGATGGCGCCCAGGACGAGCCAGAGGCGGCGGTGCTGGCGAGCTTTCTCTCCCAGTTCTATGAGGCCGCCACCTACGTGCCCGAACAGGTGTTGCTGCCCGTGCCGGTGGAGGACCAGCCGTTGCTGGAGGCCTGGCTCTCGGAGCGGCGGGGCGGCCCTGTGCGCCTGCTGGTGCCCGAGGGTGGGCAGGAGGCAGCCCTGGTGGAGATGGCCAGGGACAATGCCCGCGAGGCCCTGCAGGCCCTGCGGGTGCGCGTCCTTTCGCAGCGGGGCGCCCTGCGCCAGGCGCTGGAGGAGCTGGCCGAGGAGCTAGACCTTCCCGGCCCGCCGCGGCGCATCGAGTGCTACGACATCTCCAACATTCAGGGGGCGCATGCCGTGGGCTCCATGGTGGTGTTCGTGGACGGCCAGCCACGTCCGGCCGAATACCGTCGCTTCCGTATCAAGTTCGTGTCCGGGCCCAACGATTTCGCCATGCTGCAAGAGGTGCTGCGCCGGCGCTTCCGGCGCGCCCGCGACGCTGCCTCGCGGGGCGAGTCCGACGAGTCTTTCGCCAAGCTGCCCGACCTGCTGATGGTGGACGGGGGCAAGGGGCAGGTCTCCGCCGCCCACGACGTGATGCGGGACATGGGCCTGGGCCACATACCCCTGGTGGGGCTGGCCAAGCGCTTCGAAGAGCTGTACGTGGTGGACCTGGCCGAACCCATCGTCCTGCCCCGCACCTCCCAGGCGCTCTACCTGGTGCAGCGCATCCGCGACGAGGCCCACCGCTTCGCCATCACCTATCACCGAAAGGTGCGCGACAAGGCGGGCATGGAGTCGGTGCTGGACTCTATACCGGGCATCGGCCCCAAGCGGAAGAAAGCGCTCCTGCGCAAGTTCGGCTCGTTGCAGGGCATCCGCGAGGCCCCCCTGGACGAGATCGCCGCCACGCCGGGCTTCACGCGCGCCCTGGCACGCAGGGTACTGGAGTCTATCTGAGGCTGGGCGCGCGCCTACTGGGCGATCAGGGTGCCCGTCATCTGCTGAGGGTGGATGGTGCAGTTGAAGTAGTACTGCCCGGCCGGCAGGTGCACGGTGATGGTCTCGTCGCAGGGTGCAGTGCAGGAATTGGTGCCAGCCAGACGCTCGCTGGTCGTACGGTCGCGCCACACCGTGAAGTCGTGCACCTGCCCGGGGTCCTCGTTGATGAAGTGGATGGTGACGTCCTGGCCGGCGGCGATGACCAGTTGGCGCTGGTCGAAGCGGATGGAGCGCACGGCGCGGATCTCCGCGGCGGTCACGGGCGGCCCTGCGGGCGCCTCGCCGCCGCCACCGGCTGTGCCCTCCACCCCGCCCTCGCCCGTCGTCAGGGCGAAGGCGATGAGAAAGGTGGCCATCACCGCCACGCCCAGCCCCCCCAGCACCAGCAGGTCCATCGGCAGCTTGGTGATGTCCAACCGCATGGGGCACCTCCGCTCCCTATTGTTACAAGATTCACGCGGAGGCGCCAGGGGTGGCCACGTCCTGTTCCAGGTCCAGTAGCAGGCGCATGAGGGTGCGGGCGTTGGCCACGGCATAGCCGCAGGCATCGTTGTTGAAGTACACGTACACCGCTCGCAGGTCCTGGCCCAGCCGTGCCAGGGCCTGCGCCCACTCCGCCAGCGCCTCGTCGCTATAATTGCTGGCATAGAGGGCGTCCGACCCGTGAAAGCGCACGTAGGCGAAGGGCGCTGTGGCCACGAACGGCGTCCGCATCCGGGGGGCATCGAAACAGCAGAGGGCAGCGCCGTACTCTTCGAGCAGCCGCCGGCCCTCGTCACCCAGCCAAGAGCGGTGTCTGAACTCCACCGCATGCAGCAGCTCGCCGGGCAGCGAGGCGAGAAAGCGCGCCAGGCGCTCCTCGTTTTCGGGCGTCCGATGGAAGGTAGGCGGCAACTGGTACAGGACGGGGCCCAGGCGGGGGCCGAGGCGCCTGGCCCCCTCCAGGAAGCGCCGCAGCGGCTCCTCCACGTCCCGCAGGCGCTTGATGTGGGTCAGGAACCGGTTGGCCTTCACAGCGAACGAGAAGCCCTCCGGGGCCGTGCGCCGCCAGAGGTCCCAGGCCGAGGGGCGAGGCTGGCGGTAGAAGGAGTTGTTCAGTTCCACAGTGGGGAAGAAGCGGGCATAATAGGTCAGCCAGCGCGAGGGCGGCAGGTCGGACGGATAGAAGATGCCCTGCCAGTGACGGTAATGCCATCCCGATGTGCCGATATAGAAGGTAGCCCCCATGGCCCGGAACGATTATAGCGACGGGCATGCAGCCTCATGAGGTTCGGCAGGGTGCTCGCCGCTGGCAGCGCCGGGGCGCCGGGGCCATGACCGAGGAGTCGTTGCGGGCGGCGCGGGACGCCCTCCTCGCCGAGATCAGGGCGACGGTGCGGGACGAACGGGTGCTGGCTGCCATGGCCAGGGTGCCCCGGGAGCGCTTCGTGCCGCCGGACCTGGTGCCCTACGCCTACGAGAACCGACCGCTGCCCATCGGCTACGGCCAGACCATCTCCCAGCCTCTCATCGTGGCCATCATGACCGAGGCCCTGCGCCTGGAGGGCACGGAGAAGGTGCTGGAGGTGGGCACTGGCTCCGGCTATCAGGCGGCCATCCTGGCCGAACTGGCCCGCGAGGTGGTGACGGTGGAGCGCCTGCCCGAACTGGCCCGGCGCGCGGCCCGGACCCTGGCCGAGTTGGGGTATGCCAACGTGCGCGTGTACGTGGCCGGCGAGGCCCTGGGGTGGCCGCAGGAAGCGCCCTACGATGCCATCGTCGTCACAGCGGCGGCGCCGCGGGTGCCGCCCTCGCTGTTGGAGCAGCTAGGCGAGGGAGGGCGCATGGTGATTCCCGTTGGGGGCAGGGACCTGCAGGAGCTGGTGCTGGTGGAGAAGGGGCCGCGCGGGGTGAGGAAGCGTAACCTGGGGCCCTGCGGCTTCGTTCCTCTTATCGGGCCGGAGGCGTGGCCGCCAGGCCACGGGCCGAAGGGCCAGAACGGCGCTGAAAGGTGAGCATAAACGACAGAATGTAGATTATCTGTTGACAGCGCCCGGCCAGTGGTGGAAAACGTGTGGAAAAGATCTACGTGCTGAACGTAAAAGGGAGGGCCGGGCGAAGGAAAATGCCTATGCGAAAGGAGGTGAGGTCGTCATGGCGGTCGGGACACAGCGCAGGCCCGTGCCTGCCTTGGGCGAGGGTCTGGCCCGCTTCCTCCACTACCTGGAGGTAGAGAAGGGGGCGTCGGCCAACACCATCGCCGCCTACCGCAACGACCTCCAGCAGCTCGCCGACTTCATTGGGGGGAAGCTGGGCCACGAGGCCTCCTGGGGGGCTGTCGACCGCGCCCTCATCCAGGACTTTGTCCTGGAGATGCGGCGCAGGGGCTACACCGACACGTCGGTGGCCCGCAAGGTGGCAGCCGTCCGCTCCTTTTTCTCCTTCCTGGTAGCGGAGGGGATGGTGCGGCGCAACCCCACCGATGGTCTGGCCTCTCCCCGCATCAACAAGGCCCTGCCCAGGGCCATCTCTCCCAATGAAGTCGACGAGCTGCTGGAGCAACCCGCCCGTCGCCACACCCCCGAGGCGCGGCGGGACCAGGCCATGCTGGAGCTCCTCTATGCCACCGGCATGCGGGTGACGGAGCTGGTCTCCCTGGACGTGGACGACGTCCATCTGGGGCCGGCGCCCTTCGTCCGCTGCCGGGGCAAGGGCGGCAAGGAGCGCAGCATACCCATCCACGAGCATGCCGCCGAGGCGCTGCGCCTCTACCTGGAGGAGGCGCGGCCCCTGCTGGTGCGGCACCGGGGCGAGACCGCCCTCTTTCTCAACCGGCGAGGGGAGCGGCTCACCCGGCAGGGCTTCTGGCTCATCCTGAAGTCGTACGCTGCCCAGGCAGGGCTGGGCCGCCAGGTAACGCCCCACACCCTGCGGCACAGCTTCGCCACCCATATGCTGCGGGGCGGCATGCCCCTGCGCGACCTCCAGGAGCTGCTGGGGCACGCCAGCATTGCCACCACGCAGGTGTACACGCACCTGACGCGCGACCACCTGCGCGAGGCCTATCAGAAGGCGCACCCCAGGGCCTCATAGGGCCCCGTAGCCGGGCGCACGCGAGCGTGGTGGGCCGGGGGGACGGGTCGGCCGCCTCCCGTTCCCCCGGGCCGGCTCGCCGCGCACGCGCCTGCAGCCTACAAGCGCGGCCCGTGTTAACATAGGTCTCGCTCCCAGTCCCCTGAGCACGGACGAGGCGTATGGAGACGATCATGGTCTCGGTCATCGGAGGCGAGAATGCGCCCCCCGAGGCGGTGCGCCTGGCGGAGGAGGTGGGGCGAGAGCTGGCCCGCCGGGGGGCTGTGGTGGTCTGCGGTGGTGGCTCGGGGGTTATGGCGGCCGTGTGCCGGGGCGCCCGCGAGGAAGGTGGGCATACCATCGGCATCATGCCTGGCCACTCGGCCGAGGAGACGCCGCCTAACCCCTGGGTGGAGTTCCCCATCTACAGCGGCATCGGCTACGCCCGCAACTCCATGGTGGTGCTCTCGGGCGAGGTGGTCATCGCCATCGACGGCTCCTACGGCACTCTGTCGGAGATCGCCTATGCCCTCATCCACAACGTACCGGTCGTCGGCCTGGAGACGTGGGACTTCTCCTACGCGGGCCATGAGGCCCAGCGCATCGTGAGGGCGCAGAGCGCCACCGAGGCCGTGGAGCTGGCCATGCGCCTGGCGGAGGAGCGCCGCGCTGCGCGCGGCAAGAGCTGACAAGAATTCAGCCCTCGTCGGAGGACTGTCGAGCCATGAAGATCGTTTCCCTGCGCGCCAGGGAGGTGCTCGACTCCCGTGGCAACCCCACCCTGGAGGTGGACGTGGCCCTGGACGATGGCACTGTCGGCCGGGCGGCGGTGCCCTCGGGCGCCTCCACTGGCGCCCACGAGGCCCTTGAACTGCGCGACGGCGACCCTGCTCGCTACGGTGGCAAGGGGGTGCTCAGGGCCGTGGCCAACGTGGGGGAGGTCATCGGCCCGGCGCTGGTCGGCCGGTCGCCCTTCGACCAGGAGGCCATCGACCGCCTGTTGCTGGAGCTGGACGGCACCCCCAACAAGTCGCGCCTGGGGGCCAACGCCATCCTCGGCGTCTCGCTGGCGGTGGCCCACGCCGCTGCCGCCGCCCGCCACCTGCCCCTGTACCAGTACCTGGGCGGCCCGGACGCCCACCGGCTGCCCCTGCCGCTGTTCAATATCCTCAATGGCGGCCGCCATGCCCGGGGAGGAGTGGACTTCCAGGAGTTCATGGTGGCTCCCATCGGTGCCTCCACATTCGCCGAAGCGCTACGCTGGGGGGCCGAGGTGTACCATGCCCTCGGCAGGTTGCTGGACGAGCGCGGCCTCGCCACTGGCGTCGGCGACGAGGGCGGGTTCGCCCCGGCGCTCGGACGCAACGAGGACGCCCTGGCCCTGGTGCTCGAGGCCATCGAGCGGGCAGGGCGGCGTCCGGGAGACGAAGTAGCCCTGGCCCTGGACGCTGCCGCCAGCGAGCTATACCGCGACGGCCGCTACCACCTCTCGCGGGAGGGCCGCGTCCTCTCCTCTGCCGAGCTGGTCGCCCTCTGGCAGGACTGGTGCTCCCGTTACCCTATCGTCAGCATCGAAGACGGCCTGGCCGAAGACGACTGGGAAGGCTGGCGCCTCCTGACAGAGCGCCTGGGGCAGGACGTGCAACTGGTGGGCGACGACCTCTTCGTCACCAGCGTGGAGCGCCTGCGCCGCGGCATCGAGGCGGGCGCCGCCAACGCCATCCTGGTCAAGCCCAACCAGATAGGCACCCTCTCGGAGACGCTGGAGGCGGTGCGCCTGGCCCGCCAGGCCCGCTATGCCGCCATCATCTCTCACCGCTCGGGCGAGACAGAGGACACCACCATCGCCGACCTGGCCGTGGCCACGGGCGTGGGCCAGATCAAGACCGGCGCCCCGGCCCGCGGCGAGCGCACGGCCAAGTACAACCGCCTCCTGCGCATCGAGGAGGAGTTGGGGGAGCGGGCCCGTTATGCCGGCGCCTCCTGCCTGGCTGGCCGGGGCTGAGGCGCTGGTGGGGCGCGTTAGCCAGCCATGGCCGGCAGCCGTCCCCGCCTGCGCATAGGTCCCGTGCAGGTGCCGGAGGGCTACGACCTCCCGCCGCGGCCCCCCGGCCCTCCGGCCGCCCAGGACGCCTACCGTCAGGCCCAGTTCCTGCTGGGCGATGACCTGGAGCTGTTCCGCCAGTGCATGGGACTGCAGTTGCGCATGGCCTCCGCCCTGGCCAGGGCCCGCACGGCCGAATCGGCCATCATCCTGGCTTTGTGGTCGCGCTGCTTCTCCTACCTGGCCGATGCCTGCCGGCTGCTGATGTGGGGATCCTACCCTGCCTGCATTCCTCTGGTCCGGGCCGCTTGCGACCTGGTGGCTGCCCAACGGGGACTGTTGGCCTCTGGGTTCGAGGAATGGAAGGCGTGGCTCGAGTCCTGGCCTGCCCAGGACAGGGAACGCGCCGCCCTGGCCCTCGACCTGGGCCGATACCGGGCGTCCTCGGCCATCGCCCAGGAGCCGCGGCTGGCGCCCGTGTACCGGGCGGCCTCGGAGCTGTCCCAGCCACACTTCGGCTCCACGCTCTTGCAGGTGGGGCCGGAGGTGGCCCTGGACCACCTGCCCATCGCCTTCGCCGATTGCGCCTTCCACCTGGGCTGGGCGGAGCTGGTCATGGGGTGGCTGCTGCGCCTGTGCCACCTGCAGGCGGAAACGGTGGCTGGCGCGGGCCTGGCGTCGTTGCCCGAAGAGGCGGGGCGGGAGGTCGCCGAACTGGGCGCGAGGGTGGCGGAGTCCCTGGCCCGGCCCGACCGCTGCCGTATCGAGGATGCCGGGGGGCACTTGCTGGTGGTGAACTTCCGGCGCAAGGCAGGGGGCCAACCTCGCCGCATCGTGCTCTGAATATCTCTCCCCTCGCAAGAGGCAGGGGCTGCCGGACATACAGTTGACACCAACGGCCGGACTGCACTAAATAAGGTTGCAATCCTGTTAGGAGGGGGTCATGGAATTCAAGGAAGTAATAGGACGCAGGCGCTCCATCCGTTTCTACCAGCCCTGGCGGCCGGTGGAGCGGGAGAAGATCCAGATCATTCTCGAGGCAGCCCGGCTCTGCAGTCGGGCGGTCAACGCCGACTTCGCCAAGGCCATCGTCCTCTACCGGGACCAGCTTTCGCAGGAAGACCTGGATGCCCTCAAGACGCCTACCACCAACGTCCAGCTCGACACGGCGCCGGTGTGCATCGTCTGGTTTGCCGACGTGTCAGCGGTACCGCGGATGGTCCAGGCCCGGGCGCCGACGCTGAAGCAGCTGGTGGACGTTGGCGCCCTGCCCCCGACCCATGGGTGGTCGCACGCCTATGTGGACAACGTCATCGTGCCCCAGGTGCTCTCGCCCATCGCCCAGGACCAGGGGACCCTGGCCTTCCTGACCGCTGCCGAGGCGTCTCTGGCAATCTGTCATGCAGTCCTGGCGGCTGTGGACGAGGGGCTGGGCACCCAGCTCACGGCCCTCAATGCGGAGGCGGTGAAGCGTATCACTAACCACCCAGCGGAGTGGATTCCCCTATGGGGGCAGTTGGTCGGGTACCCTGCCGAGTCCTGGGACGGCGGCGGGCAGCGGCCGCGGGAGCCCTTCGAGCAGGACTTCTTCGAAATGCGCTATGGCAACCCGTTCACCCGCGACCCGCAGGTGGTGGAGAAGCTGAAGGAAGCCAAGATGATCCAGGACCCGGCGCCCCACCCCTGGCGCAACGAGGAGATACGCTACCTGGCCCAGATGTTCGGGCTGCCCCTCTGAGGGCGCGTGTCAGCCTTTCGGGTACAATGGTGATGGGGCGGCACCACCCGCCCCATCACCGTACGAGGAGGTCGTGGTCGTGGTCACCGCCGATGAGATCGCCCAGCAGGGCTCGGTCCAGACCTGGTACAACTACTACTGTCAGCACTGGGGCCCGCCCCGCGACTGGGACTTCAAGCTGAAGGTGCTGGCCAGCTTCTGCGAGTTCGTTGGCAAGACGCCCGACGAGCTGGTCTCGGACTGCCTGCGCGACGTGGAGGGCGGCTTCAAGAAGATACGGGCCAAGCGGCGCCGGTTCTACATCGAGAAGATCAAGGAGTTCGAGCAGAACATCGGCGGCATTCAGGGCAGGAACTGGGGCAACGCCGTGCGCTCCTTCTTCATCCACAACGGCGTCGCCATGTCCTCCGACATCCTCAAGTAAGGGCCACTGCCGTCCGCGCCGGCAGTGGGGTGACCGGGCCCCCTGCGCAGCCTGGCCACACGAATGCCGGGGGCCAAGCCTGCAAGGGGCCGGCTGTACGCTCTCGCAGCGAGCGGGTCACGCCAGGGCGCCGCGCAGGCCCTGCAGCCCGCGCAGGTGCTGTATCTCCCCCAGGTGGGTGAAGCAGTGGGTGATACACACGTTGCCGATGGCGTTGCGGATCTTCAGTTCGCCCAGGGGCCGCACCGTTACCGTCTGCTCCAGGTAGGACTCGTCGATGCCTTGCAGGAACTCGTCGGTGGCCTGCCACACCTTGCGGGCATACTCCAGGAACTCCTGGGCGGAAGGCAGGCGCAGGGCCCTCGCCTGCTCCAGCGTCCAGCCCGTGCCGGGATGGATGCGGTCGAGGCCCCATTTCTGGTCATAGCCGTTGTCGAGCCAGACAGTGGACTTGCGCTGGAGCACGAAGTTGATGACGTTGTCCTCGGTGCGTGTGGCATGCCAGGCGACGAAGGCGATGTGCACGCCCCGCTCGTTAGCCGTCCAGTGTAGCTGCTCGGGGGTCAGGTCGTGGAGCATCTCCTCGTACTGGCGGTGCATCTGCTGGAGGCACTCGCGGAGAAAAGCGACCAGGGACATAGGTACCTCCTCCGGAAGGTGGTGGCGAGGCTAATCTAGTTTCGGGCGTGGCTGGCTGTCAAGGAGTGGGGTTGCGGGCGGATGGCGGGCGGGTATAATAGGGCTCGGGGCCCGAAAGGGCCGCGGGAGCGGAAGTAGCGCAGCGGTAGCGCGCCTCCTTGCCAAGGAGGAGGTCGCGGGTTCGAATCCCGTCTTCCGCTCCATAAGTTTGTCTGCCCACGGTGGCGACGCCGGAGTGGCGGAATGGGCAGACGCGGCAGACTCAAAATCTGCTGAGGGGCCGCCCTCGTGCCGGTTCGAGTCCGGCCTCCGGCACCAGCGCCGCGGGGCTGCGGAGTGGTGTAACGGTAGCACAGGGGACTTTGGATCCTCTGGTCCAGGTTCGAATCCTGGCTCCGCAGCCAGGAAAGGAAGGTTCCCCGGTAGCTCAATGGTAGAGCGGGCGGCTGTTAACCGCCAGGTTGCAGGTTCGAGTCCTGCCCGGGGAGCCAGCGCCCCACCCGCTTCCGGCGGACGTACACGCCCGGGGACAGAGGCGAAGCCCGCGCTTCGTCCCTCAGGCCGTTCCCCGCCCCTGTTGCGGGCTTTCGCGGCCCGTCCGCGGACGGGCTGAGGCCTCCCTGCCTTCGCTCGCTCCCACTTCGAACCCTCCCCTCGCGCCCACCTGGGCGGAGCACCGCGCCTGCTGGGACGTGGCGACAGTGCGCGCCACCGATACGGCGAAGCTGCTCGTTGACAATGCGCACGAGAAGTGCTATAAATGCGACGAACTCGCGCAAGGAGGGCGGCTCATGAAGTTCAGCATCTTCT
>BEIA01000021.1 GCA_002898715.1 bacterium HR24 | reverse complement strand
ATCGTGCTGGCCTACCTGGAGCGCGATCCGCTGGAGTACCCGGCGTCGGAGACGCTGAAGACCTTCCTGCGTCAGGTACGTTCCGTGCCCGAGTTGCGCAGCAAACAGGTGGTGGTGTTCGCCTTCGGCTCGCCCTATCACCTGGACGCGGGGGAATTGCTCAACCTGAACCTGTTCGTTTCCCTGTACAGCAAGACGGAGCCCCACCTGCGGGCGGCCATCAAGGTCCTGTTCCAGGACCCGACGCTGTTCGCCGAGGCAGGCCAGGGCCGGATGCCGGTGGACTACGTGGTGGACAGCTACGTCTTCTCCCGCATTGCCCAGCAAGTGGAGGCCGACCCGGACCAGGAGCTGCGGTTGAGGGTCCAGCCCGATCCGCCGCCCGTGGGCGAGACCTTCACCGTAGAGCTGGCAGCCCCGCTCCTGGCCCGAAACGGCCACCGCGTGCCCGACGGGACGAAGGTGGACTTCGTCTTCTCTCTGCCCGACGGCAGCACCCATCGCGTGACGTCCCTCACCCGTGGTGGCCTGGCGAGGGCGACCATGCTTTCGACCCGCCCCGGCCCGGTCCGGGTGACGGTGAGCAGCGGCCCCCTCCAGTGGACGTCGCCGCCCGTGACGGTGGGCGGCGGTGGCAGCGCGCCGCCCTCGTCCCCCGGCGCGGGAGCCGCCGATGGCCAGCGGGGCTTCCCGGTGGCGCCGGTGGCGTCTGCGGCGACGGCGGGCGTGCTGGTCCTGCTGGGGGTGGGGCTATATGTGCTCTCGCGGCGGGCGCGCCTGGTGCCCAGGCCGCAGCCGGCGGCGGCCCCGGCCGGCGCCGGCGTCGAGGCCTCGTCGCTGCCCCAGGCTGCGACCCCGCAGGAGATTACAGTGGACGTAGCGGGCAGGCGCGTGTTCATCAACGCCAGCGAGTTGCTCCCTCCCCTCTCGCGCGAGCAGTTCGACCTGCTCGCCTACCTGTACCAGAATGCGGGGCGCGCATGCCCACGGGAGGACATCATCCGTCACGTCTGGCCAGGGGCCGATGCGGGCGGCATCTCCGACCAGGCCCTGGACTCGCTGGTGCACCGCGTGCGGGAGCGGCTGCGGGCGGCAGGAGCCGTCCGGGCCCGCATCGTCACCCTGCGGGGCATGGGCTACCGGCTCGAGCTGTGAGCGGCGGACGGCCCCTGCGCCTGGCCGGCCCCCGGTAGACTCGTCCCAAGGAGATGCTTATGGGAAATTGCGAACCGCTTAGAGGGCTCCTTGTCTCAAGGCGGGGGCCCGCTGCTATAATGCCCTTGCATAGCCTGAGCGCTCGCTAGGACAGCGGGCAGGCCGAGGACGGGGGAACGTGCGATGAAGTTCGGTCTCTTCTACGAGCTACAGCTTCCCAAGCCTTACGATGCCGACCAGTGGCATCCTGACCAGGAGCACCGCATCGTCAAGGAGGCCCTCGAGCAGATCGAGCTGGCCGACAGGCTGGGCTTCGACTACATATTCATCGTGGAGCACCACTTCCTGGAGGAATACTCCCACTCCTCGGCGCCGGAGGTGTTCCTGGCGGCGGCCAGCCAGCGCACTCGCAACATGCGCCTGGGCCACGGCATCGTCCTCATGCCCCCGCCTTACAATCATCCGGCACGGGTGGCGGAGCGCATCGCCATGCTGGATCTGGTCTCCGACGGGCGGGTGGAGTTCGGCACCGGCGAGTCCTCCTCGGAAATGGAGATGGGCGGGTTCGGCGTCCGCCGCGAGGAGAAGAAGGCCATGTGGGAGGAGGCCACCCGCGAGTGCCTGCGCATGATGACGGAGGTGCCCTACCCTGGCTACGAGGGATCTTATTTCGCCATGCCGTCCCGCAACGTCATCCCCAAGCCGTTGCAAAAGCCCCACCCGCCGGTGTGGGTCGCCGCCTCCCGCCGCGAAACGACCATGGTGGCGGCGCGGCTGGGCATCGGCTCGCTGGGCTTCGGCTTCGAGACCCCCGACGAGGCCAGGGAGCGGGTCGAGGAGTATTATCGGCTCATTCGAGAGGAATGCTTCCCCATCGGGAAGGCCATCAACCCCGCCCTGGCGGTGCTATCGGTTCTCTCCTGCTTCGATAGCGACGAGGAGGCCATCGCCAAGGGGCTGGAGGGGGCCCAGTTCTTCTCCTACTCGCTGGGCTACTACTACAGCCCCTTCACCGGCGGCGCTCACCGGCCGGGCCGGGTCAACCTGTACCACCAGTTCAAGGACACGCCCCCGGAGCAGCGCTGGGGCGCCCTGGCGGAGTGGTTCCGAGGGTTCGCCGGCTACCGCGGCGGCTTCGGCGAGGAGCCCCAGGACGAGGTAGGGCGCGCGTTGTGGCGGGCGGCACAGAGGGGCGGCTGCATCGGCACGCCCGAGTTCGTGCGCGAGACGCTGCTGCGCTACGAGCAGGCCCACCTGGACGTGATGCTGTTCGTGGCCCAGTGCGGCGCCCGCAAGCACGAGGATATCATGGACTCCCTGTACCGCTTCGGTACCAAGGTGCTGCCCGAGTTCAAGGAGCGGCACGAGCAGCACCAGCGCTGGCGCCAGGAGCAGCTAGCGCCCGTTGACTATCCCATCGTTTCCTCCATATGATGCGGCCGTGGCGGGCAAGGTAGACCGCATCCAGGACCCGGAGCTGAGGGCCTCGCTGCAGGCCGCCCAGGAGTCCCTGCGCAAGGGGGACTACCGCGACGTGGTGCAGCGCTCGGCCGAGGCCTTCGTGGAGCTGCTGCGCCGCCGCCCGGAGCTGTTGCAAGGGCAGGAGGGCGTCCGTCGGGTGTTCATGTTCCCGCGCCTGGGCGTCGACCTCGTGGTCTCTCCGGGCAGTCCTCCCGCCCTCAAATACGAGCGAGAGCGCTTCAGCTTTTCCGAAGCGGTGACCTACCTGGAGTTCGCCACCGAGCAACTATTGCAGGCTGGCGCCTGAGGGAGGCAGCGGATGAGCGAAGAGGGCCTTCTGGTCACCAGGGTGCAGTCCCGGTCCATCGGCGTGCCGGGGCGCTCGCTGAACACCGCCCGCAACCACCACTTCGTCATCGACGAGCCCGGCTACGCGGGCGGCCCGGGGGAGGAGATCACCCCTGCCGAGGCGTTCCTGGCCGGGGTGTCGGGCTGCGCCGTGCTCCTGACGGAGGCGTACGCCCGCGGCCAGGGCCTGCCCCTGGCCCGGGCCGAGGTGGACATCGAGGGCATCCGCCGCCTGGACGCGCCCCAGGACTTCCAGCGAGTGGAGATGCGCTTTCGCCTGTATGGCGTGGGCGATGAGGACGCCCGGAGGCTGGTAGAGGCGTACCAGGCACGTTGACCGCTCTACCGGGCGGTCGCCGTGGCGACCCAGGTGAACATCGAGATACAGGCCCTGCTGGCCTAGTAGCAGCAGCGGCCCTGGCTGGCGGCACGCCTCCTGCGGGTCGGGACGCGCGCCAGCGCCCGCCCGCTCAATGGGGCACGGGCTCTACCCGCGCGGGGCCATAAGCCCCGTTAGGTGTCGTAGTACAGGTAGAACTCGTAGGGGTGGGGGCGCAGGCGCACCGGGTCCACTTCCCGTCGCCGCTTGTATTCCAGCCACGTCCCCAGCAGGTCCGACGTGAACACGCTGCCCCGCAGCAGGAACTCGTGGTCCTCCTCCAGCTCGCGCAGCGCCTCGTCCAGGCTACCGGGCACCGTGTGCAGGTCGGCCAGCTCCTCGGGCGACAGCTCGTAGACATCGGTGTCCAGGGGGTCGCCGGGGTCGGTCTCGTTGAAGATGCCATCCAGCCCGGCCATGAGGATGGCGGCGAAGGCCAGGTAGGGGTTGCAGGAGGGGTCCGGCGTGCGGAACTCGATGCGCTTGGCCCCCGGGCTTCGGGAGTACACGGGTATGCGCACTGCCGCCGAGCGGTTGCGCTGGGAATAGACCAGGTTCACCGGCGCCTCGAAGCCCGGCACCAGGCGTCGGTAAGAGTTGGTGGTGGGGGCGATGAGGGCGCAGAGGGCGCGGGCGTGCCGCAGCAGCCCGCCGATGAAGTACATGCCTAGCAGGCTGAGCTGGGCATAGCCCTCCGGGTCATAGAACAGGTTCTCGCCGTCCTTCCACAGGCTCACGTGGACGTGCATGCCCGAGCCGTTGTCGCCGAAGAGGGGCTTGGGCATGAAGGTGACCGTCTTGTCGTGCTCGCGGGCCACGTTGCGCAGGATGTACTTGTAGAGCATCACCTGGTCGGCCATGCGGGTGAGGGTCTGGTAGCGCATGTCGATCTCGCCCTGGCCGGCGGTGGCCACCTCGTGGTGGTGGACCTCGATGTCGATGCCCGCCTCCATCATCTTCAGGATGGCGATGGAGCGCAGGTCTTGGAGGCTGTCGGTGGGCGGGGCGGGGAAGTAGCCCTCCTTGTAGCGGGGGCGGTGGCCCAGGTTTTTGCCCTCCCGCCCCGAGTTCCAGGCCCCCTCCTCCGAGTCCACGAAGTAGTAGCCGCAGTGCTCGTTCTGGTCGTAGCGCACGCTGTCGAAGATGAAAAACTCTACCTCGGGGCCGAAGTAGGCCGTGTCGGCGATGCCCGACTCCCGCAGGTAGGCCTCGGCCTTCTGGGCCACGTAGCGGGGGTCGCGCCAGTAGCGCTCGCCCGTCACCGGGTCGCGCACGTCGCATATGACCGACAGGGTGGGCACCCTGTAGATGGGGTCCACGAAGGCGCTGGACGGGTCGGGCACCAGCAGCATGTCCGACTCCTGGATGTGCTGGAAGCCGCGGATGGAGGAGCCGTCGAAGCCGATGCCGTCGCGGAAGACCCCCTCGTCCAGCGCCCTGGCCGGAATGGAGAAGTGCTGCAGGGTGCCAGGAAGGTCGGTGAACTTCAGGTCGACGATCTGGATGCCGCGCTCGCGGCAGAGGGCGATGACCTCTCCGGGGCTCCTGGGCCTTCTCTCCACCCCTCCTCACCTCCCTAGGCGCTCTGGCCCTCGCTCTGCTGGTCGGCTCCCTTGAGGCCGGGGACGCGGCGCAATAGCTCCTCCAGCCTGACGCCGGTGAGGGCCTCGATGATAGGCGGCAACTGGGCGATGACCTCGGCCACGTCGCGGGTGACGCGGCTGGCGCCGGCGCCGCCTGCCGGCCACGATGAGCGCCTCGTTGGGGCCCACCTTGGTGTAGCGGGCCGCTGCCACCGGCAGCAGCACCGGCCAGAATAGGAGCCAGACCAGCCCCCAGAGCAGGTAGCCCAGAGGCGTTCCTCCCTGCCTCACGGCACATCACCTCCGCCTCTGCTCCACGGCCACAAGGGAGGCACCGCTGGCCCTCCCCCGCAGCACCAGGTCCTCGCGCACCAGCCGCGATAGCTCTTCCAGGTCGGGGGAGAAGATCAGGCGGCAGTAGCTGGCCCGCTGGAGGGCGAAGAACTCGCCCTCGGCTTCGTAGACGGGGAACTCCAGGGCCTGGCCGTCCTGGTGGCAGACGAGCACGTAGAGGGTGGGGCGGGCCAGGCCCTCCAGCGCGCGCCAGACCTCGTCCCTGAGGCGGTCCATCTTGAGCGCCCCTGTGTGCGGTATGGCCCGCCGGGCCCACAGCTCCTGAGCCAGCTCCTGCCGCAGGGCGAACAGCTCCCCTGGCCCGAGGAAGCGGGAGGGCTGGCCGATGACTTCGTAGATGAGCTGGGGGGCACCGTAGCCCGGGCAGAGGAAGATAGGCACCAGCACCCGTCCATCGCGCAGTAGCAGGGCGGTGGGGTAGAGCTGCAGGTCCCTCCAGAGCAACAGGCAGACCTCGATCTCCTCCAGGGCGGCGATGCGACGGGCTGCCAGCAGGTGCTCGGCCAGCCGCTGCCACAGCTCGCCCACGTCCTCCGCGCCGAAGGTGCCCGTGTCCGTCTTCAGGAGCAGTCGTCCCCGCACCAGGTAGACGGGGAAGCTGCCCTGGGGCGTGGTGACGAAGTAGTAAGGCAGGGTGCCGTGCTCGAGGAAGGCGGCCACGGCCTGGGGCACCGCCGCCTCCAAGGCGGCCAGGTTTCCCTTCTCCACCCGCATGCCCGCCACCTCCACCCAGTAGACCTCCTTGAGGATGGGGTGGCCGCGGTTGCGACGCCAGCGCACGGGCAGGCGGGCCACGCGGCCGCTGGCAGGCAGCACCGGGCTGAGGTCCACCTCCAGGAAGTAGCGGGGCGATGACTCGTCGCCCTCGCGCCAGTCCAGGTTCTTGCGGGTGCGCACCTCAAATGGCATCGTCTCCCCTCTCCCCTGTGCGCACACGGATGACCTCTTCCACCGGCAGGACGAAGATCTTGCCGTCGCCCACGTCGCCGGTCCAGGCGGCCTTGATGATGGCGTCCACTACCCGCTCCACGTCGTCGTCCCTGACCACCACTTCCAGCTTGACCTTGGGCAGGGTGTCGGCCATGTAGGAGGCGGCGCCGCGCCAGTAGGTCTGGCCGCGCTGGCGGCCCCGGCCCCGAACCTCCACGAAGTTGAGGCCCAGGATGCCCAGCCGGTCCAGGGCGTCTTTGACATCGCCCAGCTTCTCCGGCCGGATGATGGCCTCGACCTTCTTCATCGCTCACCTGGCGTAGGCGCGCTCGCCGTGCTGGGCCAGGTCCACGCCCAGCAACTCCTCTCGCGGGCTCACCCGCAGCCCCATGACGGCATCGAGCGCCTTGAGCAGGACGAAGGTCATGGCGAACGAGTATCCCCACGTGGCCCCGATGCCGGCCATCTGGGCCAGGAGCTGCTCCGGCCGACCGTCTATCGCACCGCCGATGCCCCCGAAAACCCGCCGTCTGGGTCACCAGGGCGGTAGCGAAGATGCCCGTGGCCAGTGCTCCCCAGGTGCCGCCCACGCCGTGCACCGCCCACACGTCCAGCGAGTCGTCCACGTCCAGCCAGTGCTTGAGTCTGGCCGCTCCGTAGCAGATGGCGCCGGCCCCGGCGCCGATGATGAGGGCGGGCAGGATGTCGACATAGCCATCGGCGGCGTCCCAGGCGCCCACGAAGCCCGAGGCAGGGGTGATGGCCACCAGCCCCGCCACCGCTCCCGTGGCCGCACCGGTGACGCTCGGCACCCCCTGGTACAGCCAGCTCATGGCCAGCCAGGCGAGCGCCGCCGCGGCAGCGGCGGTGTTGGTCACCACGAAGGCGTTGGCCGCCGAGGCACCGGCGGCCACGGCGCTGCCGGCGTTGAAGCCGAACCAGCCGAACCAGAGCAGGGCCGCCCCCAGCACCACGTAGGGGACGTTGTGGGGCTCCATGGGCATCCGCCCCAGCCCCAGTCGCTTGCCGAAGGCCAGGGCCGCCGCCAGCGCCGCGATGCCGGAGTTGATGTGGACGACGGTGCCGCCGGCGAAGTCGTAGGCCCCCAGGCCGCCCAGGGTGCCCAGCCAGCCGTTCTGGGCCCATACCCAGTGGCCACCGGCGCGTACACGATGGTCACCCACAGGGCCACGAAGACGATAACGGCGCTGAACTTCGCCCGCTCGGCGAAGGCGCCCGTTATCAGGGCCGGTGTGATGATGGCGAACATCATCTGGAAGGCCATGTATGCCAGGTGGGGGACGGTGGGGGCGTAAGGGGCGGGCTCACCGTCCACGTTGCGCAGCCCGAACCAGGAGAGGTCCCCGATGAAGCCGCCGTGGTCGGGCCCGAAGGCCAGCGAGTAGCCCCACAGCACCCAGATGACGCTCACCAGGGCGATGATGACGAAGCTCTGCATCATGGTGGCGATAGCGTTCTTCTCCCGCACCAGGCCGCCGTAGAAGAAGGCCAGCCCGGGGGTCATGAGCATTACCAGCGCGGCCGAGGCCAGGACCCAGGCGGTATCGCCGCTGTCGACCTGAGGAGGCATGTCGCCCTCCCGCAGAGAAGGACGGGGCCAGCTAAAGCATGCGCCTGGGCAAAGGTGGCTATATTACGGTGAGGTTACGGTCTCGTTGCAGGTATGTTACGTCCGGGGGCTACTCGCGGAAGTGCTCGCTGATGTAGCGGTCGGCGGCGATGGCGGCGGTAGCACCGTCGCCGGCGGAGCTGACCACCTGGCGGGCGGCGTTCCTGCGCACGTCCCCGGCGGCGAACAGGCCTGGCAGCCCCGTCTCCATCCACTCGTTGACGACGATGTGGCCGCCGTTGTCCATGGGCACCAGGCCGCGCAGCCAGTCGGTGTTGGGGTGGTGGCCGATGAATATGAACACCGCCTTCACCGGCAGCACCGATTCCTCGCCGGTGACGACGTTGCGGAGGCGGGCCCCTTCCACTGCCTCCTCGCCCAGGATCTCGGTGACCACCGTGTTCCAGATGAAGTGCATCTTGGGGTTGGCGAAGGCGCGCTCCTGCAGAATGCGGCTGGCCCGGAGCTGGTCGCGCCGGTGGACCACATAGACCTTGGAGGCGTAGCGGCTGGTGAAGAGGCCCTCGTCCATGGCAGCGTCGCCGCCGCCCACCACCGCCACCTCCTCGTCCTTGAAGAAGGCGGCGTCGCAGGTGGCGCAGTAGGAGACGCCGCGGCCGGTGAGCCGCTCCTCGCCCGGCACGCCAAGGCGGTTGTAGTCGGCTCCGGCGGTGATGATGACGGCCTTGGCGACGAACTCTTCTTCGTCGGTGCGCACGACCCACTTGCCGTCGGCCTGCTCCAGGCCGGTGGCGGCCACGTAATGGGTCTCCAGGCCGTAACTTTCGGCCTGGCGCAGCATGGCCTGGGCCAGGTCGAAGCCGCCGATGCTCTCGATGCCCGGGTAGTTCTCAATGGTCTCGGTCAGCGAGATCTGCCCGCCGATGACGCCCTTCTCCAGCAGGGCAGTGCGCCGACGGGCGCGGGCGGCATAAAGGCCGGCGGCCAGCCCGGCCGGGCCGCCGCCGACAATGACGATGTCGTATTCCAGGGCCATCGGGACGCTTTTCGTGCCGGAAACGCCCTAAGAGAGGGCCTTCTCCAGAACCTTCTTCAGCTCGCTCTTGGGGCGGAAGCCGATGACCTGGGCCACTGGCTCGCCGCCCTTGAACACCAGCAGGGTAGGTATGCTGCGGATGCCGTAGCGTACGGCCGTGTCCACGTTGTCGTCGGTGTTGACCTTTACGAACTTGACCTTGCCGTCGTACTCCTGGGCCAGCTCCTCGACGATGGGGGCGACCATGCGGCAGGGGCCGCACCAGGGCGCCCAGAAGTCCACCAGCACCGGCAGGTCAGCCTTCAGGACCTCCTGCTCGAACTCTGCATCGGTCACGTCCTTGGGCTTCGCCATCACCCGGGCCTCCCACGCTCGTCTGTCTCAGCACCGCCTGCGGTGCTATCTTTAGGATAGCACAGATAGGGCCCCTCTTCCAACGGCTGCCAGGGCAGGGGAGGAAGAGGGAAACCGTTCGATGCCGGTATACATCTTTTACGGGCAGGACACCTTCTCCCTGCGCGAGGCGTTGGCCCAGTTGCGCGAGGCCCTGGACACCGACGGCTCGCTGTGGGCCAACACCGTGTCCCTGGACGGTGCCAGGCTGCGCCCCCAGGAGCTGGTGGAGGCGTGCCAGGCGACGCCGTTCCTGGGCCAGCACCGGCTGGTGGTGGTGCAGGGCCTCCTGGGCCGCTTCCAGGCCGAAGGCAGGCGCAGGGCCCAGGCCCTAGGCCCCTGGCAGGGCCTGGCCGATGCCTTGACCCAGATGCCACCCAGCACGCACCTGGTGCTGCTGGAGGAAGGGGCACTGGAGCCCGCCAATCCGCTGCTCGCCTCGCTGCGCCCCCTGGCCCAGGTGCGGGAATTCGCGCCCCTCTCCGGCGAGGAGCTGACGCGCTGGCTGGGCCGCCGCTGCCGGCGTCTCGGCCTGCGCCTGAGCGAGCGGGCCGCCCGACTGCTCTTGCAACTGTTGGGCAGCGACCTGTGGGCCCTGGCGGCCGAACTGGACAAGCTGGCCGCCTACGCCGGCGGAGAGGTGGTGCGAGAGGCGGACGTTCGCCTGTTGGTGACGCCGGCGCGGGAGGCAAGTGTCTTCGACCTTACGGCGGCCGTCTCCGAGGGTCGCCACCGGGACGCCCTCCGCCTTCTGCGAGACCTGCTGGCCCAGGGCGAAGAGCCGCTGGGGCTGCTCGCCCTGCTGCATCGCCAGTACCGGCGGCTGCTGGTGGCGCGATACGTTTCGGAGCGAGGGGGTAACGAGCAGGAGGCGGCACGGGAGCTGGCGCTGCCGCCCTGGGCAGCCCGGCGGGCGCTGGTCCAGGCGCGGCGCCTGCCCCTGCCGAGGCTGCGGGCAGCCTACCGACTGCTGGTGGAGGCCGACGCCGCCATCAAGCGGGGCCGCCTTGCGCCCGAGGTAGCCCTGGAGACCCTGGTCTACGACCTGGCCGCCCTGCCCGCTGCCTAGCCCTGCTCCAGCTCGAAGGCCTGATGCAGGGCCCGCACGGCCTCGGGTACGCGGCCGGCGTCTATCAGGCAGGTGATGCGGATCTCGCTGGTGGTGATGAGCTCGATGTTGATGCCCGCTTCGTAGAGGGCGCGGAACATGCGAGCGGCGTAGCCGGGCGCGCTCTGCATCCCCGCCCCCACCACGCTCACCTTGGCCAGGTGGTCGTCGGTCAGGACGGCGCTGGCGCCTATCTCCCTGGCCACGGGCTCCACCAGCGCCGCCGCCCTCTTCAGATCGGCCCGCGAGACGGTGAAGGTGAGGTCGGTGAGCCGCTCCACGCTGGCGTTCTGGACGATGGTATCGACGCTGATGCCTGCCTCGGCCAGGGGGCCGAAGATGGCGGCGGCGATGCCCGGCCGGTCGGGCACGCCCCGGACAGTTATGCGGCCCACGTCGCTGTCGTGGGCGATGCCCATGACCCGGTTGCGCTGCTCCATCTCCTCACCGCCTTCGCAGATCAGGGTGCCGGGGGCGTCGCTGAAGCTGGAGGCGACATAGATGGGCACTTTGTAGGCCCAGCCCAGCTCCACGGCGCGGCTGTGCATGACGCGCGCCCCCTGGCTGGCCAGCTCCAGCATCTCCTCGTAAGAGATGCGTTCCAGCTTGCGGGCCCGGGGCTCGATGCGGGGGTCGGCGGTATAGATGCCCTCCACGTCGGTGTAGATCTCGCACCGTTCTGCCCCCAGGGCCGCGGCCAGGGCTACAGCCGTGGTGTCGGAGCCGCCCCGGCCCAGGGTGGTGATGTCCATCTCCTCGGTGATGCCCTGGAAGCCCGCCACCACCACGATGCGCCCTTCGGCCAGGTGCGAGCGAATGCGGCTGGGATCCACCCGCAGGATGCGGGCACGGCCGTAGCGGCGGTCGGTGCCGATGCCGGCCTGTGCCCCGGTAAGGGCCACTGCCGGCTGGCCCAGGGCCTTCAGGGCCATGGCCAGCAGGGTGCAGGAGACCACCTCGCCGGTGGACAGGAGGAGGTCCAGCTCCCGCGCCTCGGGCTCGGGGCTCACCTGGTGTGCCAGGGCGATAAGTTCGTCGGTGGTGTCGCCCATGGCCGAGACCACTACCACCAGGTCGTCGCCCTGGCGGCGGCGGGCGGCGACGCGCCGCGCGACGTGCTTGATGCGCTCGGCATCGGCTACCGAGGTGCCGCCGTATTTCTGCACCACCAGGGCCACGGCTATACCTCCACCAGGTGGGCGCCCCTGGAAGTGGGGGCAGTGATGATGGTCTCGCCTTCCAGCTCCAGCCGTCGGGCAGCCTTAGCCAGGGCCTCGGCCACCGCCTCTTCTCGCCCCGAGGTGAGGGCGCAGACGGCAGGCCCGGCGCCGGACAGGTAGGCGCCCAGGGCCCCAGCCTCCAGCGACGCCTCCACCAGGGGCGCGAGGGCAGGGAACAGACGCTCCCGGTACGGCTGGTGGAGGCGGTCACGGGTGGCCTCGTCCAGGTGCTCCAGTCGGCCGCTGGCCAGGCAGGCGGCCAGGAGGGCCGCGCGGCCGATGTTGTAGACGGCGTCGGCCCGGGACACCGACCGGGGCAGGACGCGGCGCGCCTCGGCGGTGGGCAACTCCCGCTGCGGGACGAAGAGGACCGCCCGTAGCCCGGATGGAGGCGGGAAGCCCGCGCACAGGTAGGAGCCGTCGTCGCGGCGCACAGCTATCTGGAAGCCCCCCAGCAGGGCAGGGGCAGCGTTATCGGCATGCCCCTCCAGCTCCGCCGCCAGGGGCAGGAGGGCATGAGGATCCGGCGCTTCGCCCAGCAGGGCGCAGGCGGCCAGGAGCCCACCCACCCTGGCCACGGCGCTGGCGCCCAGGCCGCGGGCCATGGGGACGCCGCCGTCGTACTCTACCCGCAGGGGCGGAAGAGGCCGTCCGCGCTGTGCGAACAGGCGCTCGGCCGCCGCCAGGGCGAGCCGAGCCATGCCGTCGGCACGGACGGAGGCAGGGGCGGCCTCGACGGTCAGGGTGCCCCAGATGTCCAGGGCCAGGCCCAGCGAGTCGAAGCCCGGGCCCAGGTTGGCGCTGGTGGCGGGGACTCGCACTTGGACTCGCAGCGGGGCCATAGCGTCCTCGAGGGCTTACGGGTTCATCGTAACACGGGCAACGGGAGGCAGCTACCGGCTCTCGCGGGTCAGGCGTTGGTGGTTACGTCCGCTAGTAGCGGAGGAAGGCACCTATGCCGCCGTGGGCCAGGAGCCACTCGCGGGCCTCGTCGAAGACTACCTCCACCGTAGCATCCTGGGACAGGTAGGCCCGTTCTACAGCCCTTTCCACCACATCGGTGGGGCTGGCCTCGGCCCCGCAGGCAGGACAGCGCTGGAACTCCTCGGCGGCGAAGAAGCCACAGCTATCGCAGGCGGAACCGTCCCTGGTGACGCCGTCAGCCAGGACGAGCAGGCGCACCCGTTCCTGCAGGAGGGCATCTATAGTCCGCTCGATGCCCAAGACGGCCTGACCCTCGCCTTGGGCCTCCTCCACGAGCTGTTTCACGAGCCGCTTCTCCACCTTACGCTCGTGCTCCTGCCAGATGCGGTGGGCATCCCCCAGCACCTCTTCGTCGGACTCGTGTTTCACGTCCACCTCGGTAGTACCGATGACGAGTTCGCGCAGGTCGTTGGGCAAGGCATCCAAGAGACGGGCCACGACCTCGCGCGGTCCGGCTACGACCAGTCGGTTATAGCCTGTTCGTTGCCGGAACTCCTGCAGCTCGCCCAGCACTCGCTTTAGGTGACGGTCCACATGTTCCTCTATGTGTCGCTGGTACCGGGCCTGAGCCCAGCCGCCCTGGTCGTGCCGTCCAGGCACCAGAGTGCGCAGCTTTTCAACGTCCTGGAGCCGGCCCGTTTCGACCAGGTAGAGCCGGGCGCGGTCGCGCTGCACCACCACGGTCAGTAGCCGAGGATACTCATCGGCCACCCGTGCCAGGATGAAGATGTCGGGCGTGGTATCTACCGCAATGTGGGTGGGGATGTACGCCCGCTCCACAGGAACTACCTCCCAGATGTCGGCGGGCGTGCACGCGAAGATGGCCAGGCCGCGGCCTCCCCCCTTCCAGTCTTGCAGGAAGGACACGATACGCTGCTCCTCTCGCTCGAGGGCCTCGGCCCACCGGCGCTCCTTATTGTGCCGCAGGAAACGCTTGGCCCCGCCTTTGAACTTCATGACTGGCTGGTTGGCGGTGTACATGAGGCGGGAATCGAGGCGGACGTAGGCGCTGACGATACCTTCGCTGCTCTGGAGGGAGGCGAGGCGCTGGAGGAGGTCCCTGCTGACCATATCTACACAGCCATTATGCCACGGCCAGCCGGGGCCAGCCAGTCAGGGGCGCGCCAGCAGCAGCGCCTGCAGCCGCTCCCAGAGCGCCTCGGTGACCTCGGCCACAGGTAGCGTCGCGTCCACCACCACGATGCGGGCCGGCTCCTCGCGGGCCAGGGCCAGGTAGCCCTGCCGCACGCGCTGGTGGAAGTCCAGGGCCTGGTAGCGGAAGCGGTCGTCGTCGCCCGTCTTGCGGGCCAGGCCCACATCGGGCGGCACGTCCAGCAGGAAGGTCAGGTCGGGCACGACGTTTGCGGCCGCCGCCCGGCAGACCTGCCGCACCTGCTCCAGGGGCAGGCCGCGGCCATAGCCCTGGTAGGCGATGGTCGAGTCGTTGAACCGCTCGCATACCACCACCTTGCCCTCGGCCAGGGCGGGGGCGATGACCTCGCCCACGTGCTGGGCGCGGTCGGCTGCGAACAGGAACAGCTCCCCCCAGGGGGACAGCTCGATAGCGGGGTCCATCAGCAACTCGCGCAGGCGCAGGCCCAGCTCCGTGCCGCCTGGCTCGTAAGTGAGCAGGTGGGGCAGGCGGTGCTCCTCCAGTCGGCGGGCCAGGGCGCGGGCCTGCACCGACTTGCCGGCGCCCTCTCCCCCCTCCAGGGTGACGAAGAGGCCGCGGGGGGGCATGGGCTACTCCGGCGGCCTTGGCAGTATGCGGACGTAGCGCTGGGGCTCCCGGCCCACGCTCTGGGAGGCCAGGTTGTAGCGCTGGGCCAGCAGGTGCTGCAGCCGGCGTATGTAGGCGTTCTGCGGCGCCAGGTCCACCGGCTGCTCGCTCTGGAGCACCTGGCCGATGGCCTCCTCCGCCTCGCGCAGGGCAGCGGCCACCGGGTCGCCCCCCCGCTCCCTCTGCATGGCCAGGAGCACCTGCTCCAACTGGTAAACAGTGTTGCTCTTGACCACGTAAATGGGCACGCCCCGCTCTTCGGCCTCGCGCACCACCTGCGGCCGGCGACGGTAATAGCTGCGCAGGGTGATGAGGGCGTCGGCGTCGTTGAGGGAATGGACGATGACGCCCGGGAAGCGCGTCTCGTTCAGCGCCTGCTCCAGGCGGTCACGGGACACGCCGAAGGGGTACAGGCGGCGCTGCCGCTGGGGCGAAAGCGCTGAGGCGGAAGCGGGAGAGGCAGCCTCGGCGAATGGCAGGGTGCCCATACCCTCGCGGCCCCGTCGACCGGAGGGGGCCAACTCCAGGCGGCCCGTCTGCACCATCTGCAGCTCGCCCTCGCTGGTCAGCTCGCGGATCTCGGGCTGGACAGGGAAGCCGCGCAGGATGGCGTCCACCGTGGCGGCCACGTCCTTGTGGACGGCCACCCGGTTGAAGCCCTGGATCTCCACCACCATGTCGAAGGTAGGCGGGGCCCGGCGCTCCAGGATGGCCTTCTGGGTGCCGCGCCGCCGCGCCTCCTCGTCGGACAGGGTGACGGACTGCACGCCGCCCACCAGGTCAGAGAGGGTGGGGTTGAGGATCAGGTTGTCCAGGCTGTTGCCATGGGCGGTGGCCACCAGCTGGACGCCCCTCTCGGCGATGGTGCGGGCCGCCGCCGCCTCCAGCTCGGTGCCGATCTCGTCGATGATGATGACCTCGGGCATGTGGTTCTCCACTGCCTCGATCATCACTTGGTGCTGGAGGGTGGGACTGGGCACCTGCATGCGCCGGGCCGAGCCGATGCCGGGGTGAGGGATGTCGCCGTCACCGGCGATCTCGTTGGAAGTGTCCACGACGATGACCCGCTTCTGGAGCTCGTCGGCCAGGTAGCGCGCGGCCTCCCGCAGGAGGGTGGTCTTGCCGACCCCCGGGCGCCCCAGGAGGAGGATGCTTTTGCCCGAGGCCAGCAGGTCCTGGATGATGCGCACCGTGCCGAAGACGGCCCTGCCTACCCGCAGCGTCAGGCCGACGATGCGCCCCCGCCGGTTGCGGATGGCCGAGATGCGGTGCAGGGTGCGCTCGATGCCGGCGCGGTTGTCGGCGGTGAACTCGCCTACCCGCGACACGACGTAGTCGATGTCCTCCTGGGTCACCTCTCGCTGGCTCAGGATGACTTCCCGGCCCGGGTAGCGGGCCTGGGGCACTCGCCCCAGGTCCATGACCACCTCCAGCAACTCGTAGTTGTCGGGGCGGCCCTGCAACACCTCCCGTATGTCGGGAGGGATGACGTTCAGCAACGCTTCCAGGTCGTCCGTTATCCTCAACACGGCTAGCTAGCTGGTACCGCTCCTCCTACTCTCTCCGGTTCCGCCAGCTTGCGCCCCTGGGGCTGGGCTAGCTGGCGTATGAGCAGCAGGTATTCGGTCACGGGCTCCATGCCCGCCTCCTCCAGCGCCCCGGCCACGGCGGCCTGGTAGGCTGCCACCAGGCAGTGGAGGGGCCGACGGTCCTGAAGGCGCTCCAGGACAGCGGCCACCAGTTCGCGGCTGCGGGCATGGGCCTCGGGGTGGACCATGAGGGTGAAGATGGCGCCACGGCCAGGAGTGGCCATGCGTGCCCAGGCCAGGATGCGCCCTCCCTCCCACAGGGCGAGGTCACGGGGCTGGGCCCAGGGCTCCTGCGCCGCCTGCCAGTCGCGCAGGGTCATGCCTTCCAGGCAGCGGACGCTGGAGGGCACGCTGGCATTGTAGAGCTGGTACAGGGAGTAGAGGTGTGCCCTGGCGATGGGGACCAGGTGGTCGGTGGTAGCGGACAGGGCCGCCTCCCCCTCCAGCCGGTACAGCCGCTCCTGCCGCAGTGGGAAGAAGCCGGCCCGGCAGGCCGCCCGCAGGAGGGGGCTTTCGGCCTCCAGCCGCAGGAACAGCCGCTGGACGCCCTCCTGGCTGAGCTGGCGGGAGGCTGCCTCTAGCAGGCGGGCGGCGGTGTCAGTATCGCCGGGCGCTACCTGCAGGGAGTCTACCTCCCAGGCCAGCCCCAGGCGCCGGCGGCGGGCGGTGAGGAGCCCCCGCACGCGGGCGATCCCCAGGGCCACCCAGCCTTTGCGCCGCTGGCCGAGGAGGGGCAGGTGCTCGAGGGCCGCCTCCCACGGCCGGGGCGGCGACTGCCCCGCCAGCCGCTCCCAGGGGCGGGCCTCGTCAGCCTGGAGATCGCACAGGGGGGAGACCAAGGCTACAAGGTGGACGGGGTTCAGGGGGAAGGTGCCCGTCATACGGGTCTGGCCTGCCTGGCCGCTACCATGTCCAGGAAGTAAAGGTGGAGGCGGGCGTCGTCGGTCAGTTCGGGGTGAAAGGCGGTGGCCAGGACATGGCCCTGACGCACGGCTACGGCCGTGCCGGCGCCGGCAGGAGGGACGTCGGGCCCCTCGGGCAGGCGGGCCAGCACCTCCACCCCCTCTCCCACCGACACCACTACTGGCGCGCGGATGAAGACGGCCCGCAGGGGCTCCTCGCCCAGGGTGGGTACGGAGAGTTCGGCCTCGAAGCTGTCTACCTGGCGACCGTAGGCGTTGCGGTCCACCACGATGTCCAGGGCTCCCAAGGTAGGGAAGGGCAGGTCAAGGGCCTGGCGGGCGAGCACGATCATGCCGGCGCAGGTCCCCCACACGGGAAAACCCTGGGAGAGGAGGTCGCGCAGGGGCTCGTAGAGGCCGAAATCGGCCATGAGGCGGCAGAAGGTAGTAGACTCGCCGCCGGGCATGATGAGGCCGTCCAGGTCCAGCAGATCCTGGGGCCGGCGCACCTCCACTGCCTGCTGGCCCAGACGTGTCAGGACGTTCTCGTGCTCGAGGAAATCGCCTTGCAGGGCGAGGACACCTATCCTGGCCATAGCCTCGGCTTACCGGATCGTGCCTGCCCCCATAGGGCAGGCGCGTAGTCCACTCACCATTGTAGCACAGCAGGGGTGCGGGGGCCCTTACCAGCCGCGTACGGCCAGGCGCTCTTCGGGGGTCAGGGTGCGCAGGTCGATGCCCCGCATGGGCTCTCCCAGTCCGCGGGAGACCTCGGCCAGCACCGCCGGATCGCGGTAGTAGGTCACGGCCTTGACGATGGCGGCCGCCCGCCGCTCGGGGTCTTCGGACTTGAAGATGCCCGAGCCGACGAAGACGCCGTCGGCCCCGAGGAGCATCATCAGGGCGGCGTCAGCTGGGGTGGCGATGCCGCCGGCGGCGAAGTTGACCACCGGCAACCGGCCCAGGCGGGCCGTCTCCTTCACCAGCTCGTAGGGGGCGCCCAGGGCCTTGGCCTCGGCCATGAGCTCCTCTTCGGGCATGTTCTGCAGGCGGCGGATGCCGTCCATGATGGCGCGCATGTGGCGCACCGCCTCCACCACGTTGCCGGTGCCGGCCTCGCCCTTGGTGCGGATCATGGCCGCCCCCTCGCCGATGCGGCGCAGGGCCTCGCCGAGGTCGCGGGCGCCGCACACGAAGGGGACCTTGAACTGCCACTTGTTGATGTGGTGGGCCTCGTCGGCAGGAGTGAGCACCTCCGACTCGTCCACGAAGTCCACGCCGATGGCCTCCAGTATCTGGGCCTCGACGATGTGGCCGATACGGCACTTGGCCATGACGGGGATGGAAACGGCGTCCATGATCTTGAGTATGCGCTCGGGGTCGGCCATGCGGGCCACGCCACCGGCGGCGCGGATATCGGCGGGGACTCGCTCCAGGGCCATGACGGCACAGGCGCCGGCCGCCTCAGCGATCTTGGCCTGCTCTGGCGTCACCACGTCCATGATGACGCCGCCCTTGAGCATCTGGGCCAGCCCGCATTTCACCCGATAGGTGCCGGTTTCCACCGCCATGTCGATACCTCGGCCTCCCCTTGGCGCTCGCTCGATGGTGGGGCGGGCCCTCGCCCGCGACACGTTTTCCCCACCTTCGGCGTCTCCAGTATAGGTTGCGAGCGCCTGCAGGTAAAGGGCGAGGGGGCAGGCTTGGCCCCCGCTACGTTTTCGTGCCATTAAGGTTTATAATTATGGCGCTGATGGGGTGAAGGACACGACGTGAGAAGACTTCCTTACCAGCTCAAAGAGATCCTGGTCCCCGTAGACGGTTCCGATGCCAGCCTGGACGCAGTGGCCCTAGCTTGCGCCCTGGCCAAGCGCAACCGCGGCAAGGTGTACGCCGTTTATGTCATCGAAGTGGCCCGCAGCCTGCCCCTGGACGCCCACATGGGTGCCGAGGCGGACAAGGGGGAACGCATCTTGGAAGAGGCGGAGCGGGTGGCCAAAGAGAACGATTACGAGCTGGAAGGGGAGCTGCTGCAGGCAAGGGACGCGGGCCACGCCATCGTGGACGAGGCCATCGAACGGGGGGTGGAGGCCATCATCGTGGGCGTGGAGCCCCACGTGGCCGAGGGGGGCTACGAGTGGCCTACCGAGGGCAAGCCCCGCCCGGTGGCCGCCGAGGTCCCCCTGGGGCGCGTGGCGCGCTACATAGTGGAGCACGCCCCCTGCGAGGTGTGGATCATCCGCCGTCCCTTCCCCGCCGCGTCATGAAGGTCGTCATCATGGGCTGCGGCCGCGTGGGCTCCGAGCTGGCCTGCCAGCTCGAGGCCGAGGGCCACCAGGTCACGGTGCTGGACATCAACCCCGACGCCTTCCGTCGGCTGCCGGCCAGCTTCAAAGGGCGGCGAGTGGTGGGCAACGGCATCGACCAGGACGTGCTGCGCAGGGTAGGCCTGACGGAGGCGGACGTGTTCATCGCCGTCACCCAGGGCGACAACCGCAACGTGATGGCGGCCCAAATCGCCAAGCACATCTTTCAAGTGCCCAGGGTCATCTGCCGGATCTATGACCCCATCCGCGAAGAGATCTATCGGGGGCTCGGCCTGGAGACCTACAGTCCCACTCGCATAACCGTGGGCAGGATGAAGGAGATGGTGCTCCAGGAGCCCGTGCCGCGAAGGGAGTAGGGGGAAGGCATGTATGTGGTCATCGTCGGCGGGGGCAAGGTAGGCTACCACCTGGCCAAAGCTCTCCTGGAGGACGGCCACGAGGTATTGCTCATCGAGCGGGACCGTGCCCGCTGCGAGCGGCTGGAGGCGGAGCTGGGCGACATCGTCCTCCGTGGCGACGGCTGCGAAGTGGGCGTGATGGAACAGGCGGGCTTCAACCGCGCCGACATGGTGGTCGCCGTCACCGGCGATGACGAGGACAACCTGGTTGTCTGCCAGGTCGCCAAGGCCCGCTTCCAGGTGCCCCGCACCGTGGCCCGCATCAACAACCCCAAGAACGCCGAGGTCTTCCGCCGCCTGGGCATCGACCACACGGTGAACGCCACCGATGCCATTCTGGCCCACATCGAGCAGGAGCTGCCGGTTCATGCCCTCATCCACCTGCTGTCCATGCGTGGCGGTGGCCTGGAGATGGTGGAGGTGCGAGTGCCGCCCCATGCTGCGGTGGTGGGCAAGCGGCTCAAAGAGGTCCTGCTGCCGCAGCAGTCCATCGTGGCCCTGATCATCGAGGAAGACGGCACCCCCAAGCCCCCCGACCCCGACACGGTCCTGCACCCCGGCGACAAGGTAGTAGTGGTCACCCGCCGCGAGAACGAGGAATCGCTGCGGGAGACCCTGACCAGTCCTGCCCGCTTCGGGCCCTACGGCCCCGTCGTGGCCCCGCGATGACGCGGCTGGCCTACCTGGGCCCACCTGGCACCTTCAGCGAAGAGGCCGCCCTGCGTTACGGCCCACAGGCCGAGCGCTTGCCCCTGCCCAGCATCAGCGCCGTGGCGGCGGCCGTTGCCACCGGCATGGCCGATGCCGGCGTGGTGCCTATAGAGAACTCGCTGGAGGGCTCCGTGCCCGAGACCCTGGACGTACTGGTGCACGAGTCGGAGCTGGCCATCTGCAGCGAGCTCGTGCTGCCTATCGAGCACCACCTGCTGGTGCCGCCGGGCCTGGAGGCGTCGCAGGTGAGGGTCATCTATTCCCACCCGCAGGCCCTGGCCCAGTGCCGCCGCTTCATCGAGCGCTGCTTCCCCAAGGCGGAGCTGGTGGCGGCCCTTTCCACCGCCGCCGCTGTGGAAGAGGCCATGGCGCGTCAGGACGCGGCCGCCATAGGCACCCGGCGCGCCGCCCAGCTCTACGGCGCACAAGTACTGGCCGAGTCCATTCACGACCGGCGGCCCAACTTGACGCGGTTCGTAGTCCTGGCCAGGGAGGACCACCCGCCCACTGGCAGGGACAAGACGTCCCTGGCGTTCACCTTCGCCACCGAGGACAGGCCGGGGCTGCTGGTAGCGGCGCTGACCGAATTCGCTTCGCGGCGCATCAACCTGAGCAAGATCGAGTCGCGGCCCACGGGCGACCGGCTGGGAACGTACATCTTCTTGGTGGATGTGGACGGGCACAGGCAGGAGCCGGAGCTGGCGGAGGCGCTGGAGGCGGTGCGGCGGCAGTGCTCCTTCTTCCGCATCCTCGGCTCCTACCCCAAGTGGCAGCCCTAGCGAGATGGAGCGCCGGGCCCCTGCGCCCAATTACTTCCTCGTCGCAGTCTCGAATCGGCACAATCTCGAACTGTGCATCAAATATGCTCTGGCTGGGTTCCCCAATAGCAACGCTGGTGTGTGGACCTTCTGTGAGATAAGCGAGGGGGACTTTATTTCCTTTCTGTATGGCGCCAGGGCATTCAATCTCTACGAGGTCATTGGGAAGGAAGCGGTACGAGAATTCCAAAACATGCCGCCCTGGCCCCCTCTCAAGTTCCGCGAGTCGGGCCGAACTTATCACTTTCCTTTCCGACTGCACCTAGCTCTGCGACGAGAGCTGTCGGAATCGCTAGTCCGACCTGAATTCGCTTATGTGGCCGAAAACTTACTATTGCGGGCTGGTTATCGGAAGACCCACTTCCAAGCAGACCAAACAACCCTCCAGAATGTATCCGAGATGGGTCGCCGTTCGGAACATCATGTTCCGCCTAGGCTGGAAATGCCTGCATATTCGACGTTCGTGCCCTCATTCAGCTACGACCTCAGCCAAGTAGACCCCCCATTCATAAACCGTCTCTCGGAGGTGGTGCTCCAATCGGCAATTCGCCACCGTTTCCGCTCCTTCAATGACCTCGGCGACGTGCTGGCCAGAGCGGGACTGGACCCGGCACAGCAGGACCGATTTGAGGTTCTAGGCGAAAAGGCCCTTCCCCAAGGCCACGTGGACATCCTTATTAAGGACCGCGTGCCCATTGCGAGTGCCCGCAAAGTGGTGGTAGAGGTAAAGTTATCCGCCGCCGCGCGCAAGGACGTTGACCAGTTGCGGGACTACGTAGACGAGTTGGGCTCGGAATGTCTGGGAGGCGTCCTGATCGCCAGGAGCTTTTCCACCCGAACGGTTGAGTATACACGCAGTTCGGGATTGCAGCCAGCGATATACGATCTAGAATGGAGCGAGTCGAAAACGATGACCTTTGAGGAACTGGTGAACGCCCTGTCAATCAGATTTCTCTAGGAGCTAGCCTCTCGCTTGGCAGCGTGCTCATGAGAAGGGCAGCACAGAAAACCGTTCTGCTGCGCGACCAGGTGTTCCCCGCGCTTAGGGCCAATGGGTTCAATTATGCACTGAACCTGCTGTTGCCATATCCTCTCCAGGACTGGTGGCGCGCGCTGGTTACCTATCTCGTGCTGGGGGGTGGAGGGTGGACGCTGCGCGATTTCTACATCGGCGGCGGCCTGCAAAAGCACCCCACCTACGCCCACCTGGTGCCCATCACCGACCTGGAGTCCTTCGTCTCCCTGGCCAACCAGGGCCGTCTGTAGCAGCGGGGGTAGCCAGTGCCCGAGGCGCCCGATCTGGAGGCCTATGCTGCTTACGTCCGCCGCCACCTGCTCGGGCGGCGCGTGACCGAGGCCCGCGCCCTCGTCCCTCCTATCGTCAAGTCGGGTCGCGAACACCTGTCTGGCCTCGTCGGCCGAGCGCTGGTGGACGCCTCCCGAAGGGGCAAGCACTTGCGCCTGGACTTCGAGGGCGGG
>BEIA01000020.1 GCA_002898715.1 bacterium HR24 | reverse complement strand
GCCGGGCGCCGTGAGGCGGCGCGCCTTCCACCTGGCGGCCATGCAGACGGGGCCCTTCCCCCAGCCGGCGCTCTGGTCGCAGGAGGTGCTCATCTCGGTCCTGACGGGCCAACCCGACCCGAGGCTGCGCTTCCGCCACGCCGACGCTCATACCGTCGTGTTCGTCCACCAGGGAGAGGGGGAGGTAGCTACCGACTTCGGCCTGCTGGAGTTCGGCGCCGGGCAGTTCCTCTTCCTCCCCAGAGGCGCCACCTATGCCCTCCGCTCCCGAGGGCCGGTGGTGATGCTCTTCTATGAGTTCCCGAAACGGGTAATGCGCCCTTATCACTACTGGATAAGGAACTATCCCTATCCCGACGCAGCCCTCGTGCCGCCGGAGCCGGTGGAGGTGGAGGACGAGCCGTCGGACAGGGGCGACTACCCGGTGTACGTGAAGCGGTTGGTGGGGCCATGGACGGTGCTGCGCTACCCCTTCAGCCCGTTCGACGCCGTCGCCTGGGAGGGGAATCTGTACCCCTTCCGGCTGGCCCTGAAGGACATCCGCACGCTGTCCTCGCCCGACTTTCACCTGGACCCGCCCACGTACACAGTGTTCGTGACCGAGGACGAGGGGGCGTCCATGCAGGCCTTCCTGCCGCGCTGGGTACACTCCCTGCCCTATCCTCACCAGAACGACGTCGACGAGGTGCTGTTCAACCACTCCGGGTACCACGCGCGGCCGGAAGTGAAGGACGGATACGCCACTCTGCATCCGGCCGGAACCTTCCACGGGCCCGATGTGAGGGTCAGCCAGCAGCAGGTGCAATCGCCGCCGCCCGAGGGAAAGGAGATGCCCTGGCGGGAGGAGACCGGCATCATGATCGAGTCCCGGTCGCCGTTCCTGGTGCTGCCCGCGGCTGAGTCGGTGGAAGTGTCGGGCTACGACGAGTCCTGGTTCCGGCAGTACCAGGCGGTGGCCAGTAGCTAGGGAGGACTGGCGGGCCGAAAGCCTATCGGTGTGCGAGCGTCTTCCCGAGAAGGAATATTTCTCTTCAGGAGGGCAGGCAATGAAGCTGACCTTCTGGCGTACGGCAGCGCTGGTGGTGGCGGCCCTGCTCTTCCTGGCCGCCTGCGGCGGCGAGGAAAAGGCCCCGGGCACGCCCACTCCGGGAGGGGCGAGGCAGCCCAGCGGCGAGCCCATAAAGATCGGACTCAACATCGAGCAGTCGGGCAGCGCCTCGGTGCAAGGCGAGGCGTACGCCCGCGCCGCTACCCTGTGGGCGGAGAAGGTCAACCGCGAGGGCGGCATCCTGGGCCGGCCGGTGGAGCTGGTGATCGTGGATAACAAGTCCGACCCCACCGAGGCGGCGGTACTGACCCGGCGACTGGTACAGCAGGGCGTCGTGGCCATCGTGGGGCCGGGGACTTCGCCCACTACCCTGGCGGCCATGGACGCCATCCTCGAGTCCAGGGTGCCCGTGTTCTCCATGGGCTCCGCCGACCAGATCGTGGTGCCTGTGCAGCAGCGGCCCAACGTCTTCAAGACCCCCTTCCACGCCTCCCAGAACGTGGACGCCATGCTGGTGGACATGAAGCGGCGGGGCATACAGCGGGTGGGCCTCCTCACCGTGAACAACCCTTACGGCGAGTCGGGGCTGGCCGCGTGGCGGGCGGCCGAGCAGCGGGGCGAGATCCAGATCGTGGCGGCCGAGAAGTTCGAGGCCAACGCCACCGACGTTACGCCCCAGTTGACCCGCATCATGAGCGCTAACCCGCAGGCAGTGGTGGTGTGGGCGATCCCGCCCGGGGCGCCTCTCGCCCGGCGCAACGCTGTCGAGAACCTGCGCATCAACGTGCCCATGTACCACGACGCCGGCGCCGGGGCGGAGCTGTTCCTGCGCCTGGCCGGTCAGTCGGCCGAAGGGGCCTTCATGGTCCACCCCAAGACCCTGGTCTGGGACCAGATACCGCAGAGCGACCGCCAGTACCAGGCGCTGCAGGAGTTCGGCCGCCTCTACACCCAGCGCTACGGGGAGATGTCCGGCTTCGCCAGCTACGTCTGGGACGCGCTGGGCCTTCTCAAGGCGGCCATCGAGAAGGCAGGCAGCACCGACCCCCAGGCCATCACCCGCGCCTTGGAGAACCTGGGCGAGTACGTGGGGGCCACAGGCGTCTTCCGGATGAGCCCCCAGGACCACCTGGGCCTGAGGTCGGAAGACCTGGTGCTGGTGACCATCCGGGGCGGGAAGTGGCAACTGGTGCGCTGAGGTCGGCCCGAGAGTGAGCGAGTTCCTGCAGTTCGTGGCCAGCGGCGTCGGCCAGGGGGCCATCTATGGCCTGGTCGGCGTCGGCTTCGTCATCATCTACAACGTGACCGGCATCATTAACTTCGCCCAGGGGCACTACCTGATGCTCTCGGCCCTGGCAGCCGTGAGCCTGAGAGAGGCGGGCCTGCCGGCAGTGCCGGCGCTGCTGCTGGCCATCGTGGCAGGGGCGCTGGCGGGGGTGGCTACGGATCGGCTGGTCATCAGCCCGGCGCGTCGCCATTCGACCCTGACCCTGATCATCCTGACCGTAGGCGTGGCCATAGCGGTGGAGGGGCTGGCGCTGCTCATCTGGGGGGTCAACCCTCGCCGCTACGCCCCGTTCACGGCCGGGCCGCCGCTGGAGGTGGGCGGGGCTGCCCTCAGTCGGCAGACGCTGTGGGTGCTGGCAGTGACCGTGGCCATGGCGCTGGCCCTGTGGTGGTTTTTCCAGCGCACGGTGGTGGGCAAGGCGATGCAGGCCTGCGCCATGAACCGGGACGCGGCACGGCTGCAGGCCATCAACCCGGCCCAGATGTCGCTCTACGCCTTCACCATGGCGGCGGCGGTGGCCGGCGTCGCCGGGGTGGTGCTGGTGCCCATCACCTCGGCCTACTATGACATGGGCATCCCCTTCGGGCTAAAGGGCTTCACGGCGGCGGTCATAGGTGGCCTGGTGTCGCCCTTCGGCGCCCTGGCCGGCGGCCTGCTGCTGGGTGTGGCCGAGGCCGTGGCGGTGGGATACGTGTCCTCGGCCATGGCCGAGGGGGTCGCCTTCGCCGTGCTGGCGCTGATGCTGGTCCTGAGACCGGAGGGGCTGCTGGCGCAGGTGAGGACGCGATGGGCCTGAGGAGGTGGGCCCCCCTGGCCCTGTGGGCCGGCGCTTTCGGTGTCGGCGTGCTGTTGATGCCCATCGCCGATGCCTTGCCCTTTCTGACCCGGGCCAACCTTGTAGTCTTCGCCCTGCACGGCATCGCTGCCATGGGGTTGACGCTGGTGATGGGCTTTGCCGGCCAGGTCTCGCTGGGGCACGCGGCCTTCTACGGGGTGGGGGCCTACACCACCGCGCTGCTCACGGCCAAGGTGGACTGGCACCCCCTGCTCGCCATGGCAGCCGGCGCCGTCATCGCGGCGGTATTGGCGGCGTTGTTGGGGCGCATCGTCTTCCGCCTGCGGGGACACTTCCTGGCCATGGCCACCCTGGCCTTCGGGCTGGTCTTCTACGTGGTCATGCGCAGCTGGGACTCGCTCACGGGAGGCAACCAGGGCACGGGCGGCATCCCGGACTTCACCCTGGGGCCCCTGCGCTTCGACAGCGACACCAGCATGTACCTGTTGGCCTGGGCGGTGCTGTTGCTGGGCCTGATAGCCGCCCGCAACCTGTTGAGCTCGCGGCCCGGTCGGGCGCTGGTAGCCATGGGCTCCTCCGAGGTAGCCGCCGCCAGCGTGGGCATCGACGTCGCCCGCACCAAGATGGCCGTATTCGCCCTGGGGGCGGTGTACGCCTCGGTAGCCGGGAGCCTGTACGCCCATTACGTGACCTACGTCAGCCCCGAGTCCTTCGGGCTGCTGCCGTCGTTGCGGTTCCTGGTCATCTCGACGGTGGGGGGCATCGATTCGGTGTGGGGTGCCCCCCTGGGCTCGGCGGTGGTCGTGCTGCTGACGGAGGGCACGCGAGAGCTGGTGCCCCGCTTCGTTTCCGGCGCCACCGGCAGCTACGAGATCGTGGCCTACGGGCTGGCGCTGGTCCTGGTGTTGCTCTTCCTGCCGCGAGGGCTGGCGGGCGGGGCAGCCCTGCTCGTCCGGCGGGCCGCCGAGTGGGCGGGTACGCGCCGGCAACCGGCGCCGACGGCCGCCCTGGAGGAGGTGGAGCTGCGGTGAGCCTGCTGCAGGTGGAGGACGTGACGGTGGAGTTCGGGGGCCTCCGCGCCCTGGACGGCGTCTCCATGGGCGTTGACGCGGGCCGCGTGACTGCCCTCATCGGGCCCAACGGCGCCGGCAAGACAACGCTCCTGAACGTGGTTTCGGGGGTTCTGCGTCCCGGGCGCGGGCGCGTCCGCTTCCGTGGGCGCGACGTCACTGGCTGGCCCCAGCACCGGGTGGCGGGACTGGGCGTCGCCCGCACCTTCCAGAACCTGCAGTTGTTCGGCCAGATGACGGTGCGCGAGCACCTGCTGGTGGGCCGCTACCGGCTGACGAGAACGTCGTTCCTGGAGGCAGTGCTGCGCCTGCCCCGCCACTTCCGCGAAGAGAAGGAGGGGCGCGAGGCCAGCGATGCCCTCCTCTCTCGCCTGGGCCTGGCCGATGTGGCCGACTGGCCCGCCAGCGCCCTGCCCTATGGGCGGCAGCGTCTGGTGGAGGTAGGCCGGGCACTGGCGTCGGAGCCGTCGCTGCTGCTGCTGGATGAGCCAACGGCCGGCCTCTCGGGGGCCGAGGCCGAAGAGGTGGGCCGCCTGCTGCGCCGCCTGGCCGCGGAAGGGCTGGCGGTGCTGCTGGTGGAGCACCACATGGACCTGGTGATGTCCTATTCGGACTGGGTGGTGGTGCTGGATCACGGGGTCGTCATCGCCCAGGGCCCGCCGGAACAGGTGCAGTCGGACCCGCAGGTCATCGAGGCCTATCTGGGGGAAGAGGCGGCATGAGTCAGCCGCTACTAGCGGTCAGGGGGCTGCGGGCTGCATATGGGCGCATCCAGGCCCTGAGAGGTGTGGACCTGGAGGTGCACCCGGGCGAGGTGGTGGCTGTCATCGGCGCCAACGGCGCGGGCAAGACCACCCTCCTCCGCACCCTGGCCGGGCTCATGCCCCCTGCCGGGGGCACCGTCCTTCTGGAAGGCCGGGACGTGACTGGCCGGCCGGCCGAGGAGATGGTGCGCCTGGGCGTGGCACTGGTGCCGGAGGGCCGTCAGGTCTTCTACGGCCTCTCGGTCTGGGACAACCTGGTGCTAGGGGCCTACCACCGCCGGGGGCAGGCCGACCTGAGGCGGGACGTGGAGGAAGTGTTCGCCCTCTTCCCGGTGCTGGCACAGCGGCGGCGACAGGCAGCGGGCACCCTCTCGGGCGGCGAGCAGCAGATGCTGGCCATCGGGCGGGCCCTGATGGCCCGGCCGCGGCTGCTGATGCTGGACGAGCCCTCGCTCGGTCTCGCGCCCAAGGTGGTGCGTGACGTGATGGGTCGCCTGGTGGAGCTGCGGGCCCGGGGCGTGACGGTGCTGGTGGCGGAGCAGCATGCCCGGGCCGCCCTGGCCGTGGCCGACCGCGCTTACGTGCTGGAACGGGGTCGCATTGCGCTGGCTGGAAGCCGCGAGAGGCTGCTGGAGGAGCCGGCGGTCCGGGCCGCTTACCTGGGCCGTCGCGCCCTGCGCACGGGCGCTGCCGCGGACGAGAAGGCCGACACGGGCGCTCCCCTGACCATGAGCGAGGAGTAGGAGAGTGTCATGAGCGAGCTGAAACGGTCCGACGTCGGCGCGGCCCCCGCTCAGCTCTGGCAGGAGGGCGGCGCCGGCGCCTTCCTGCGGGAGCTCATAGACGATGCCTCTCTATTCCCACCCGCCATGCTGCCCATGGCCGACGCGGTGACCCAGCACCTGGAGCACCGGCGCGGGCAGTACAGTTGGGCGCTGGGACGGTTCGTCTGCCCCGCCTCGCGTCTGGGAGAGCTGCTGTCGGCCATGCCCCGCGGAGGTCCGCCCTGGCGACTGAGCGTTATCCTCGACCTGTCTGCCCGGGGCCCGTGGACGGCCTCTCTGGCGGAGGCCATGGCCGGGATCCTCCGGTTCCGTGAGACGGGGCGGGGAGTGATCGAGTCCCTGGAGGCGCGGTTGCCCGCGGGCGTCGGGGCGGGAGAATTCGCACGTGCCCTGGTGGAGTCGGGGGGCGAAGTCGCGCCCGGCGCCCGTCCCTTCGTGGAGATACCTTTCGCCGAGGGTTGGGAGTCGAATATCCCGCGCGCCCTGGAGGAGATCGCCGGCCTCGGTGGCGCTGTCGCCGGGGCGAAGGTGCGTTGCGGGGGCAGCCGGCCCCAGGACTTCCCCTCGGTGGAGCAGCTGGCCCGCTTCATCGCCTGCTGCGCCCGCCTGGGCGTCCCGTTCAAGGCCACGGCGGGCCTGCACCATCCCCTGCCCCATCCCGACCCGGCGCTCGACATAAGACAGCACGGCTTCCTGAACGTCATCGGCGGCGGTCTGCTCGCCGTCAGCGGCCGAATGGACGAGGGCGAGCTACTGGCGCTCCTCGACGACGACGCTCCCGACAGCTTTCACCTGGGCCGCGACGGCTTCTCTTGGCGAGGGCACCGCCTGACGCCCGAGGAGATCGAACGGGGGCGCCGCCTGGTGACCTGCTTCGGGAGCTGCAGCTTCCTCGAGCCCATGGAGGGCCTGGCCGCCCTCCTGGGCGCTTCCTAGTCCGACAGTCGCGCTGGAAGAGCATGGGGCCGCCCCGACCCGACTTCACCAACGACCCCGCCCTGCGCTCCTGGGTGCCGGTGGACGAAGGGTCCCCCTTTCCCGTCCAGAACCTGCCCTTCGGCGTGTTCCGTCACCGGCGCCGGGTGCGGGCGGGCGTCGCCATAGGCGACTATGTGCTGGACCTGGCCCGTCTTCAGGAGGACGGGCTGCTCGGAGGAATTCCCCTGCCGCGACGGGCCTTCGACCGCGATAGCCTGAACGGTTTCCTCGCCCTGGGCCGACCGGTGTGGAGGGCCGTCCGTCAGCGCCTGTGCGAGCTTCTGACCGAAAGCCGCTGGCGCCCGCGAGTGGAGCCGGCCCTGCTGGGCATGTCGGAAGTGGAGCTCCTACTGCCGGTCCGCCCGGGCGATTACGTGGACTTCTACGCCTCGCTCTACCATGCCAGCAATATGGGCCGTATCCTGCGGCCCCAGCAGGACCCCTTGCCCCCCAACTGGCGCTGGCTGCCCATCGGCTACCACGGGCGTTCGGCCACGGTGGTGGTGTCGGGCACGCCTGTGGTGCGGCCCCGTGGTCAGGTCTCCACACCCGACGGGCCAGTCCTGACGCCGACGCTGATGCTGGACTTCGAGCTGGAGGTGGGCTTCGTCACCGGGCCGGGCAACGCGCTGGGCCGGCCCATCCCGGTGGAGGAGGCCTGGGACCACATCTTCGGCCTGCTGCTGGTCAACGACTGGAGCGCTCGCGACATCCAGGCTTGGGAGTATGTCCCGCTGGGCCCCTTCCTGGGCAAGTCCTTCGCCACGTCGGTATCGCCCTGGCTGGTGACCCTGGAGGCGCTGGCCCCCTTCCTCGTGCCGCTGGCCCCCCAGGAACCGGCCCCGCTGCCCCACCTGGCCGACCCGGAGCCGCTCACGTACGACGTGCGCCTGGAGGTGGCCCTGGTCGTGGGCGGTCGCGAGCAAGTGGTGTCCCGCACCAGCCTGCGGCACCTGTACTGGTCCCTGGCCCAGATGCTGGCTCACGCCACCAGCAACGGCGCCCTGACCCGGCCAGGCGACCTGTGGGCCACCGGCACCGTATCGGGGCCGGAGCCCGGCTCCTATGGCTGCCTGATGGAGCTGACTTGGCGCGGCCAGCGCCCGCTGGCCCTCGGAGACGGGCTGCAGCGGTCATTCCTGGAAGACGGCGACACGGTGGTGATGCGCGGCTGGTGCGAGGGCCAAGGGGCGGTGTGCATCGGACTGGGCGAGGTGCGGGGGACCGTGTTGCCCGCCGTCTAGGCCAGCGCCTCGGCGATGGCCCTGGCTGCCTCCAGCACGTGCGGGGCCACCGCCTCCACGTCCAGCTCGCCGATGGTCACCACGCCCACGCTGGCGTCGGCGGGCCTGCCGCCCACACAGATGGGCGCGGCGATACCGGAGGCCCCGGGTTGGAGCTCTCCCTGGGTGACCGAATAGCCCAGACGGCGGGCGGCCTTCACCTCTTCCCGCTCGCCGGGCTGGGGCGGCCGACCGGCCAGGATGGCCAGGCCGGAAGCTCCCCGCCCTATGGGGTGCCGGAACCCTACCCGGTAAGCAACATGGATGTTGGTGCGCCTGGGCTCCACTACCGCCAGGGCCACGGCCTCTTCGCCATCGGCCAGGGTGAGGAAGGCCGTGGCCTGCACCTTCTCGGCCAGTTCGGCCAGAATGGGCAGGGCGACGGTGCGCAGGTCGTGGGCGACGCCCCGCACCAGATCCATCACGCCCGTGCCGAGGAAGTAGCGGCCATCGCGGTCGCGTCGCACCAGCCGGTGCTGGGCCAGGGTGGCTAGCAGCCGGTAGACGTTGGTGCGGTGGATGGCCAGCCGGCCGGCCAGCTCAGTGACCGTAAGGCCGCCCGGCTCCTGGGCCAGCACCTCCAGCAGGCGAAGGCCACGGTCGAGCGTCTGCGAGGACCGGATGCCGCCCTGCCTGGGCTGTCGCGCTCGTGGTCCCGCGGGAAGGCTCATCGTCACCGTGCGGGCTACAGCCCCGAAGGTATCTTAACAGAGCACGGACGGCCCTTCTAGACGCTGCTGGGGGCTCCAGTTCTGGCGTGAGAGTCTATGAGCTGCCACAGGCGTTCCAGGGCCTGCGCCAGTTGCTCCAGCTCAGCGTCCGGCAATCGCGCCAGCACCGGCCGCAACTGCGTCCTCCCTACCTCCTCCAGCCGCTGTACGGTCTGGATGCCCTTAGGGGTCAGGTAGTGGCAGACTCGGCGGCGGTCGTCAGCGGCGGACTGCCTCTGTACCAGTCCGTGACGCACCAACCTGTCCACCATGCGAGTCAGCACGGGCGGGCTCACGTCCAGCCTCTGGGCCAGCGAAGTAGCACTGGCCCCAGGCGTGTGACGCAACAGGAACAGGAGCCGGATCTGGGTGATGGTCAGGCCGAGTTCCGTCCACTCCTCGAGGCGGCCAGGGTCGGCCCAGGCCATAACCCTCCCCAGCAGACGCAGCGACCTGTCGAGCAGCTCTTCTTTCGCCATTTTCGCCATGTTGCCTTCCGAATGTCCCCTGCCAGTGTCCATATGGGAAGATTACAGGCTATCGTGGTTCATGGCCAGCGGTGGCGCGGCATCTGATCCGCCGCAGCCCGCCTCAGTGGCTATCGGCCGCGGGCAGCCAGCGGTCGGCCCAGCGCTGGACAGCCTCTACCACCTGCTGCAGCTCGTGCCCCTTTTCGGTGAGGGCATACTCCACGCGCACGGGCGAGGAGGGTATGACCCGCCTCTCCACGATGCCCTCGCGCTCCAGCTCCTTCAGCCGCTGGGAAAGCACGCGGTCGCTGATGTGGCCCACATACTCCCGGATCTGAGAGAAGCGACGAGGCCCGCTCAGCAGGGCGCGTATGACGATGGGCGTCCATGGCTTGGCTATGATAGCGACGGCGCGCTCGTACTTCGGGCAGAAATTGACGATATCTACCAGTGCCTCGCCTTCCCTCATCCCGATTGTATTGTACCAACAGGTGGGGCGACGGCCAATCGACCATGCGCTGGCGCGGGCGCCGCTAGGCCTCGCGTTGGCGTGAGGCCCTCTGCTCCAGAAAGCGGCGCAGGAACTCTCGCCCCTCGTCGGTGAAGCCGGAAAGGGTCATATACATGGCCTCAAGTTCCAGCGCCCGATCGAAGTCGCCTGCGTCGGCGGCCCGCAACACGTCCTTCATGCGGGCGTAGGCTCCCACCGGCCCCCGGGCGAGACGACGCGCCAGCTCCATGCCCCGCTCCCTCAGCTCGTCGTGCGGATAGATGTGGTTCACCAGGCCATAGCGTAGGGCGGTCTCGGCGTCGATGATGTCGGCGGTGAAGAAAAGCTCCCGCGCCCGCGCGGCCCCCACGAGCTGCCGGACCAGGAAGGTCGTGCCGAAGTCGCCGCTGCGGCCGATGCGGGCGAAGGCGGTGGTGAAGATGGCCCGGTCGGAGGCGAGACGGAGGTCGCAGGCGCAGGCCAGCCCCAGGCCCGCGCCCGCCACCGGCCCGTTGATGAGGGCGATGGTCGGCTTGGGCAGGTGGTACAGGCGCCAGGGCACCCGGCGGTGGAGCCGGTGGAGCCAGCGGAACTGCGCCTCCCAGCGAGCGAAGTCGTCGGCTGGGGATGCGGTCGTCTCTTCGTCACGGCGGCCCATGGCCCGCACGTCCCCGCCGGAACAGAAACCGCGGCCGGCGCCGGTAATGACCACGCAGCGGACGGCGGCGTCTTCTTCCGCCCTGTCCAGCGCCTGGGACAGGCCATCGATCATCTCCTGGCTCAGGGCGTTGAGCGCTTCGGGCCGGTTCAGGGTGAGGACGAGCACGCCGTCCTCGGTGAGTTGGGAGAGGAGCGCTGACTCCTGCTCGGCCATAGTCACCCCCGTGACCTCCGGGCTGTGGCTGCACTGCCTGGCTGCTGAGGCGGCGCGCTCGGCCAGAGCACAGCCGGGCGTGACCAAGCTAGCACTCGCCCGACCTCCCGTCAAGGAAGGTCGGCCCGGCATCGAAAAGGGGGCGTGCGTCGCCGCCCGAAAGCCTGGGATCGCTCGCCTTCTACGCTACTCATGCTGCCGGCCCTGAGCGAGCAGGGCCGGATCGGAATCGCTTGCAACCTCCGCCTGTCGCTGCCGGGACGAGCCCAGGAAGGTCTTGCCATCCGGTCGTGGCTAGTCCACTCTACTAGCATGAACTGGCCTCCCGGACGGCTGGGCGACGGCCGATGCGGTTGACGGAGCTGAGCTCGCGGCGCCTCAGGGCGACGGCGCTGGCCGCCCTGGGCCTGGGGATGGCCGCCACGTGGGCCCTGGCCTGCACGCGCCCCTGGTGGCTCTGGGACCACTACCCCGCCGCTGACCTGCGGCCGGTGCTCGCCTCGGCCAAGGAACTGGCGGCCTACGGGGCGGTGGTGCCCGTCCTGTTCGCCCTCTATGCCGCGGCGGCATGGTTGGCAGGGAGGGGCGCGTCGCGCTGGCTGGATGCCGTCGCCCTGGCGATGCCGCTGTTGTTCGTCGCCCTGCTGCTGCCCACCCTCCCGGCAACGTCCAGCGATGTCCATCACTATGTGATGGAGGGGCGCGTCCTGTGGGTGCACGGTGGCAATCCCCTCGTGGACACACCGGCGGAGTATCCCCAGGACCCGTACCTGCACTACGTGCCGCCGTGGCACCAGGGCGTGCCCGCGCCCTACGGACCGGCCTGGGCGCTGCTGACGGGCCCGCCTTCCCTTTTGCCTCAAGGGCGCCCGGAAGCGGTGCTCCTGGGCTACAAGGCCCTGGCGTCGCTGTTCCTGCTGGGCACCGGCGGCGTCCTGTGGGCGGCCCTGGGGCCCATGGGCCCGGAAGCGAGGCGGCGGGGCCTGGTGCTCTTCGCCTGGAACCCGCTGTTGGTCATATCGGCGGCGGTGGACGGACACAACGACACGGCGATGATGTTTTTCGCGGTCGTGGCCGTCGCCGCCTCCCTGCGAGAGCGATGGTCCGTGGCCTTTCCGGCCCTGATCGTGGCTGCCCTGGTCAAGTACGTGGCCGTGCTGCTGGCCCCCCTGCTGCTGGCCTACGCCTGGCTGCGGGGCGCGCCCGGGCGCCGCCGGGAAGCGGTGCTGGCGGCAGTTCTGGCCGTAGTGCTGGGGATCGGTCTGCTCGCCCCCTTCTGGGAAGGGATGGACACCTTCCGTGCGCTGCGCATTGACCAGCGCTCGTGGTTCGCCAACTCCCTGGCCGAGGTGGCCCTCCTCGGGCTGGCCAAGGTCCTCCCCCTGGAGCAGTCCATGCAGGCGGCGCGGGCGCTGGCTGCCTCGGCCTTCCTGGCCCCCTACCTGCTGCTGCTGCTGCGACCCGGCATGCAGGGCGAGGGGCTGGTCTGGTCATGCTACCAGTCCATGTTCCTGTACCTGACAGTGGGCTCCACCCTCTTCTATCCCTGGTATGTGGCCTGGGTGCTGCCTTTCGCTGCCCTGCTCGGGGGTAGTCGCTGGGCGGCGCCGGCGCTCTTGCTCTCCTTCACCGCCTGCTTCGTCGCCCTGGTCGAGCGGATGGTATTCCACCTGGGGTTCCTGCGGGGCGATACGGGGATGCAGGCGCTGGTCACGGTGGCAGTGGCCCTGGGGCCGCCGCTGATGGCCTGGGTGTGGCTGGCCTGGCGCGAGTGGGGGCGGCGCCCGTGGACCATGGCGCCGCCGGTCGGCGTTGCCACCCGCCTGATGGAGGCGCGCTCGGGCCACTAGGGCGAAGGCCGGACGCCAGGACGGGCACAGTTTCGGCCGGGACATCGCCGCGGCCGCGGCCTCATTCGGGCCAGGCCGTCGTGGTTTCCGCTTGACGTGCGCCAAACCGAGAATAATATATTTGTCCCGTGTCGGCTCGGGGCACCTTTGCTCAGGCTCGCAATGGTCACCGCCGAGGACTTGCCCCGGCCGGACTGGGCGGTCTCCCGAGGTCCATCGATGCCGGCTAACGCGCTGTCCGCGCTGGAGAGGGCGCTGCTGGGCTACATCGGTGCCCACCAGGAGCGGCTGGTGGAGCTGCTCGCCACCCTGGTGCGCTTTCGCACCGACAATCCGCCGGGTGGTAACGAGGGGCCGGCCCAGGAGTGGATGGCCGAGCGGCTGCGCCGGTTGGGGGCCCAGGTGGACGTGTTCGATGTCCTCCCGGGCCGGCCGGACGTGGTGGGCGTGCTTCAAGGCAGCGGTGGCGGCCGCTCGCTGGTCCTCAACGGCCACATCGATGTGGCCGAGGTGCGCCAGGCGGACGCCTGGCGCCACGACCCCTTCGAGCCGGTCATCGAGGGGCGGTTGCTGTACGGCCGCGGCTCGTCCGACATGAAGTCGGCGCTGGCGGCCTACCTGTACGTCCTGGAGGCGCTGGCCGACCTGGGCGTGTCCCTGCGGGGCGACGTCATCGTCCAGTCGGTCATGGGCGAAGAGGCGGCGGAGCCCGGCACCAAAGCGGCCGCCGAGCGCTACCGGGCCGACTTCGCGATAGTGGGCGAGGCCACCCGTGCCCGCAGCCTGGTGGCCACCGTCGGTGTCCTCAGCGGGCGTATCACCATACGCAGTCCCTACACCCTGCACCTGCACGCGCGCCGGCTGGCCCTGCATGCCGGTGGCGGCCTGGAGGGAGCCAACGCCATCGAAAAAATGTCGCTGCGCATCATCCCCGCCCTGGCCGACCTGGAGAGGGAGTGGGCTGTCTTCAAGCGTCATCCTCTCATTCCTCCGGCGCAAACGCTCATCAACGTGTACAGCATCGGTGGCGGCGGCAATCCCGGCTTCATGCCCGACCGGTGCTGGGCCGACTTCGTCGTGCTCTACTTGCCCGGGGAGGACAGGGAGCAGGTCCGGGCGGAGATCGAGGAGCAGGTACGCAGGGCGGCCCAGGTGGATGGCTGGCTGCGCAAGTACCCTCCCGCAGTGCAGTGGGACGGGCTGGAAAGGGGCATGGAGTGGCCGCCGGCCGACCTGGACGTGGAGCACGACGGCGTCCGCACGCTGATGTCCGTCTATCGTCAGTTGCGGGGGGAGAACCTCCAGGTGGGAGGGCGAGGCGCCATTACCGATGCCGGCTGGCTCGCCCTGAACGGCACGCCGGCCGTGGTCTACGGGCCCGGAGACTTCTACTGGATCCACAGGGTCGACGAGCGGGTAGACCTGGACGATGTGCTGGCCTACGCCCAGGTACTGGGCGTGTTCCTGCTCAGGTGGTGTGGCATATCCGGCCGCGGCCGGGCACGAAGCGGCCCGAGGAGGTGAAAGCATGTGGAGCGAGGGCAAGCGAGTGGCGGTGACCCTGTCCTTCGACTTCGACGCCGAGGCGTTGTGGTTCGAGACCTTCCGCATGAACACGCCCACCCCCCTCTCGCGGGGTGAATACGGGGCCAGAGTGGGTATTCACCGCGTGCTGTCCCTGCTGGACAAGTACGGCGTACCGGCCACGTTCTTCATTCCGGCCTGGACGGCCGAGCACCACACCGAAGAGTGCAAGGAAGTAGCCCGCCGCGGACATGAGATCGCCTACCACAGCCATCACCACGAGAGCGTGGTGGGCATGCGCATGGAGATAGAGCGCGAGCTCATGGTCCACTCCCTAGAGGTGCTCGAGAAGGTCACCGGCCAGCGGCCAGTGGGCAACCGCTCCGTGCCCTTCGACCTGGGGCGCAACACTCCCTACCTGCTGCGAGAGTTCGGATTCGTGTACGACAGCAGCCTGATGGGCGCCGACGACCCCTACTGGCTGCCCATTGATGGCAAGGACAGCGAGATTGTGGAGCTACCGGTGGCATGGGAGCTGGACGACGCCCCCTTCTTCATCTTCAACTTCTTCCCTTACATGCCCGGACTGTGGTCGCCGGACCATGTCTTCGAGATCTGGCGTCAGGAGTTCGACGGCGCCTACAGGGAGGGCGGCCTCTTCCTGCTGACCATGCACCCGGAAATAATCGGGCACAGGGCGCGCATCGCCATGCTGGAGCGATTGATACAGTACATCGCCCAGCACGAAGGGGTATGGTGGGCGCGGCACATCGATGTAGCCCTCGACTGGAAGAGGCGCCAGCAGCAGGCTGCTCAGGCGGCCTCCTGATGGCCGAGTGCGGTGCGTCCTAGCCCAGGGGCTCGCCGTTCAGCAGGGGCCGCAGCGCCACCGGCACCGGCTCCAGAAGGCTGTTGCGAACGTAACAGGCCTCCTCGGCCACTCGCACCAGCCGGGCGATGTCGGTCGCCGGGGCTGTCGAGCGGATATCCAGCTCCAGCTCGAAGCCGTCGCAGCCGTTCTTGAGAGTGCCCGCCAGGGCCGAGCCCTCGCTCCAGAAGTGCGCAGTGACCCTGGCCGTGGCCCCTTCCACTGGCACTTTCAGCACGTGTCCATACCTGGACACCTGAGTCAGCAGTCAGAAGGCCAGCGAAGCGGCGAAATACATTAGCGGCGCCGGCGCCGAGTTGCTGCCGCCGATGCTGGCCGGCTCGTCGCAGAAGATGTGGAACGCCCCTATGCCCTCGGCCTCCACGCGGGCCCGCTTCAGCTGCTCCGCGAGCGTCTCGGCGTGGACGTGTATGGAGATGGCCCTTCGGCCGCGGCTGGACTCCTCCGGCATGCTGCCCTCCTCTGTGCCCCCCTCGACGGGTGGGCGGTACCAATATACCCGCTTCCGTAGCCGGGCGCACCTGCACCGGTCCCTGGATCGCTGCATCGCTTAACATGGAACCGTGCCCACCCTGTACCTGGTAGCCACGCCCATCGGCAACCTGGAGGACATTACCCTCCGCGCCTTGCGCGTCCTGCGCGAGGTCTCGCTGGTGGCGGCTGAGGATACCCGCACCGCCCGGAAGCTGCTCGCCCACTACGGCATCCGTGCCCGCCTCCTCAGCTACAACGAGCACAACAAGGCCGCCCGCATACCCCAGCTCCTGGCCCACCTGCAGCACGGGGACGTGGCCCTCGTCTCCGAGGCCGGGATGCCGGGGATCAGCGACCCGGGCTCGGATTTGGTGTCGGCGGCGGCGCGGGCCGGCTTCCGAGTGGTGCCGATCCCGGGGCCTTCGGCGGTGGTGGCTGCCCTGGCCGTCTCCGGGCTCCCGGCCAGCCGCTTCCTGTTCCTGGGCTTCCTGCCCCGCCGGCGGGGCGACCGACGGCGGCTGCTCGACCAGGTGCGGGGCCTGGAATGCACGCTGGTAGCGTTCGAGGCGCCGCACCGGCTGCGGGACTCCCTGACCGACGTCCTGGAGGTGCTGGGCGACCGCCCGCTGGCCGTGTGCCGCGAGCTGACCAAGGCCTTCGAGGAGGTGTTCCGCGGCAACGTATCGCAGGCCCTGCAGCGCTTTCAGGAGCCGCGCGGCGAGTTCACGCTGGTCATCGCCGGCGCTGCCGCTCCCGTGCCGGAGGCCGATGACGAAACGCTGAGACGGGAACTGGCGGCCCTGCGCGCCCGGGGCCTGCGGGCAAGGGAGGCCGTGGCAGAGGTGGCCTCGCGGTACGGGCTGCCGCGCCGCCTGGTCTACCGGCTGTGGGTGGAAGAGACGGCCCGTCCTTCAGGAGGGGGGCCTGTGTTAAAATCCACAACTGAGCGGACATGACGGAAAAGATCTTCATCGGTGTCGCCTGGCCTTACGCCAACGGCCCCCTCCACACCGGACAGATAGTGGGGGCGTACCTGCCTGCCGACATTTTCGCCCGCTACCACCGCACCGCCGGCAACCAGGTGCTCATGGTCTCGGGCAGCGACCAGCACGGCACCCCCATCACCGTGCGGGCGGAGCAGGAGGGCAAGTCGCCTGCCGAAATCGCTGCCTACTATCATCAGGAGTTCCTGGAGACCTGGCGGCGGCTGGGCATCAGCTTCGACCTGTACACGTCCACCGGGACCGACAACCACGCCCGGACCGTGCACGACATCTTTCTGAAGCTTTACGAGCGGGGGGACATCTACAAGGGCTCCATGCGGCTGCCCTTCTGCACGGTGGAGGAGCGGTTCCTCCTCGATCGCTATGTGGAGGGCACGTGCCCCATCTGCGGGTACGAGGCGGCCCGGGGCGACCAGTGCGACAACTGCGGCAACGTCCTCGACCCGGTGGACCTCGTCGACCCCCGTTGCCGTTTCGATGGCTCCCGTCCCGAGATCCGCGAGTCGGAGCATTTCTTCCTGCGCCTGAGCGCCTACAACGACCGGCTGCGCAAGTGGCTGTCCAGCGACAAGGCCCACTGGCGCAAGAACGTCCTCAACTTCTCGCTGTCGCTGCTGGAGCAGGGGCTGCGGGACCGGGCCATCACCCGTGACATCTCGTGGGGTGTGCCCATTCCCCTGGAGGGGTACGAGGACAAGCGCATCTACGTCTGGTTCGAAGCGGTCATAGGCTACCTGTCGGCTTCCAAGGAGTGGGCCCAGCGACAGGGCGACCCCGAGAAGTGGCGCGAGTTCTGGCAGGACCCCCGGTGCAAGACGTACTACTTCATCGGCAAGGACAATATCATCTTCCACACCCTGATCTGGCCGGCCCAGCTCATGGCCTACTCCGATGCCACCGGCGAGACCTACAACCTGCCCTACGATGTGCCGGCTAACCAGTACCAGACAGTGCGGGGTGCCAAGGCGTCCACCAGTCGCAACCTGGCCGTATGGGTGCTCGACTTCCTTTCCCGTTACGACCCCGACCCGTTGCGTTACTACCTGGCGGTGACCATGCCCGAGACCTCGGACTCGGACTTCACCTGGGCGGACTTCGTGCGCCGCAACAACGACGAGCTGGTGGCCACTTGGGGCAACCTGGTGAACCGTGTGCTGGCCTTCGCCTACCGGCACTTCGACCGGGCCATCCCCACCCCGGCCCAGCTCTTGGAGCGCGACCGGACGCTGCTGCACCATGTGGAGCAGGCGCTGAAGCGCGCCGGCGAGAGCATCGCCGCCTGCCGCTTCCGGGCGGGGGTGGAGGCGGCCATGGCGGCGGCCCGCGAGGCGAACCGCTATCTTGAGGACAGCGCCCCCTGGCGCCTGGTGGCCCAGGACCGGCCCCGCTGCGCCACCGTCATCTACACCAGCATCGCTGCCATCAACGGGCTCAAGGTTGCGTTCTACCCCTACTTGCCCTTCACCAGCCAGCGCCTGCACCAGATGCTCGGTTACCGCGGCACTCTGGAGTCCCAGGGCTGGAAGTTCGACCTGCCCCGTCCCGGGCAGCACCTGGCCGAGCCAGAGCCCCTGTTCAAGAAGCTCGACCCGGGCATCGTAGCCGAGGAGGAGGCCCGCCTGGGGGTCTAGCGGTGCTGGTGGACTCCCACTGCCATCTGCAAGACCGCCAGTTCGAGGCGGACCGTGGCGAGGTGCTGGCCCGGGCACGAGAGGCGGGCGTGCGCGCTTTTGTCGTGGTGGGCTGGGACCTGGAGTCCAGCCGTCGGGCTATCGACCTGGCCGACGAGCATCCCGACGTCTACGCCGTCATCGGTGTCCATCCCCACTATGCCAGCCGGCTGGACGGCCGGGCGCTCCGCTCCTTGCGTCGTATGGCCGATTCGGCCAAGGTGGTGGGCATCGGCGAGACCGGCCTCGACTTCTACCGCAACCTGTCGCCGCCGGAGGACCAGCGTCGCGCCTTCCGTGCCCAGCTGGAGCTGGCAGCCGAGCTGAGGCTGCCGGTGGTGGTGCACTCGCGCCAGGCCGACGAGGAGACCTTCCGCGTACTGGAGGCGTACGAGCGGGCGGTGCTGCCCGACTGGCCCAAAGACCGCCCCCTGGGCCAGATGCACTGTTTTGCGGGCGACCTCTCCCTGGCCCTGAGTTACGTGCAGATCGGGTTCCTGGTGTCGGTGCCGGCCACCTGCACTTATCCCAAGAGTGAGCGCATCTGCACCGTGGCCCGCGGCATACCGCTGCGCTGGCTGACGGTAGAGACCGATGCCCCCTACCTGCCCCCCCAGTCCCACCGGGGCAGGCGCAACGAGCCCAGCTACCTGCCACGGACAGTGGAGGCTATCGCCAGGCTGAGAGGGGAGGAGCCGTCGCGGGTGGCCCGGGGCACCGCCCTGGCCGCCGCCTGGCTTTTCGGCCTGGGGGACATCGGCGGGGAGGAAGGAGCCTAGATGGTCGCTGCCAAGCTGTACGGGCCCGTGCAGCAGGACCTGGCCCTGGTAGAGGAGCTGATGGCCTCCCTGCGCCAGGTGGACTATCCGCCCCTGGCCCATATGCTGGACATCGTCCTCTCCGGGTCGGGCAAGCGCCTGCGGCCGGCCCTGGTGCTGCTCTCGGGCACCTTCGGCGACTACCGCCTCGACCTGCTGGTGCCCCTGGCCGCCTCGGTGGAGCTACTGCATACCGCCACCCTGGTTCACGACGACGTCATCGACAGCGCCGACACTCGCCGCGGGCGGCCCACCGTGAACAGCGTCTTCCACAACAGCACCTCGGTCATGCTGGGCGACTACATGTTCGCTCACGCTGCCGAGCTGGTGGCCCGCACTGGCAATATCCGCGTCATCCGCCTCTTCGCCCATACGCTGATGGTCATGGCGCGGGGGGAGATCACGCAGGACATGTCGGCGTACGATTCCCGTCAGGACGTGCAGGAGTATCTGCACCGCATCGCCGGCAAGACAGCATCGCTGTTCGCCACCGCCTGCGAGGGCGGGGCGATCGTGGCCGGCGAACCGGAGGAGTGGGTGCTGGCCCTGCGCGATTACGGCTACAACCTGGGCATGGCCTTCCAGATCGTGGACGACATCCTGGACTTCACTGGCGACGAGGCCGAGATGGGCAAGCCCGTGGGCAGTGACCTGATGCAGGGCACCCTGACCCTCCCCTCACTGTTGCTGCTGCAGCGCTACCCGGACGACAACCCCGTACAGCGGTTCTTCCACGAGCGCACGCAGGAGCACCTGCAACAGGCCGTGCTCATGGTGCGGGACTCAGAGGTCTTGGACGAGTCGTATGCCATAGCCCGCCAGTTCAGCCGTCGGGCCCTGGAGGCGCTGGACGTCCTGCCGGGCACCGAGGCGCGCCAGACGCTGGAGTATTTGGCGGAGTACATCCTGGAGCGCCGCAGCTAGCTACCGCCCGCCCGGGCCCGCCGACGATCGTCTGCTGTGGACCGGTTGACGCCGGAGCGAGCGCACCGCGGTACCGCTGAAGGGGGCGGTAGGCTGCCCGCACTCCCCGGGAGCGCCGGGGGATTCTGCAGGGGCCCCTCGCTGAGGCCCTGGCCCGCGAAGACCTACTCCAGCTAGTCCTTGACCTCAGCGCGGCCGTGCGGGCTGATTATGGTCTTGGGCGCCTTCTTCTTGACGGTGATGGGCAAGGGGAAGCCCTGCTTGTCCACGCCCCACCGCTTGCGGTAGCTCTCTTCCGACTTCTCCACTCGCTCTTGCTCGGCCTTTTCTTCTAGTTCGCCCTTGGTGGGCTTGGGCTTTACCTCTGGCTCGGCCAGCTCCGGGTGCTCGTAGTGGCGCATGCGCGTGGCCAGGGTCTTCACTTCCCGCTCCAGGTGCCAGTAGGTGCCCTTGTCGGGTATGCGGCGGGGGTAGCCGTCGCGCATGGTGAAGGCCGTGAAGCTGGACATGATGCGTTCCGCGTCGCGGTGGCACTGGGGACAGGGAGCCGGCAGGGAGGCATCGCGCATGGGGCGGAAGTACTCGAAGATGCCGTCGCACTCACGGCAGTAGTACTCGTAGAGGGGCATCCTCATCCCTCCTTTCCCTGGCCCTGAGGGGCCTTCTGTGCCGTCTCCTGGCGCACCGGCGCGATGACGCGGTCGAATTTGGGCGGCCGGTTGTACACGGGCCGCTGGTGGTAGGGCACCCGCTGGGGATAGCCCGCCTTGAAGGAACGGGCAGCGAAGGAGGTGGGCATGATACGCTCCGCCTCCCCAGCGCAGCGAGGGCATACCGCGGGCCGGTCGGACTCCCTGATCGACCGCAGCGCCTCGAACACCTCATCGCACTGCTGACAGTAATACTCATACAGGGGCATAGCCTCAGGCCTCCTGAGCGGCGGTCAGCAACTGCCGTTGCAGGTGGTCGAGGAACGACGTGGAGCGGGCATCGCCCTCCAGAAGGTGGGCGATGTAGGCCCGGAGGTGCAGTTCCACCTCCCGGGCGATGGCTGGGGGCAGGCGCAGGCGCGATACCTGCCCGGCCGGCCCCTTCTGTAGCACGCGCAGGGCGGCGAGGGCGCCGGCGCTGAGGGGACGTGCGCCTGCCTGCCCGGGCGCGCAGGCCGGGCAGAGGACGCCCCCGGCCAGGGGCGAGAAGGCCCCGCGCTCCACCGCCGTTGCGCCACAGGCGAGGCAGCGGCCCAGCTCGGGGCCGAAGCCCCCCTGGTGCAGCAGGCGGGCCTCCAGCCTGCGCAGCGCCAGGGCGGGCGACGCGCCCTGTTCCAGCCAGCGCAGCGTCTCCAGCAGCAGGTGATAGGCCAGATACGACTCGCTGCCCGGAGGCAGGAAGCGGTCCACCAGCTCGCAGGCGTAGAGGCCCATGCCCAGCCGGTCGAGGTCGGCCTGGAGGGCGGGAAAGCTTTCCAGGGTCTGGCACCCGGCGACGACGTAGCGGGTGTGGCCCTGGGCTAGCTGTACGAGGACACGGGTCAGGGGCTGCAGGTGGCCGCCCATGCGGCTCTTGGCCCGCCGCACGCCCTTGGCCTTGGCTTCCACCTTGCCATGAGTGGGCGAGAGGAGGACGACCAGTCGGTCCGCCTCGGCCAGCGGGCGGTGGCGGAGGACGATGGCCTCGGTCTTGAAGAGCCGGGGCGTCTCCATCTGCCTACAGCTCCTGACGTCCTTCCAGGGCGCGGGCGATGGTCACGTCGTCGGCATACTCGATGTCGGCGCCCATGGGTAGGCCCCGGGCCAGGCGCGTCACCCGCACGCCCAGGGGGCGGAGCAGACGGGCCAGGTACATGGCTGTCGCCTCCCCCTCCAGGCTGGGGTTGGTGGCGACGATGACTTCCCTCACCTCGCCCGAGCGGAGCCTGTCCAGCAGCTCCCCTACTTTGAGGTCCTCGGGGCCGATGCCGTCCATGGGCGAGATGACTCCATGCAGGACGTGATAAAGGCCGCGATAGCGTCCGCTGCGCTCGATGGCCAGCACGTCCAGGGGCTCCTCCACTACGCAGACGGTAGCACGGTCGCGCTGGGGGTCGCTGCAGAAACGACAGGGGTCGGTGTCGGTGAGGTACTGGCAGCGTGAGCAGAGGGTAACCCTCTCTCTGGCCTCGATGATCGCGTCGGCCAGGGCGCGGGCCTCGGCCGCCGGGGCGCGCAGGACATGGTATGCCAGGCGCTGGGCGCTCTTGGGCCCGATGCCGGGCAGCTTGTGGAACTCCTCGATGAGCCGGGCCACAGGGCCGACGGCTGCAGCGGACTCTTGCAACAGAAACGCCCCCTTTGTTCGCTCAGCTAAGCACATTCATTATAGGCCAGGCGGGGCGTTCCCTGAACGGGTCACGGCCCCAGGCCGGGAAGGCCCAGGCCGCCGGCGATGCCCATGACCTGCTGCATCTGGGCCGCCCGCACTTTTTCCAGCGCCTCGTTGACGGCGGCCATCACCAGGTCCTGGAGCATCTCCACGTCGTCGGGGTCCACGGCTTCGGGTCGTATGGCGATGGAGAGGAGCTGGGGGCGGGCGTTCATGACCACCGTCACGGCGCCGCCGCCGGCAGAGGACTCCACCACCGTATCTTCCAGGGCGCGCTGGGCCTGGGCAACCCGCTCCTGGAGTTGCTGGATCTGGCGCATCAGGTCTCGTTCAGGCCTCTTCTGCGGGGACATCGTCTTCGCCTCCTTCCTGGGCGATGGGGACAGCGCCATGGCGCAGCGCCTCCCTGAGCAGGTGCCCGCCGCGGCCCGTCCGGGACGGGGAGGCCAGTTCCAGCCGCACCCGCACCGGTCGGCCCAGCGCCTCGGAGGCGATGCGCTCCAGGACTTCGCGGTACATGGGCCGGTCCATGTGCTGGACGAGCTGCCGGTAGGGGAAGCCCAGCACCAGCTCTTCTTCGTCTACCCGGGCGATGCGGGCGCTGCCCAGCAGGTCGGCCAGGGAGAGGTTCACCCGCCGGCATAACGATACGAGGCGCTCGTGCAGAGAGCCCGGGTCGTCGACCTGGGGCTGGCCCTGCGCAGGCAGCGGCTCCTCGGCCGGCGCGGGGTCGGCGGGCGGGTCTTGGGCCGCTGCCGGCGCCGACGACGGGGCGGAGCGCGCAGGCGCTCCCAGCACTTCCACCAGGGCCAGCTCCAGGGGAAGGGGGGAGTAGGGATCGTCGCGGAAGTCGGCTCCGGCCAAGGCCTTCAGCGCCTGGA
>BEIA01000019.1 GCA_002898715.1 bacterium HR24 | reverse complement strand
CTATCTGGTGATGGGCTCCAAGCACCTGCGGGCCGACATCAACTACGCCTGGCCCACGGCAGAGATCGCCGTCATGGGGCCGGAGGGGGCGGTGAACATTGTCTTCCGGCGCGAGCTGGAACAGGCGGCCGACCCGGAGGCGCGGCGGCAAGAGCTGATCCAAGAATACCGACAGAAGTTCGCCAACCCGTACGTGGCCGCCTCCCGCGGATTCATCGACGACGTCATCGACCCGCGCCAGACGCGGGCCAAGATCATCCGCGCCCTGGAAATGCTGAAGAACAAGACCGACACCAACCCGCCCAAAAAGCACGGTAACATCCCGCTCTAGGGAGGCGGCGGCCATGGGCGTGCGCGTCACCGACACTACACTACGCGATGCCCACCAGAGCCTGCTGGCTACCCGTATGCGCATCGAGGACATGTTGCCCATCGCCCCCCTGATGGACGAGGTGGGCTTCCACAGCGTCGAGGTCTGGGGTGGGGCCACCTTCGACACCTGCCTGCGCTTCCTGCGCGAAGACCCCTGGGAGCGCCTCCGCCGGCTGAAGCAGTGCTTCCGTCGCACTCCCTTGCAGATGCTGCTGCGTGGGCAGAACGTCGTCGGCTACCGCCACTATGCCGACGACGTGGTGGAGAAGTTCGTGGAGCTGGCCGTCAAGAACGGCATGGACATCTTTCGCATCTTCGATGCCCTCAACGACCTGCGCAACCTGGAGACGGCCATCCGGGCCGTGAAGCGGTACGGCGGCCACGCCCAGGGCACCATCTGCTACACCATAAGCCCTGTCCACACCATCGACCTGTATGCCCGCCTGGCCCAGGAGCTGGTGGAGATGGGGTCCGACTCCATCTGTATCAAAGACATGGCGGGCATCCTCCGTCCCTACGAGGCCTACGAGCTGGTCAAGCGTCTGAAGGACACGGTGCCGGTGCCCGTGCAGCTCCACACCCACTCCACGGGCGGGCTGGCGCCGCTGGCGGTGCTGAAGGCTATCGAGGCGGGGGTGGACGTGGTAGACTGCGCCATCTCCAGCCTGTCCCTGGGCACCTCGCAGCCGCCGTGCGAGTCCCTTGTGGCCACGCTCCACGGCACGCCATACGATACAGGTCTCGACCTGGAGCTGCTGTCGCAAATCGCTGACTACTTCGCGCAGGTGCGGCGGAAGTATGCTGCCTTCGAGGGCGAGGTGACGGTGGACGTGGGGGTGCTGATCCACCAGGTCCCCGGCGGAATGATATCGAACCTGCTCTCGCAGCTGCGAGAGATGGGCGCCGCCGACCGCCTGCCCGAGGTGCTGGCCGAGATCCCGCGCGTGCGGGCCGAGCTCGGCTATCCGCCCCTGGTCACTCCCACCAGCCAGATCGTGGGTACCCAGGCGGTGCTCAACGTCCTGGCCGGCGAGCGGTACAAGCAGGTGACGCGGGAGACCAGGGCCTACGTCCAGGGGTACTACGGCCGCCCCCCCGCGCCCATCGATCCCGACGTCCAGCGCAAGGTGCTGGGCGATGCCGACGTCATCAGCGGCCGCCCTGCCGACCACATCCCGCCGGAGCTGGAGAAGGCGCGGGCGGACCTGGGCGAACTGGCGAGCTCGGAGGAGGACGTGGTCTCCTACGTCCTGTTCCCACAGGTGGCGCGGGAGTTCCTGGAATGGCGGGCGCGGGGTGGCGGCCTGGAGCCTGAAGAAGTAGCGGCCATCGCGGTGGCCCTGGCGCAGGACCACGCCCGCCCCCAGCCAGCGGCCGCGCCCCGGCGTGAGGTTTCCCTGTGGAAGGTGGCCGGTCGTCGCCGTCTCCTGAACCGGGCAGGTGTGCCGTGAAGCTGGTGGTGGACAGCCAGGAGTTTGAAGTGGAGCACCGGGGCGAGTCGGTGCTCGTGAACGGCCGCGAGTTCTCGGTGCGGGCCCGGAGACACCGCGGCATCGTCGCTGTCTACGTCAACGAACGGCCCTACTACGTCCAGCTGCCGGAGGAGTCCCACGGCGAGGGCCCTCTGGCGGTGCTGGTGGACGCGCGCCAGCACCAGGTGGAGGTCAAGGGCGGCGCCGCGTCGAGGCCTCGACCGAGGGCCTCATCGACGCAGCCGCGCCGCGCCCTGACGGCGGCCGGGCCAGGCGTGGTCATGGCGCCCATGACCGGGCGGGTGGTCCGGGTAGAGGTCAACGTGGGCGATACGGTGGAGGAAGGGCAGGTCCTGCTGGTCATCGAGGCCATGAAAATGGAGAACGAGGTCGCCGCGCCGGTGGCCGGCCGGGTCAAGGAGGTGCTGGTGCAGGCCGGGGCCCGGGTCAGCGAGGGCGACCCGCTGGTGGTGCTGGAGCCGACCGAGTCCGCCTAGCTCTCGGGCAGGGTCACCAGCGACGTGGTGCTGTGGATGCCCTCGATCTTCCGGATGCGCTCCCCCAGGATAGGGGGGATGTCGGTCAGGTTCTCCACTTCCAGTTCGGCCACGATGTCGTAAGGCCCCATAACCTGGTGGCACTCCACCACGCCCGGGATCTTGCGGATCTCTTCGGCCACCTGAGGAGTGCGGGCGGGGTCGGCGACGATGAGCACGTATGCCTTGATCATCGGACGCTCCTTTGCGGGAAGGCTCTAGCCCCATTATATAGGCCGAAGCGAGTCCCAGCGGGAAGGGGCCTCGCTTCTAGAATCCTTCTATTCCTGGCGATGGGCCCTGTTCATAGGGCTCCCTCTCTGCTACAATAGCTGTGGCATCCCCACTAGGGGAGGAGGTCAAAAGGACTGAGGAGCTATGCCCAGGGATGATTTCATCATCAGGATCGGCGGCGACACGGCAGTTGGCGGCGTAATCAGCACCGGCGAGAACTTCACCCAGGCTGCGGCCCACATCGGCTTCCATACCTTCACCTTTCGCACCTATCCCGCAGAGATCAAGGGAGGCCATGCCTGGTTCCAGGTGCGGATCAGCCATCGTCCCGTCATTTCCATCGGCGACGGATGCGATGTGCTGGTGGCCTTCGACCAGGAGGCCTACGAGCTGCACCGGGAGGACCTGAACCCGGGCGGCGTCCTCATTTACGACTCGGAGCTGGTACATCCCCGTGAGGAAGGGGATGGCATCGTGCTCTACGGCATCCCCTTCCAGAAGATCGCCCGGCAGGAGCTGGAGTTCGTGCGGGGCACCAATACCCTCATCCAGGGGGTGCTGGCGGGGTTGTTCGGCCTGCCCCTCTCTGCCCTGGAGGAGATGGTAGTCTCCCGCTACCAGCGCCGCAAGGAGCTCCTGGACAAGAACCTGGAGGCCTTGCGTTACGGATACGAGTACGTCAACAGCCTCACCAAGCGTGACGGCTTCTGGCTGGGCTCGGCCGACAACGTCTCCCGGCTGGTGGTGAGCGGCAATCAGGCCATCGTGGCCGGGGCGCTGCATGCCGGCTGCCGCTACTTCGCCGGCTACCCCATCACGCCCGCGTCCGACATCCTGGAAGCCATGGCCGCGGAGCTGCCCAGGCTGGGCGGCGTCTGTCTCCAGGCCGAGGACGAAATGGCGGCCCTGGCTTCGGTCATCGGCGCCTCGTATGCCGGTGTGAAGGCGATGACGGCCACCTCGGGGCCGGGCCTCTCCCTGATGGTGGAGCTTCTGGGCCTCGCCTCCATGGCCGAGATACCCGTGGTCATCGTGGATGCCCAGCGCTCCGGCCCCAGCACCGGCATGCCGACCAAGCTGGAGCAGGGCGACCTGTTCCATGCCCTTTACGCCGGGCATGGCGATTTCCCGCGCATCGTGGTGGCGCCGGGCTCGGTGGCCGACTGCCTGCGCATGATCGTCAACGCCTTCAATCTGGCCGAGAAGTACCAGTGCCCGGTGATCCTCCTCTCCGACCAGTCCCTCTCCCACCGGACCGAGACCATGGAGCTGCCCGACGTGTCGACGCTGCAGGTAGCGCAGCGGCTCCGGCCCGACGGCGTGGAGCCCGGCCAGTACCGGCGCTACCGGATAACGGACACCGGCGTCTCGCCCATGGCAGTGCCCGGTCTGGACCGCCACACCTACGTGGCCCCGGGACTGGAGCACGACGAGCTGGGGCACCCCGTGCTGACTCCCCAGGTGCACGAGGCAATGACGGCCAAGCGCTTCCGCAAGCTGGAGACCTGCCGCCAGGAGATCGACACGTCCGAGTACGCGACGCGCTACGGCGAGGCCAAGGCGGAGCTGGGCGTCATCTCCTGGGGAGCCACCGAGGGGTCCGTGCGCGAGGCTATTGACCGCGCCCTGGCCAAGGGGTATAAGGTGGCAGGGCTCCACCTGCGGGCGCTGAACCCGCTGCCCAAGGAGCGACTGCAGGAGTTCCTGGGCTCGGTGCAGAAGGTGATGGTGCCGGAGGTCAATTACCAGGGCCAGCTCGCCCACCACTTGGCGGCCCACATGGGGGTGCGGGCCATCCGCGTCAACAAGATCGGTGGCCTGCCCTTCACTCCGGGCGAGATCCTGGCCAAGATAGAGGAGGTCATGCGCGATGCCTGACGGTGCCGCGACAGCCGAGCGCCCATCCGATGTCCTGACGGTCAAGGACTATCGCAGCGACCAGAAGCCTGTATGGTGCCCCGGCTGCGGCGACTTCGGCGTGCTGAGCGCCACGTTCAAGGCGCTGGCCGCCCTGCAGTTGCCCAAGCACCAGGTGGTGGTGGTCTCGGGCATCGGTTGCTCGAGCCGCGCTCCTTACTTCATGAGCACCTTCGGCTTCCATGGAGTCCACGGCAGGGCGCTGCCCATCGCCACGGGCATAAAGCTGACGCGGCCCGACCTGACGGTGCTGGTGCTGGGCGGCGACGGCGACCTGATGGCCATCGGCATGGGGCACCTGCCCCACGCGGCGGCCCGTAACATCGACGTCACGTGCGTCATGATGGACAACCAGACCTACGGCCTGACCAAGGCCCAGGCATCGCCCACCTCCTTCATGGGGCACAAGACCAAGTCCACCCCGTACGGGGTCATCGCCAAGCCTATGAACCCGGTGCTCATGGCCCTGGCAGCGGGGGCTACCTTCGTGGCCCGGGGCTACTCGGCCCGGCCCAACGAACTGGCCCAGCTCATCGTCGAGGGGATCAAGCACAAGGGGTTCTCCTTCATTCATGTGCACAGCCCGTGCGCCGAGTTCTACAACACCTACGACTTCTATGACCAGCGAGTTACGGAGATGCCCGAGGGCTGGGACACCCGCGACCTGAAGGCGGCCATGGAGCTGGCCCTGACAGAGGACAGAGTGCACCTGGGCATCTTCTACAGGGAGGAGCGCCCTGTTTACGAGTTGCAGGTGCGGGAGCTGGAAACTCGGCGGGAGGAGTTCGACCTGGCTCGGTTCCTCCAGGAACGCTTCTCTTAGGGGCTCCCTCCCGGGCAGCAGGCGGCCTTCGGCCCCGCCGCCGGCGGGGCCGAATCGCGGAGCCCGCCGATGGAGCGTGGCCGTGACCAGCCCCATGCCAGCCAGGACCGGTCTCGAGTGCCAAGGCCATGAACGGCCGTCCACACCCTCACGGAAGGAGTTAGCGCCATGGTAACTCTGCACAGGACCGACCTGCGCCCGCCCTACCGCGTCACCCTCATCCCCGGCGATGGCACGGGCCCCGAGATCACCGAGGCCACGGTGCGAGTGGTGGAGGCCACCGGCGTCCCCATCGACTGGGAGGTGAAGGAGGCCGGCATCAACGCCCTGGAGAAGTTCGGCAGCGTGCTGCCCGACGACGTCCTGGAGTCGGTGCGGCGGAACAAGGTGGCCCTGAAGGGCCCCATCACCACTCCCCGGGGCGGCGGCTTCCGCAGCGTGAACGTGGCGCTGCGCAAGCTGCTCGACCTGTACGCCTGTGTACGGCCGGCCAAGTGGTACCCGGGCGTGCGCAGCCGCTACGAGAACATCGACCTGGTCATCGTGCGCGAGAACCACGAAGACCTCTACGCCGGCCTGGAGTTCGAGAAGGGGCACCCGGCCATCCGGGTCGTCTCCGACCTGTGCGTGCAAAACGGCATGGAGCCCATTCGCGAGGACGCGGGCCTCAGCCTGAAGGTCATCTCCGAATGGGGCAGCGAGCGTATCGTGCGCTTCGCCTTCGAGTACGCCCGCGCCTACGGGCGCCGCAAGGTGACGGCTGTGGCCAAGGACAACATCCTCAAGTACACCGATGGACTGTTCTTCGCCGTGGCCCGGCGCGTGGCCGAAGAATACAGCGATATCCAGTACGAAGAAATGCTCGTGGACAACATGACCATGCAGTTGGTGCAGCGCCCTGAGAACTACGACGTGCTGGTGCTGCCCAACCTGTACGGCGACATCCTCTCCGACCTGTCGGCTGGCCTGGTGGGCGGCCTGGGCGTGGCCCCTGGCGCCAACTTCGGCGATGACCTGGCCGTGTTCGAACCGGTGCACGGCAGCGCGCCCAGATATGCCGGCCAGAACAAGGTCAACCCCATGGCCATGATGTTCTCGGCGGTGATGATGCTACGCTACCTGGGCGAGATGTCGGCCGCCGACCGTATGGAGCAGGCCATGGCGGCGGTTATCCGCGAGGGCAAGTCGGTTACCTATGACATGAAGCCCCATCGCGACGACCCGACGGCGGTGGGGACGTCCCAGGTGGCCGACGCCATCGTCGAGAAGCTGCGCCACATGGACTAGCGCCCCGCCAGGCCCCATACCATCCCTTCAGGAGGACACCATGCGCAGAAAGGTGACGGTGGTCGGCGCCGGTATGACCGGCGGCACCATGGCCCAGCGTCTGGCTGAGACCGGATACGTCGACGTGGTGATGATCGACATCATCGAGGGACTGCCCCAGGGCAAGGCCTTGGACCTGGCCGAGTCCGCGCCCGTGGTGGGCTTCGACGCGAGAGTAGTCGGCACCAACGACTGGCGGGATACGGCCGGCTCCGATGTGGTGGTGGTAACTTCGGGGGTGCCGCGCCGCCCCGGCATGACCCGCGAAGAATTGCTGAACACCAACGCCGGCATCGTGCGCGAGGTCTGCCAGCGGGCGCTGGAGCAGTCGCCCGATGCTATCTTTATCATTTTCGCCAACCCCATGGACGCCATGTGCCATGTGGCCCGGGACGTCACCGGGCTGCCGAGGCAGCGGGTGGTCGGTCAGGGTGGGATGCTGGACAGCGCTCGTTACCGGACGTTCATCGCCTGGGAGGTGGGCTGCTCGGTGGAGGACGTGCACGCCTACGTGCTGGGCGGCCACACCGAGGCCACCATGGTGCCCGTAGTGAGCACGGCCATGGTGGGCGGCATTCCCCTCACGCACCTGCTGCCGAAGGAGCGCATCGAGGCCGTCGTCCAGAGGACGCGTAACGGCGGCGCCGAGGTGGTGAGCCTGCTCAAGACCGGCTCCGCCTTCTATGCCCCTGCCGCCGCCACGGTGGCCATGGTGGAGTCGATCCTGCTGGACAAGAAGCGCATCCTCCCCTGCTGCGCCTATCTGGAAGGGGAGTACGGCATCCGCGGCGCGTACACCGGTGTGCCCGTGCGCCTCGGCGCGGGCGGTGTGGAGGCCGTGTACGAGGCCCCCCTTGCCCCCGACGAACTGGAGGGCCTGCGCCGCGCCGCCGCCGCCGTGCAGGAACTGGTCGCCGTCATAAAGTAGGGGCCCCTATGAAGGGCGACCGGGCGGCCCTGACCGAGGCCGCGCTGGACCTCTGCCGAGCGACTGCCTGCTCCCTGGCCCCCGACGTGCTCGCAGCGCTCCGCCGCGCCCACGAGAGCGAGCGTGACCCCAGGACGCGCCGCGTCCTGGGCCTGGCCCTACGTAACGCCGAGGCCGCCGCAGCCGAGTCGCTCCCCCTGTGCGAGGACAGAGGGACGCCGGTGTTCTTCCTCGCCGTGAGCGATGACCTGGGGGAGGAGGCTCGGACGCTGCTCTCGGCCGTGAGGCGGGCGGCCCGCCACGCCCTTGCCGGAGGCTACCTGGGAGGGCCAGCGCGCCTGGTCCTGGAGAGTGGGGCAAGTGGGGGAGCCCGCCTCGGCGTGCTGGTGCAAGGGCGGGCCTGCCGGGGCGTGGCCCGATGCTCCACTCTGGTGGAGGGCGAGGGGGAGGAAGGCGTGGCGCGGCGTGTGCTGGCTGCGGTGCGGGGGGCCCGCGAACGGCTGTGCCCGCCGCTCGTGCTGGGCGTGGGGCTGGGGCAGTCTCGCTCCGAGGCCAGGCTGGCAGCGTTGAAGGCCCTGACAGCGCCCCTGGACGACCCACCGTCGCCCATGGAAGCACGCCTGCTGCGTGCGCTCCGCTCGGGCTGCCCCGACTTGCCTTTGCTGGGGTTGCGTGTCAGGGGACAATGGCCGGCGCGAGCCGTGGCCATCGAGTTCCTGTGCCAATCGGCGAGGCGGCGCGAGGCCAGCCTCCCCCTCGCCTGAGACGGGCGGCGCCCGGCCTGCTTGCTACTGCTGGGCGCCCACTGCTCCGGGCCGCTTGCCCTTCAGCCTGTCCGCCAACCAGCGCAACGGGTCGAAGTAGAGGTCCACCACCCGCTCCTTCAGAGGGATGATGGCATTGTCGGTTATCTTGATGTGCTCCGGGCAGACCTCAGTGCAGCACTTGGTGACGTTGCAGAAGCCCACGCCAGCCATCTCGCGTATCAGCTGGCGGCGGTCGGCCGTGTCCAGGGGATGCATCTCCAGTTCGGCCAGGCGCACGAACCAGCGAGGGCCGTAGAAACGGGCCTTGTTCTCGGGGTGGTCGCGGATGACGTGGCAGACGTTCTGGCACAGGAAACACTCTATGCAGCGGCGGAACTCCTGCACACGGTCCACGTCCTCCTGGCTCATGCGGTACAGGCCATCGGGGTCGGGGGGCCGCGGCTGGAAGGGCGGGATGGTCTTGGCGATCTGGTAGTTGAGGGAGACGTCGGTGACCAGGTCTTTGACTAGGGGGAAGGTCTTCAGGGGCGCCACGTATACGGGGCGGTCGGCCGGAAACATGCTCATGCGCGTCATGCACATGAGCCGCGGGTGCCCGTTGATCTCGGCCGAGCAGGAGCCGCAGCGTCCGGCCTTGCAGTTCCAGCGCACAGCCAGGTCGGGGGCCTGTTCCGCCTGGACCTTGAGCACCACGTCCAGGACAACGTTCCCCTCCTCCACGTCCACCTGGAAGTCCACGAAGCGGCCGCCGCCACTGTCGCCACGGTAGATGCTGATGGTCCTCAGGGCCACGGGCTAAGCCTCCTCCAGAATCTTGCGGACCTCTTCCGGCAGTTCGGGGCGGGGCACCTTTTCCAGGACGGGCTCGCCGTCGCTGTTGCGGCGCACCACCAGGTTGAACTTGGCCTGCTCCGGGTCCTCCTTGGGATAGTCCTCGCGGGTGTGGGCGCCGCGGCTCTCCTTGCGCTCGAGGGCAGAGAGGGCGATGCCCTCGGCCACCGTCAGCAGGGAGCGCAGGTCCATGGCCAGGTGCCAGCCCGGGTTGTACTGCTGGTTGCCCGGGACCGAGACCCTCTGCGCACGTTCCTTGAGGGCCTGGATGCGCCGCAGGGCCTCTTTGAGCTCGTCGCCGGTGCGGACGATGCCCACCAGGTCCTGCATCGTCTCCTGGAGCTCCTTCTGGATGGAGAACGGGTTCTCGCCGTCGGCGCAATGGAAGGGGGCGTACATCTCGTTGGCGATCTCTTCGATCTCGTCGCCGCTGATGGAGGGGACCTGGGCGAGGGAGGCGGCATAGCGGGCGGCGTGCAGGCCGGCGCGGCGGCCGAACACCAGCAGGTCGGAGAGGGAGTTACCGCCCAGCCGGTTGGCCCCGTGGAGGCCGGCGGCAACCTCGCCCGCTGCGTACAGGCCGGGGACGGTGGTGGCGGCCGTCTCGGCGTCAACCCGCACCCCGCCCATGATGTAGTGCATGGTCGGGCCCACTTCCATGGGCTCCTTGGTGATATCGACATCGGCCAGGCGCAGGAACTGCTCGTACATGCCAGGCAGCTTGCGCAGGATCTGCTCCCGTCCCATGCGGGTGGCGATGTCCAGGAAGACGCCGCCATGGGGGGAGCCGCGCCCCGCCTTGATTTCGGAGTTGATGGCGCGGGCCACTACATCCCGGGGCAGGAGTTCCGGCGGACGACGGTTATTGCGCTTGTCGGTGTACCAGCGGTCGGCCTCGTCCACGCTCTCGGCCGTCTCGGCCCGGTAGTACTCGGGGATGTAGTTGAACATGAAGCGCTCGCCCTTGTTGTTGAGCAGCACTCCTCCCTCGCCTCGCACGCCCTCGGTGACCAGGATGCCCCGCACGCTGGGAGGCCAGACCATGCCGGTAGGGTGGAACTGGACGAACTCCATGTCCATCAGGTCGGCGCCGGCCCAGTAGGCCAGGGAGTGGCCGTCGCCGGTATACTCCCAGGAGTTGGAGGTTATCTTGTAGCACTTGCCCACGCCGCCGGTGGCGAGCACCACTGCCCTCGCGCGGAAGACCAGCAGCTCGCCCGATTCGCGCCGGTAGGCCACGGCACCGGCCACGCGACCGGCATCGGTGAGGATGCGGCTGACGGTGGTCTCCATGAAGACGTCGATGCCCAGGGCCACGGCCTTCTGCTGGAGGGTGCGGATCATCTCCAGACCGGTGCGGTCGCCCACGTGGGCCAGGCGCGAGTAACGGTGGCCGCCGAAGGGACGCTGCAGGATGCGGCCGTCTCTAGTGCGGTCGAAGACGGCCCCCCAGCGCTCCAGCTCCAGGACCCGTTCGGGGGCCTCCTGGGCGTGGATCATGGCCATGCGCCAGTCGTTCATCAGCTTGCCGCCGCGCATGGTGTCGCGGAAGTGGACGCGCCAGTTGTCATCGGGGTCCACGGTGCCCAAGGCGGCGGCGATGCCGCCCTCGGCCATGACGGTGTGGGCCTTGCCCAGCAGCGACTTGCAGACCACCGCCGTGCGGGCCCCCTCTTCGGCAGCAGCGATGGCGGCCCGCAGGCCGGCACCGCCCGCGCCCACTACCAGGACGTCGTACTCGTGCACTTCATAGCCGGGCAATGGCTCCACCCCCTAAAAGCGACTCCAGGTGTTGGGATCGGTGATGTGGCCGTTGGCCACCAGCCGTATGTAGACATCGGTGGCGACGATGAAGACCAGACTGGCCCAGGCATACAGGCGGTGGTTGGCATTGAGCCTGCTCACCCACGACCAGATGCGGTGGCGGGTCCGGTTGTACAGAGAGCAACTGAAGCAGTCGAGGCCACCGCCTACCAGGTGGCGCAGCGAGTGGCAGGAGAAGGTGTACAGGCTCAGCAGGGCGGCGTTGATGACCAGCATGAAGGAGCCGAGGCCCACGCCCCAGCCCTCGTCGGGGTCGTGAAAGCCGCGGATGGCACCGATCCACAAGAGGGGTATGAACACCAGTGCCACGTACAGGAAATAGCGGTGGACGTTCTGGAGGATGAAGGGGAAGCGGGTCTCGCCGTAATAGCGTGGCGGCAGGTCTCCCACGGCGCAGGCCGGCGGGCTCATGAACACCGAGCGCCCATAGGCTAGCCGGTAGTAGTAGCACGTGAGGCGGAAGCCCGCCGGGCCCCAGAGAATGAGCAGAGCGGGCGAGAACCACCACTGGCTGTAAACGCCGTGCAGCTTGGGCTCGAACACCGGCGACAAGTAAGGGCCGATCTCGAAGGCCCAGTTGTCGAGGAAGGCGCTAACGGTCAGGTAGCCGAAGAAGACTGTCAGGGCGGCCAGCACCAGCGCCGGCTCCACCCACCAGGTGTCCCGGCGCAGGGTGGCGGCGAAGCCGAGGCGGTGGGGCGGCGCCACAGCCTGGCGTTGCGCCATCGCTTACCTCCAGTCAGGGGTATCGGGCACGTGAGGGAGGGTTGTTACGAGCTTCCCAAACCTCGACGGCCAATGACATTCTAACCATCGCCACCCTTAGCTTCAACGAGCAGCCCCAGCTCCTGGGCCGCCCACAGGAGGCCGATAATGCTCTTGGCGTCGCGGATGACGCCCTCGCGCACTAGGGCCAGCGCGTGGGACAGGGGCACCGTCTCGACCACGATGTCCTCGTCGGGGTCGGCATCGACTCTGGCCGGCTCCAGCCCCTGGGCCAGGTAGAGATGAATGTACTCGCTGGTGTAGCCGGGCGAGACGTAGAATCCGCCCAGCTTGCGCAGCTCGCGCGCCCGGTAGCCGGTCTCCTCGGCCAGTTCCCGCTGGGCCGCTTCTTCCGGCGACTCGCCCCGGTGCAGGCCGCCAGCAGGCACCTCCAGCAGGTCGGTGCCCACGGCCAGCCGGTACTGCCGTACCAGCACCACGTTGGCCCGCTCGTCCACCGGCACGATGGCGGCCACGTCTTCGTGTTCGATGATCTCCCGCGGGGCCGTGCCGCCCTTGGCCAGCTCCACCGTGTCCAGGCGCAGGCTGAGGATGTGGCCGCGGTACAGATAACGGCTCTCGATGATGCGCTCCGCGGGGACGTTACTGTCCGTCAAGGTCTTCCTCCTGGCGGGAGGTTGAGCCGAGGGGACGGTCGGGGTCGGTGTTGCCGGGGTGCCACCCCAGGCGGTGGGATACGAACAGGTAATCGCGCTGGGGCGGCGAGAGGCGGAGGAAGCAGGCCACGTACGGGCTCCGCCGTACCTCCACCGATTCGCCCGGTGCCAGGGGCAGGTCTTCCTGGCCGTCCACGCTGAAGGAGGCCGTGTGCTCCCCACGCACGGTGAGGCACACCACAGCGTCGGGATGGAGGACGAGGGACCGAGCCGCTGCCAGGTGAGGGCACACGGGCGTGAGCACCAGCTCCCGCGCCTCGGGGTGCAGGAGCGGCCCGCCGGCGGAAAGGGAGTAGGCGGTGCTGCCCGTAGCGGTGGCCACTATGACCGCATCGGCCCGGTACAGGGCCACGGCCTCACCGTCGATGAGCGTCTGCACGTAGATGGGCCGGCCCAGACGGGCCCTGCCGACGACCGCGTCGTTGAGGCCGTAGTAGGTCTGCCTGCCCAGGCTCGCCTGTAGCACGGTGCGTTCCTCTATCCGTCCCTGGCCGGCCAGCACCTGGCGCAGCTTCTCCACCGCCTCACCGGGCTGGACCTCGGCCAGAAAGGCCAGCCTGCCCATGCTGATGCCCATGATGGGCACGCGGTACGGTATGACGGCGCGGGCAGCCCACAGCATGGTGCCGTCGCCGCCGATGCAGACCAGCAGCTCCGTCCCGTGGACCAGCTCGCGGGCGCGGCTGTCCCAGGCAGTGGTGAGCCAGACCGATTCGACCTGGCCCTGGAGGAAGCGCTCCAGTTCCCGCCCCAGGTCGTGGGCGGCCCGGAACCGGGGATGGACGAAGATCCCTACCTTACGCATGGGGCCGCAGCAGGAAAAAGAACTCGACGTTCCCTTCGGCCCCCGGCAGCGGCGAGCGCACCGGCCCCGTTACCCGATAGCCCTGCCCCACCGCCCAGGCGACGAAGCGACCGATGAGGGTCGCGTGCAACAGAGGGTCGCGGACCACTCCCCGCCGGGGGACCTCGCCTCGGCGGGCCTCGAACTGGGGCTTGAACAGGGCGAGTATGGCCCCGCCGGGACGCAGGCTGCCGGCCACAGCCGGCAGCACCTTGGTCAGCGAAATGAAGGAGACGTCTACCGTGGCCAGGTCGATGGGCTCGGGGAGCGGTCTCAGATAGCGGGCATTGGTGCGCTCCATGACCACCACCCGCGGGTCGCCTCTCAGGCGGGGATGGAGCTGACCGTAGCCCACGTCGATGGCGTAGACGCGGCGGGCACCGTGCTGGAGCAGGCAGTCGGTGAAGCCGCCGGTGCTGGCGCCGACATCGGCGCACGTGAGGCCGTTCACGTCCAGGGAGAAAGCGCGCAGCGCGTGCTCCAGCTTCTCTCCGCCGCGGCTGACATAACGAGGAGGGGCCAGCAGGCGCAGGGTCGCCTCGGGGTCGACCAGTATGCCGGGCTTGGTGACGGCCTTGCCCTCGACGAGGACCTGTCCGGCCAGAATGCGGGCCCGTGCCTTCTCCCTGCTCTCTACCAGGCCACGTTCCACCAGGAGGACGTCCAGCCGCTGCTTGGCCATGGCGGGCCTGATGACGGCGCCTTCAGGATAGACGGCCGCTACGGGGGAAGTCAAACGACGGTCAGGCGGTCTCTTCCTGGGCCTGCTCGGGCCAGACGTCCACCACCTGGCCGTTGCGGGTCAGCAGCAGGGGCCGCCGGTGGCCGCGGATGGCCTCCGCGTCCACCACGCACTTCTTGATATCGCTACGGGAGGGGATCTCGTACATCACGTCCAGGAGGCATTCCTCCAGGACGGTGCGCAGGCCCCGGGCGCCCGTGCGCAGGCGCATGGCCTCTTCGGCTGCCGCCTCCAGGGCATCGTCGGTGAAGACCAGCTCCACTCCGTCCAGGGCGAAGATCTGCTGGTACTGCTTGACCAGGGCGTTCTTGGGCTCCGTCAGCACCCGCATGAGGGAGCCCTTGTCCAGGGAATGGAGGCTGACGATGACCGGCAGCCTGCCCACGAACTCGGGGATGAGGCCGTACTTCAGCAGGTCATCGGGGGTGACGTACTTGAAGAGCTCGTCCTTGACTTTGGCGGTGTCCTCGTGGGCGGTGTGGGCCTTGAAGCCGATGCTGCGCCGGCCCTTGCCGATGCGCTGGTCGATGATCTGCTCCAGCCCCTCGAAGGCGCCGCCGCAGATGAACAGGATGTTGCTCGTGTTGATCTGGATGAACTCCTGGTGGGGGTGCTTGCGCCCGCCTTGGGGCGGCACGTTGGCCACGCAGCCCTCGATGATCTTCAGCAGCGCCTGCTGCACGCCCTCGCCCGACACATCGCGAGTGATGGACGGGTTGTCGCCGGACTTGCGGGCGATCTTGTCGATCTCATCGATGTAGACGATGCCCCGCTCGGCCCGCGCGATATCGTAGTCGGCGGCCTGGATCAGGCGGAGCAGAATGTTCTCCACGTCCTCGCCCACATAGCCCGCCTCGGTGAGGGAGGTCGCATCGGCAATGGTGAAGGGCACGTCCAGTATTTTGGCCAGGGTGCGCGCCAGGAGGGTCTTGCCGCAGCCCGTGGGGCCGATGAGCATGATGTTGCTCTTTTCGAGCTCCACGTCCCGCAGGTGGCGGCCGGCGGCCACGCGCTTGTAGTGGTTGTACACGGCCACCGACAGCACCTTCTTGGCATGCTCCTGGCCGATAACGTACTCGCTGAGCTGCTGGTAGATGGCCTTGGGCGGAGGAATGCGCTGCGCCTGCGGCCGGCCCCTGGGCGACATGTCCTCGCGGATGATCTCGTTGCAGAGCTGCACGCACTCGTCGCAGATGTAGACGCCGTTGGGCCCAGCGATCAGGCGGCGCACCTCCGCTTGCCCCTTGCCGCAGAAGGAGCAGTGGTACGAGTAGCTGCGGTTGCCCCGTGGCGGCATGGTCACGACCCCGCCGTGGCCCCGGGCGCGCCGGCCGGCAGCTTGGGGCTCACCAGGATCTCGTCGATGATGCCGTAGTCCTTGGCCTGGTAGGCGTCCATGAAGAACTCACGATCGGTGTCCTGGGCGATCTTATCGATGGGCTGCCCGGTGTGGTAGGCCAGGATCTGGCGTATCAGCTCGTTCTGGCGGATGACGTGCTTGGCGATGGACTCCACGTCGGCGGCGCGGCCGGTGACGCCGCCCCGGGCCTGGTGGATGTGGATGGTGGAATGGGGCAGGGCGAACCGCTTGCCCTTGGAGCCGGCTGCCAGCAGCACCGTGGCCATGCTGGCGCACTCGCCCACGCAGATTGTGGCCACGTCGCACTTGACCAGTTGCATGGTGTCGTAGATAGCCAGCCCGGCGCTGATGACGCCACCCGGCGAGTTGATGTACATGTAGATGTCCTTGTCGGGGTCCTCCCGCTCCAGGTAGAGCAGTTCCATGACGATAAGGTTAGCTATCTGGTCGTCGATGGGCCACCCCAGGAAGACGATGCGCTCCTTCAGCAGGAGCGAGAAGATGTCGAAGGCCCGCTCCCCGCGGGGGCCCTGCTCCACCACGTAGGGTATGATGCCCTGGGGGCGCCAAAGGTTACTGGTCATCGCTCTTTCCCTCCCCGGCCTCCACGGCCTCGGGCTCCTGGCCCCCGCCGGAGGCTATCTGCACCAGTCGGTCTATGGTCTTACGCGTGAGGATGTTGCGCCGGATGGACTCGCGGCCCGATGGCGACTCCAGCAGCATGCGCAGCGGCTGCCCTTCCGCCCCGGCCGAGGCGACAATGGCCTCGATCTCCGCCTGCACTTCCTCGTCCGTTACCTGGATATCCTCCAGTTCGGCCAGCTTGGATAGGGCCAGGGAGCGACGCAGGCGCTCCTCGGCCCGAGGGCGGAGCTCTGCCTGCAGCTCTTCGGGCGTGCGACGTAGTTGCTCCAGGTAGCGGTCCACGTCTCGCCCCGCCGCCCGGGCCTCGTCCCTCAGCAGGCGCTCCATCTCCTGCTCCAGTAGCACGGGCGGGTAGTCGATGCGCTCGGCTGCCTCTACCAGGGCGTCCACGGCCTGGAGTCGATAGGAGGCCTCGAGTTCCTGCTCCCTGCGCTGGCGGATATCGTCCTCGAGGCGGCGGCGCAGCGAAGCCAGGTCGGGGAAGCCCTCGCCGACCTGCCGGGCGAACTCGTCGTCCAGGTCGGGCAAGCGCTCTTCCTTTACCTCGTGGACGCGGACGAAGGCGCGGGCGGTGCGGCCGGCCAGCTCGCGGCGGGGGTAGTCCTCGGGCACCGTCAGCTCGAAGCTTCTCTCCTCACCCTTGGCCATGCCTACTATGCCCTCGGCCAGGCCAGGCAGGAGCAGCTCGCTGCCCTCGCGCAGGCGCAGCTCCACGTCCTCCTCTTCGGCGAGGGTGCGGCCATCGGCCTGGACGCGCACGTCCAGGCGCACGATGTCGCCCCACTGTACTGGCCGGTCCACAGGCTCGTGCAGGGCGTAGCGGTGGCGCAGCTCCTCCAGTACCTCGTCCACCTCTTCCGGGGCGACTTCCACCTGGGGCCTGGGCACGCGCAGGGAGCGGTAGTCGCCCAGCTCCACCACCGGCGCTAGCGGCACCGTGGCCTTGATGACGGGGGGCTCCTCCTGCAGCACCTCGACCATAGGCCGGTCGAAGGGCTCGATCCCCTCCTGGTCCATGGCCTGGCGGACGACTTCGGGCACCAGGATGTCCAGGGCCTCGTGCAGGAGGCGGTGGCGGCCCAGGTAGCGCTCGAGCATTGTGCGCGGGGCCTTGCCGCGGCGGAAGCCGGGCACCTCGGTGCGCTGGACGAGGCGGCGATAGGCCCTCTCCAGGTAGGGCTCCAGGTGCTCAGGCTCGACTTCGATCTCCAGGACAGCCTGACAGTCCTGGGTGCGCTCGGCGCTTACCTTCACGGCGCTGGTATGCAGAAAGGGTAGCTCCTGCCTCGATTATAGCATGGGGCCTTTGCCAAACGCCAAGGCGAGGCAGGCGTCAGCGGCGGCGGGGGCTGAGGAGGTCGTTGAGGGCGTCGCCCAGAAAGGCGAAGGCCACCAGCAGCAGCCCCACCACCGCCGCCGGCACGAACAGCAGATTGGGGTGGGCCAGCATGTTCCGCGGCCCCGCGTTCTCGATGATCATCACTCCGAAGCTGGGATGGGGCGGCTGCACGCCGATGCCCAGGAAGGAGAGGGCCACCTCCGCCCCCGCCGCCGTACCGAGAATGCCGGTGGCGGCCACGATGACCAGCGGCGAGACGTTGGGCAAAAGATGTCGCACCAGCACCTGCCAGGTGGAAGCGCCCAGGGCCCGGGCTGCGAGCACGAACTCGCTCTCCCGCAGGGCCAGCACCTGCGACCGCACTACCCGCGCCATGCCTACCCAACTGAACAGGGACAGGGCGCCGAAGATGAGCACGTAGTCGGGCGCCCCCGACTCGCGGATGCCGCCGATGCCGCTCCAGCGCTCGAAGTCGCGGAAGAAGGCGTCCACCCGCGGCCGCACCGTGGCGGTGATGAGCAGCAGAAGCATGATGTCGGGCAGGGCGAAGAGCACGTCGCCTAGGCGCATGATGAGATTGTCTGCCCGACCCCCGGCGTAACCGGCCAGCAGCCCCAGCCCCACGCCCAGGGCCAGCCCGCCCAGCAGCAAGGAGCAGGCGCTGACGATGACCGTCGTCTGGGCCGACCAGATGAGACGGCTCAGCACGTCGCGGCCCAGGCGGTCGGTGCCCAGGGGGTGCTCGCGGCTGGGCCCGGCGAAGGTGTTGCCCAGGTCCTGATGGCGGAAGCTGTAGGGCGCCACCCAGGGCGCCAGCAGCCCCGTCCCGTAGATAACGACGATGACCACCAGCGAGGCTACGGCCAGGCGCTTGCGCAGGAAGCGGCGCCAGAAGCCCGGCGCCTCCCGAGGGACGGCAGGGGCTGCAGCCGGCGCCGCGGCGGCGGCCGTGGTCATGCGTGGGCCTCCGCGCCCAGGCGCACGCGGGGGTCGATGAAGGCGTAGAGCACGTCCACCACCAGGTTGGCCACCACGAAGGCGGCCCCCGTGAGCAGCACCAGGGCCATGATGCCGTCGTAGTCGCGGGCGTTGACCGCCTCCACTGCGTAGGAGCCGATGCCGGGGATGCCCAGCAGCGTCTCCAGGAAGATGGACCCCGAGAGCAGGCCCACCAGGGCGAAGCCCATGAGGGTGGCGACGGGCAGCAAGGCGTTGCGCAGCACGTGTCGCGTCACCACTACGAACTCGTCCAGGCCTTTGGCGCGGGCGGTGCGCACGTAGTCCTCCCCCAGCACCTCCAGGACCTGGGCGCGGACCAGCCGGGCCACTCCTGCCAGCCCGGGCAGCGTCAATGCCAGCAGAGGGATGACGATGTTCTTGCTCAGGATGCCCAGCTCTAGGAAGCCGAACAGCTCCCGCGGCTCCCAGCCGCCCACGGGCAGCCAGCGCAGCTTCAGGGCGAAGACGAACTGGAGCACCGGCACCATGACCAGCACGGGGATGGCGGCGAAGGCCAGCAGCAGCCCGATGACAAACGGGTCCCGCCAGCTGCCCTGGTGCAGGGCGGCCCACACACCCGCCGGTATGCCCAGGGCGAACACTAGCACCAGCGCCACCAGGTTGTACTGGAAGGTCACCCAGAGGCGGGGCTTGATGACCTCCCACACGGGCAGGCCCTGATAGCGAAAGCTCGTGCCGAGGTCACCATGCAAGACGCCGGCCATGTACCGGCCGTACTGGACGAAGAAGTTCTCGTCCAGGCCGCGCTCCCGCCGTATCTCCTCGATGACCTCGGGGTCGCGGTGCTGGCCGGCCAGGACCCGCACCGGATCGCCCGGGCCGAAGCGCCCCAGGGCGAAGGCGATGAGGCTCACCAGGAACAGCACCAGGGGGGCCCACAGCAAGCGGCGCAGGATGTACGGCCAGAGCCCGGCCCTGGTCATGGAGATGGTCTCAGCGTTGCAGGGTCACGTAGCGCAGGTGGGGCACCACGAAGGGCGTGCCGGTGTAGCCCCGTACGTACGGCTTCACTACGAAGGAGTCGCGAGAATGATACAGAGGTATCCAGGGCGCATCCCGGACGATGATCTGCTCCGCCTGCTGGTACAGGGACATGCGCCGGCCCTGGTCCTGTTCCACCCGCGCCTGCTCCAGCAGCCTGTCCACCTCCGGGTTGGCGTAGCCGGTGTGGTTGTTCTCGCTACCGCTGTGGAAGAGGATGTCGAGGAAGTTCTCCGGGTCCACGTAGTCGGCGATCCAGCCCAGGCTGAAGAGGTCGAAGTTGCCCCTGTCCACCTCAGTCAGGAAAGTACCGAAGTCTAGCAGCCGCACCTCGATACGCACGCCCAGGTTCTGCTCCCACATGGCCACGATGGCGTCGATGATAGGGCCTGGAGTGCCACCCACGCCGGAGGTCAGCAGGGTGAGTCCAGCCAGGCGCGAGGGGCCACCGGCCTGGTCGAGGAGCTGACGTGCCTGCTGGGGGTCGAAGGGCAGGCCCTGCAAGTTGGAATTGTAGCCCGGCATCCCCGGCGGCAGGATGCCGTTGGCCGGTCGCACCAGGTCGCGCAGGACGACGCTGGCCAGGGCCTGCTTGTCGATAGCCATGGCCAGGGCCTGCCTTATCCTGGGGTCGTCCAGCGGGGCCTTGCGCACGTTGAACCCGACATAAAAGGTGGACAGCTCGTCCACCTGCTGGAACTCACGGTTCAGTGGATCGCGGGGGTCCCGCACCCGTTCGATGTCATTCAGACCCACCGGCGCGATGTCGACCTCGCCGTTCTCGTAGGAGGTGAGGGGCGAGCCTCCGGCCAGCAGGAACGTGACCCGGGACAGGCTGGGCCGGGGCTCCAGGTAATAATGTGGGTTAGGCTCCAGGACGATGCGCTCTCCCAGGCGCCACTCCCGCAGGCGGAAGGGGCCAGTGCCGATGGGCTGTCGCGTCCAGCCCCGGGGATTTGCCTCCACCTGCTCCCTCTTGACCACGAACGCGACCGGGTAGGTCAGCTTGGCCAGGAAATAGCTCTTGGGGGCGTCGATGGTGATGCGCAGGGTGAAGTCGTCCACGACCTGGATGCCGGTGACCTCGTTGGCGCGGCCGCCCCGGAACTCCCGTGCCCCCACGATGTCGCCGAGGTAGGAAAGGGCCACGGTGGAGCCCGTCCGCCGGTCCAGCGCCCGCTCCAGGGAGTACTTGAAGTCGCGGGCGGTCACCTGCCGGCTGCCGTCGCTGAAGATCACGCCGCGCCGGAGGTAAAAGGTGTACGTGCGGCCGTCGGGGCTCACCTCCCACCGCTCGGCGATATCGGGGACGATGCGCAGGTCGCGGTCGAAGGTCACCAGTCCGCTGAAGATCTCGACTATGTAGCCCGCCGAGGCCACCTCCGTGGCCACTGCCGGGTCGAGGGTCACAGGGTCCGCTCCGAACAGGCGCAGTTCGCCCGATTGGCGCCCGGGCGGAGGGGCGCCGGCTGGAGGCGTCTCGGGCGAGCCGCCGCGACCGCAGGCGGCCAGGGCCGCCAGCAGGAGGGCGGCCAGGAGCACCAGGGGCCTGGTACCGGGCCTGATGACCATGCTATGGCTCCTCGGCCAGGATCGCCCCGGGGTGACGGCCGGCGCGCATCACTCCTCCCTGATGCGCAGATGCAACTCCCGGAGCTGTTCGTCCGTCACCGGACCGGGGGCGCCGGTCATGGGCTCGGTGGCGGACTTCGTCTTGGGGAAGGCCATCACCTCGCGGATGTCGTCCTCGTCGCAGAAGAGGGCCACCACCCTGTCGAACCCCAGGGCGATGCCGCCATGGGGCGGGGCGCCGAACTCGAAGGCCTCCAGCATGTGGCCGAAGCTTGCCCTGGCCTCCTCTGGCCCCAGGCCCAGCAGGCGGAATACCCGCTCCTGCAGCTCCCTGTCATGTATACGAATGGAGCCGCCGCCCAGTTCCCAGCCGTTGCAGACGAGGTCATAGGCGCGGGCGCGGACTCGCCCGGGGTCGCTGTCCAGCAGCGGCAGGTCCTCCGCCTTGGGGGCGGTGAAGGGGTGGTTCACCGAGTACCACCGCCCGTCCTCCTCGTCCCACTCCAGCAGGGGGAAGTCTACCACGAAGCAGAAGGAGAAGGTCTTGGGGTCGGCCAGGCCCAGCCGCCGCGCCAGATAGCGCCGCAGTCCGTCCAGGGCGCGGTTGGCCACTTTGGGCCGGTCGGCCACCAGCAGGAGCAGGTCGCCGCGGCGGGCGCCAGCCCGCAGGGCCATGTGCCGTACCTCCTCCACGCTGAAGTAGCGGGCCACGGGCGAACGCACGTCGTCCTCCGCCAGGGAGTCGAGGCCTCCCTCGCCCATGAGGGCGAAGGAGACCAGGCCCTTGGCCCCGAGGTGCTTGACGACCTCGGTCATCTCGTCGATCTGACGGCGGCTGGCCTCGGCTCCCCCGGGCAGGCAGAGGCCGCGCACCTCGCCGCCCTCGGCCAGGACCTGGCGGAATACGCCGAACTGCGTGCCGGCGAGGATGTCAGAGAAAGTATGGAGCTCGAGGCCGTAGCGCAGGTCGGGCTTATCGGTGCCGTAGCGCTCCATGCTCTCCTCATAGGTAAGACGGGGGAACGGTGACGGGAATTTCACGTCGGGACGGAAGCACCGCGCCAGCGACACCATCAGCTCCTCGATGAGGGAGAGGATGTCGTCCTCCTCGGCGAAGCTCCACTCCAGGTCGAGCTGGGTGAACTCGGGCTGGCGGTCGGCGCGAAGGTCTTCGTCCCGGAAGCAGCGCGCGATCTGGAAGTAGCGCTCGAAGCCCGCCACCATCAGTATCTGCTTGTACTGCTGGGGAGACTGGGGCAGGGCGTAGAAACGACCGGCGTGGATACGAGAGGGGACGAGAAAGTCGCGCGCGCCCTCGGGTGTGGGCACCGTCAGGATGGGCGTCTCGATTTCGAGGAACCCCCGCTCGGTCAGGAAGTCGCGTATTGCCTTGGCCAGCCTGTGCCGCACGACGATATTGCGGTGCATGCGCGGCCGGCGCAGGTCCAGATAGCGGTACTTGAGGCGCAGCAGCTCCTCCACGTCCGAGTCGTCATCGACGTAGAACGGGGGAGTGCGCGCGGCGTTGAGGACCCTGGCCCCGGTGGCGCGCACCTCGACCTCGCCGGTGGGCAGGTTGGGGTTCTCGGTACCCGCGGGGCGGCGGGCGACGGTGCCCCGCACCTGCAGGACGTATTCGCTGCGGGCAGCGTCGGCGACCCGAAAGGCCTCCGGCCCCTCTTGAGGGTGGAAGACCACCTGGACGATGCCATCGTGGTCGCGGAGGTCGATAAAGATCAGCCCGCCATGGTCGCGCCGCCGGTGCACCCAGCCGGCCAGCACCACTTCCCGGCCGATGTGCTCCGTCCCGAGCTCGCCGCAGGCATGGCTCTTGAGCATAGCCGAGACCTACTATATCGCACCGCCCGCCAGGGCGACAGGCGCCGCCGAGAGATGGGCAGCTATAGCTCGATGACCGACTTCAACCAGTCCAGGACGATGGCTGTGACGCGGGACTCGGCACCTATATAAAAATGGTCGCAGTCCTCGACGATGACGACCCGACAGGGCCCGGAACACGCCTCAGCGAAGCGCTCGGCGGGGTAGGTCTCGACCGGCTCCTGGTCGCCGCGGAGGAAAAGCACCGGACAGCGTATCCTCGACGCCTGTTCCAGCAGGTCGGGGCAGTTGCGCGAGTAGTCCAGAAAGGTGCGGGCGCTGACCACGTGCCACCAGCCGGGCAGGAGGATGAGCTCGCGATCGCGCCCCTGGGCTACCAGTGCCTCGGCCTGCCGGGTTATCTCCTCCAGCCGGTCGCCTGCCCACATGCCCCTGGCAGAAAGTCGGCGGGCGAAGTCGCGTCCCCCGGAGTGGGCCGAAAGCAGAACGAGAGCCCTCACCTCCGGGTGGGCGGCTGCGAAGCAGGCTCCCAGCAGGCCGCCGTTGCTGTGGCCGATGACGATGGGGTTCGGGAAGCCGAGGCTGGCCAGGAGCCTCGCCGCCAGTTCGTTGTCCTCGAGGCCCTCGGCCACGGTCTGAAAAGCGCCGCCCACCGGCTCTCGGCTGGCTCGGGTGCCCAGGGTGTCGTGCCCTCGCCGATTGAAGGAGAGGACAGCCAGCCCTGCCTCGGCAAGGGCGGGCGGCAGGAAACGGGCCGGGCCGGTATAGAAGTTCATCTGGTTGCCGTGAAAGTAGAGGGCGGCAGCTACAGGCTCCCTGTCCGGCCAGTACATGAGGCCGTCCAGTGGATGGGTAGGCGTCGGGATGCTCACCAGCTCCAGCCGCACCGCCGGGATCCCCCTGACAGCCGCGGCGCCCCCGGCTGAGCCTGTAGGCCACGGCACTCCTTATTGGCTGTCTGTCGGCCCTGCTTTCTAGCGTCCCTTCCACTGCGGGGCGCGGCGCTCGACGAAGGCGCGGGCGCCCTCCTCCATGTCCTCCGTTCCCCACACCTTCTTGATGATCTCGGCCGAGAGCTCCAGCGCGTCGCGGAGGCCCATGTCGAGGCCGCGCTTGATCGCCTCCTTGGTGCCCCGGACTGCCAGAGGTGGCGGAGCCGGGCTTGGGCCCGGCGGGCATGGAGGTCTTCGATATCTCGAACCCAACCGCGCCGCGCTCGCTGAGCTTCTTCGATACATCTGGGCCCTGCTCCCGCGGCGCCCACTTCGTCTGGTTCGTGGACGGCGAGTATGCCTATCTGTCCAGCGGAATGCCGGACTTCGTGCCCAGCCACCCCAAGGACGACCAGATAGTGGTCATCGTGGACGTGAAGGACCCTACCAGGCCCAGGGAGGCGGGCAGGTGGTGGCTCCCTGGCACGGGTGCGGGGGACAATGCGCCCCCTCCCGAGAGGCACCAGCGCTGGGACTTCGGCTTCAGGCCTCATAACGTCAACGTGTACCCCCAGCGTCCCGACCGGGCATACGTGGGGTACCTGGACGGGGGCGTGGTGGTGCTGGACATCTCCGACAAATCCCGCCCGCGCATGGTGGCGCGGCTGGACTACCACCCGCCGATGCCCGGATTCACGCACACGGTGGTGCCGTTGTTCAGCCGCGGTCTCCTCGCCGTTACGGACGAGGCGGTGACGGAGGGCTGCCAGGACTTTCCGAAGCTCCTGTGGTTCGTCGACGCGAGCTATGAGCCCAACCCCATCATCGTCAGTGCGGCGCCGTTGCCTCCCAAGGAGGAGTTCTGTGGGCGAGGGGGCCGCTTCGGGGCTCACAACATCCACGAGAACGTGCCCGTAGAGGCCTCCTGGCAGTCCGACGATGTGGTCATAGGGGCGTTCTTCAGCGCCGGTATCAGGGCGTACGACGTCCGCAACCCCTTGCGCCCGGAGGAAGTGGCCTGCTTCGTTCCTCCCGCCCCGCCCGGCTCCCCGGCGGGCGCCATCCAGATGAACGACCTCTACGTGGACGAAAGGGGCATCGTTTACGCGGTGGACAGGCACAGGGGCGGCCTGTACGTGCTGGAGCTGTGCCTTTAGAGGGGCCGCGGCCCCCAATTTGGCAGCGCTGCTGGCCCGGGCAGCCTCGACAGGGTACCTTTTTAGACTGTAGGAATGTGCGCAGGCTGCCCGGGGAGTTGGCCGGCGGGCCCCTGTGCAGGCATCGACTAACAGGGAACCATGAAGGGACGGGGCGGGCCCATCTCTCTGTATGTGCATATCCCCTTCTGTGAGCTGAAGTGCGCGTATTGCGACTTCAACTCCTATGCTGGCCTGGAGGAGCTGATGGGCCCATATGTGGACGCGGTGTGCCGGGAGGCCGCGCTGTGGTCCCAGGCCATGGGACGGCTGGCCGTGCGCACCCTGTTCTTCGGCGGCGGTACGCCCAGCCTCCTGCCCATCCCCCTCATGGAGCGCTTGCTCGGTGCCCTAGGGAAGCACTTCCACTTCCTGCCCGGCTGCGAGGTCACACTGGAGGCTAACCCTGGTACGGTGGGCCTCCAGTACCTGAAGGGCCTGGCGATGTTGGGGTTCAACAGGCTGAGCCTGGGCGTCCAGAGCTTCCAGGACGACGAACTGCAGGCGCTGGACAGGCTGCACACGGCTCGGCAAGCGGAAGAGGCCTTTGGATGGGCGCGCGAGGCCGGGTTCCGCAGCATCAATCTGGACCTCATCTATGGACTGCCCGAGCAACCGCTGGAAAGGTGGCAGGCCACGCTCGAGCGGGCTATCGATCTGGGACCGGACCACCTGTCGCTGTATGCCCTGACCGTGGAAGAGGGGACGAAGCTCGCATATCAGGTGGCCCGTGGCCTCGTGCCGCCGCCCGACGACGATGCTCAGGCCGAGATGCTGGAGTGGTCGCTGGAGCGTATGGCCGCCGCCGGCTACGAGCACTACGAGATTTCCAACTGGGCGCGGCCTGGCCATCGCTGCCAGCACAACCTGGCCTACTGGGAGTGCCGGCCCTATCTGGGGCTGGGCGCTGGCGCCCACTCCTGCCTGCCTGCCGGCGACGGCTGGGTCCGGTTCTGGAACGTATACTCTCCCCGCCGTTACATCGAAGCGCTGGCGGCCAGCGCCGGACCGCCAGCGGACGTGGTGGCAGGGCATGTCCCGCTGTCGATGCCCCAAGTGGCCGGAGGGGAGGTAGTGGACCTGGACGGGGCCATGTCCGAGTTCCTGATAATGGGCCTGCGGCTGAGCGAGGGCGTGTCGCTGGAGGAGTTCCGACGGCGCTTCGGGCGCGAGCTGCTCGAGGCCTTCGCCGGGCCAGTGACAGAGCTGAGCGACCTGGGCCTGGTGGAGGAGCGCGACGGTCGTCTGCGCCTCACCCGCCGCGGCCTGCTCCTGGCCAACGAGGTCTTCGTGCGGCTCCTTTGAGGCTGTCGCTCAGCCCAGCAGCTCTTCGGGCGGGGTGTAGGGGAGGCCCTGGGCCTCGGCCACGGCCGGGTGGGTCACGTGGCCGCGGAAGACGTTCAGTCCCCGCCGCAGGGACGGGTCGCGGCGCAGGGCGTCGAGGCCGCCCTCGGCCAGGGCCAGCACGTAGGGGAGGGTGGCGGCCACCAGCGCCTGGGTGGCGGTGCGGGGCACGGCGCCGGGCATGTTAGCCACGCAATAGTGGACCACCCCTTCCTCCACATAGACCGGGTCGGCCAGGGTGGTGGGGCGGGAGGTCTCGGCCACCCCGCCCTGGTCGATGGACACGTCCACCAGCACCGCCCCCTCTCCCATGGAGCGCACCATGGCCCGCGTCACCAGCTTGGGGGCGAGAGCTCCCGGCACTAACACGGCGCAGACGAGGGCGTCGGCCCCCGCCAGCTCCTCGACGATGGCTGCGGGGTCGGCATCGCGGGCATGGATGCGGCCATCGCCCCGGGCAGCCAGGGCACGCAGGCGCTCGGGCTCCCGCCCGAAGACGGTGACGCGGGCCCCTAAGGCGGCTAGGGTGAGGGCAGCCTGCGAGCCGGCGTTGCCCGAACCCAGCACCACGCAACGAGCGGGCTCTGCTCCCTCGATGCCGCCCAGCAGCTTGCCCCGTCCC
>BEIA01000018.1 GCA_002898715.1 bacterium HR24 | reverse complement strand
CTTCGTGGCCACCAACGTGGTGCGAGCTAGGCGCCAGCCGGCCCTCATGGGCCCCGAGACTATGGTGGGGCGGACGGCCGTGGCCCGCTCGCCCCTGAACCCCTCGGGCTTTGTTTTCCTGGACGGCGAGTACTGGCAGGCCGAGGCCGAGGACGGCGAGGTGCAGCCGGGCGAGGTGGTGGTGGTCACCGCCCGCGAGGGGCTGCGCCTGCGGGTACGCAAGGCGGCACTACAGCAGGAGGGAGGTAGCAGGCCATGAGCGAGCGCATGGAGCCCCAGGGCCAGCCCGTGGCCAACTGGCTGGCGCGGCTCCTCACTTACGTCGGCTACATTCTGGCCATCCCGCTGTTCTGGCTGGCCATCCGCATCGTACAGGAGTACGAGCGTGGGGTCATCTTCCGGCTGGGCAGGCTGGTGGGGGCGCGCGGGCCGGGGCTGTTCTTCATCATCCCCTTCGTGGAGAGGATGATCAAGGTCGACCTGCGGATCGTCACCATGGACGTGCCCCGCCAGGAGGCCATCACCCGCGACAACGTGACGGTGCGGGTCGATGCCGTGGTCTACTTCCGGGTGGTCAACCCCGAGGACGCGGTGGTGAAGGTGGCGGACTACATCCGCGCCACCGCCCTCATCGCCCAGACGACCCTGCGCAACGTCATCGGCCAGTCGGACCTGGACGACCTGCTCTCGCGACGGGAACAGGTGAACCAGCGGCTCCAGCAGATGATCGACGAGGCCACCGAGCCGTGGGGCGTCAAGGTCACGGCAGTGGAGGTGCGGGACGTCAACCTGGCGCCGGAGATGATCCGCGCCATCGCGCGTCAGGCCGAGGCCGAGCGCGAGCGGCGGGCCAAAGTCATCAACGCCGAAGGTGAGTTTCAGGCCGCCCAGCGCCTCTCGGAGGCGGCCATCGTCATGGCCCAGAACCCCATCAGCGTCCAGCTCCGCTTTCTCCAGACCCTGTCGGAGATCTCTACGGAGCGCAACAGCACGGTAGTGTTCCCCATACCCATCGACTTGCTGAGCATCTTCTACGACCGGGCCCGGGCCATGGCCGGCCCCCAGGCTCCCGCCGCTGGCGGCCAGTCACCCCCTGCTACCGCATCGGACGGGTAGGCACACCGGGACCCGGGCCTGGCCGGGGGCCGTCGGCGCTGGGAGCGGCGCGGGGGGATGTGTCTCGGTCGCTCTCCGCCGCCGCGAAGAGTTCGTCCACGCTCGTGGCCTCGCGAACGCCACCCTGGCGGATGCCCCCTCGGCCGCGGCTGGGCCGTACCGTCAGGAGTGGCCCCAGAGAGGCATGTGAGCCCGGCATCTTCGGCGGGCCCGCGCTACGAACCCCGCAGGGTCACATCGCCCGCCTCGATGGCGATGCGGGAGCCGTCCCGGCGGCGGAGGAGCAGTCGCCCCTCCTCGTCCACGTCCTCCGCCAGCCCCTCCTCCACCTGATCGCCGAACCGCACCGTCACTTCCTGCCCCAGGGTGATGAGGCGGGCGCGCCACTCTTCCAGCACCGGCCCGCCGCCCCGCGCCTCCTCGTACAGGGCTTCGAGATGGTGCAAAAGCGAGGCCAGCACATCCTCCCGCGGCACCTCCCGCCCCAGCTCGCGACGCAAGCTGGTAGCGATCTCGGCCAGGTCGGGGATGGCCTCCACGTCCATGTTCACGTTGATGCCGATTCCCAGCAGACAGTAGCGGACCTGCCCGCCCTGCACTTCGGACTCCAGCAGCACGCCCGCGAGCTTCCGCCGTCCGATCCAGACGTCGTTGGGCCACTTGATGCCCGCCTGGATGCCCGTCGTGTCGGCCACCGCACGGGCTACGGCCAGGGGGGCCACGATGGTCAGGCGCTTCAGCACCTCCAGGGGCGGCCTGAGCACCAGCGTCAGGTACAGGTTCTGGCCCGGGGGCGATGCCCAGGAGCGCCCCAGCCGCCCTCGGCCCGCCGTCTGCTCGTCGGCCAGCACCAGCGTGCCTTCGGGCGCTCCCGCCTCCGCCTCGCGGCGGGCGATGTCCTGGGTCGAGCCCACGCTACTGTAGTAGACCAGGCGCCGCCCCACGTAGCGGGTGTCCAGCAGCTGTTCCAATCGCGACAGGTCGGGCCAGGCCATAGGCCCCTCCTTCAGGGACGGCCATAGAGGGAGCGCAACACCTGCCGCGCCACCTCTCGGTCGTCGCACTCGTAATAGCCGTCGGCCATGTATACGCGGGACTCGTGCCCCTTCCCCGCCAGCAGCACCGCGTCGTCGTCTGAGGCCATGGCCAGGGCGTGGGCTATCGCCTCGCGACGGTCGGGAATGACGGCGTAGTCGTGCCCCTCCCGCCTGCCCACCGCCTCCAACCCCGCGGCGATCTCACGCAGGATGGCCATCCGGTCCTCGTCGTAGGGGTTGTCATCGGTGACGATGGTGTAGTGGGCCAGCTCTCCGGCCACCCGCCCCATGGGGAAGCGCCTCTCCCGCTCCCTGCCGCCGATGCAGCCGAACACAGCGATGACGCGCCCGCGGACCATGGCCCGCAGGAGCGATAACGCGCGGCGCAGGGACTCCGGGGCGTGGGCATAGTCCACGACCACCAGGAAGGGCTGGCCCTCGTCCACGAGCTCCAGCCTGCCCGGGGCCCCTGGCCACGACTCCAGGCCGTCCACGACGCGCGCCGTGGGCAGGCCCAGGGCCGTCGCCACCGCTGCGGCAGCCAGGGCATTGGCCACACTGGACTCCCCTGGGCGTCGCAAGCGCACCGCGTGCCGCTCACCGTACGCCTCCAGGAGGAAGCGGACGCCCCAGCCCTCGGGCCGCACGTCCCGGCCGAAGACGTCGGCTGGGGCACGTAGGCCATAGGTCACGACTCGCGCCCGCGTCAGGGAACGAAAGTAGGGAGCAGACGGGTCGTCGGCATTGAGGACGGCCGTCTTCGCCACGCCCTTGTCCTCCGCGGCGTCGAGCAGGGCGAACAGGCGTCCCTTGGCTGCCCGGTAGTCCTCGAAGCTGCCGTGGAAGTCCAGATGGTCGCGGCCCAGATTGGTGAAGGCGGCGACGTCGAAGTCACAGTCCTCCACCCTGAAGAGGCACAGGCCGTGGGACGTGCACTCGATGACCGCGTACCGGCAGCCCGCCGCCACCATGCGGGCCAGGGCCGCCTGCACTTCCGGTGCCTCAGGGGTGGTGCGGCCGTCGCCGCCCCCCTCCAGACGGCCATCGATGCCCCAGCCGGCGGTGCCCAGGAAGCCGCTGCGGCCCCCCGCCCTGCCTAGCACGTGCGACAGCAAATGGACGAGGCTGGTCTTGCCGTCGGTGCCGGTAACCCCCACCACCGTCAGGAGGCGGCCAGGGAACCCGTAGAAGGCGGCGGCCAGGCGCGACAGGGCGCGACGGGTGTCGGGCACCTCCAGCAGGGATGCTCGGGCAGCATCGGCCAGCGCCGCCCACCGCTGGCGGCGGTCGGCCTGCACCACCAGGGCGGAGGCGCCGCGGCGCGCGGCCTCTTCCAGGAAGTCGTGCCCATCGCGGCGCAGCCCGGGTACAGCCACGAACAGGTCGCCGGGGCCGACCCGCCGGGAGTCCCAGGCGATGCCGTGGACGGGGACATCGGGCCCCAGGAGGCGGGCGCCGTCGAGGGAGGCGGCTAGGGCACGAAGGCTCGTGGTCATGGGCCCATGGTAGGCCAGGGGCAGCGCTCCGCGCTACGACCCAGGGATTTCTCGCTGGCGGCGGGGCCTAGCAGGCCTATAGGCCGGGTTCTGTAGCCACCCCTCGTGGGGCGGCCGGTGGTCATCACTCTGGGCCTCCCCTTCCGGAGAGGCTCTAGCGGCCTACCCGAGGGCGTCGGGCCGGGCGTCCCTAGGCCCCACGAGGGGGCCTGCCCTCCTATTTGGCCTTGCTCCGCGTGGGGTTTGGCCAGCCGGCAGGTCGCCCTGCCGCTGGTGGGCTCTTACCCCACCTTTTCACCCTTACCCGGGCCGTCGGCAGCCCGGGCGGTATGGTTTCTGTGCCACTTTCCGCGGGTCACCCCGCCTGGGCGTTACCCAGCACGCTGCCCGGTGGAGCCCGGACCTTCCTCCCTCCGCGCCACGGCGGAGAGCGACCACCCGGCCTGCTGTCGGCCCCACCGCCAATGCCATTCTACCACCGGCAAAACCTCCGCGAGGGCCGTCACCCCGCGACGGGCCAGTGTGTTAAGGTATTAGGACGGGCCATTAACGCAGCGTTCACCTGCGCAGCCCTCCACAGCACCGACCGACGGTGAAGGAGGCGAGAGCATGCGAGGCAAGGCCCTCGTCGTAGCGACGGCCCTGCTCCTGGCCGCGGCGCTCCTGGGCGGCTGAGGCGAAGAAGAGCAGCAGGCGACGCCGACGCCCACGGCCCTAGCCAGGTCCCTGTCCAGCCCCACGCCGGTGGCCACACCCACTCCCCCGGGCAGCCCCAGCCCAACGCCCACGCAGCCGATCGCACCACCCACCCCCACCGCACCGGCCGCGTGCACCGCGCCCGACGCTCCCGACGTCGCCGGCGCCGTCCTGAAGGGCCAGGGGTGCGTGATACTCAACGTGCCGGCCGGCAAGACCGAGTGGGTGGACGTCCAGCAACTCGCCGGGACGAGCATCCCCTGCGCGGGCGGCGGTAGCACTCACGGCTGGAAGGTTTGGCTGCCGCCCAACGCCAGCGTCACCCGTTACGGGATGCACCAGGGCGCCAAGATGGGGGAATGGAGCGGCAACAGCGGCACCGCCGGCGGATATTGCGGTGCCATAGTGGTGGAGAACCCCAACAACTTCCAGGTGACGGTGCACCTCAGCTGGAAGATGTGGTGCCGTGGCGGCTGCTAGCCCCAGCGCAGGGGCATAGCCACTGGCAGCTCGACCCGGCTTCGGGCACGCAGCGCTCGCCGGGCCTGGTAGCGGGCCAGCGGGCCCGCGCCCCTTTTCCTCCACGGGAGCGCCCTGCTACAATCGGTATTGGCGCTGCGGGGTGGTGTAACGGTAGCACGCCTGGCTCTGGACCAGGAGGCTCTAGGTTCGAATCCTAGCCCCGCAGCCAGAGTGTGGCGCCTTCGTCTAGTGGCCCAGGACACCGCCCTCTCAAGGCGGAGATCGCGGGTTCGAATCCCGCAGGCGCCACCAACCTCTCTCCCCCGTCTACCACCTGCGCAGACTACCCGGCGCCCGAGCTGGTCGCCGCGACGGACGCCAGCGCTCCCTCAGCCCCCTGCTGACAGCCCCTCTAGCCGGCGGCGGACCTCTTCCACCGCCCCCGATATAGGCACCAGCTCGGTGCCGGCGTCGCGACGGGGCTTCAGCTCCACCGCTCCCTGCTCCAGCGTGCGCGGGCTGACAGTGACCCGCAGGGGCATCCCCAGCAGGTCGGCGTCCTTGAACTTGACGCCCGGCGTCTCCTCGCGGTCGTCGTAGAGGGCCTCGATGCCCGTCTCCCAGAGGCGTCGGTAGAGGTCTTCGGCCGCCTCCCGCACCTCGCCCCGGTCCAGCGACAGGGCCACCAGGTGCACCTGGTAGGGCGCCAGCTCCGGCGGCCAGACGATGCCGTTGTCGTCGTGGTTGGCCTCCACCACCGCCGCCAACAGCCGCTCGATGCCGATACCGTAGCAGCCCATGACGGCCGGCCGCTGCTTCCCGTCGCGGTCGAGGAAGACCGCCCCCAGCTTCTCGGAGTAGTAGGTGCCCAGCTTGAAGATCTGGCCCATCTCGATGCCGCGGCGCATCTCCAGGGGCGTGCCGCACTGGGGGCAGGGGTGGCCGCCCTGGGCCAAGGCGATGTCGGCCACCACGTCGGCCTGCCAGTCGCGGCCGTAGTTGACGTTCAGCAGGTGGAAATCGGGGCGGTTGGCGCCGGCGACCAGGTTCCGCTCGCGGGGCACCAGGTCGTCGGCCACCACGGTGACGCCCTGCAGGCCCACGGCCGAGGCGGAGCCGGGCACGAAGCCGTGGCGGGCCACCTCCTCCTCGCCCATGTAGCGCAGGTCTATGGCGCCCAGGGCGCGCCGGAGCTTGGTCTCGTTCACTTCCATGTCGCCGCGGATGGCCACCAGCACCGGCCGGTCGTCGGCGGTGTAGAAGACAGCCTTGCAGGTGCGGGTGGTGGGCACCCCCAGGAACTCGGCCAGGGCGGGGATGGTGGCCACCCCCGGCGTGTGCACCTCGGCCATGGGCCGGGGCTGCTCGTCGGCGTGGGCTGGTGCCTTCTGGAAGGTGGCCACCTCGGCGTTAGCAGCGTAGCCGCAGCCGGGACAGAAGAGGCAGGAGTCCTCGCCGATGTCAGTCGGGAAGATGAACTCGTGCGTATCGCGACCTCCCATGGCGCCGGCGTCGGCCAGCACCGGCACCGTGGGCACCCCGCAGCGACGGAAGACGTTCTGGTAGGCGCGGAACATCTTCTGATAGGAGACGTCCAGCCCCTCCCAGTCGACGTCGAAGGAATACAGGTCCTTCATGGTGAACTCGCGCAGGCGGATGAGGCCGCCGCGGGGCCGCGGCTCGTCGCGGAACTTGGTCTGGATCTGGTAGACCAGCAGCGGCAGGTCGCGGTAGGAGCGCACGAAGCGCCTGAACAGCTCGGTGATGACCTCCTCGTGAGTAGGGCCGAGGACGAACTCCCGCCCCCGCTTGTCCTGCAGGCGGAACAGGACATCCTTCATGGTCTGGTCGCGTCCCGACGCCTGCCACATCTCCAGGGGGTGGAGGGCGGGCAGGTGCACCTCCTGCCCGCCGGCGGCGTCCATCTCCTGACGGACGATATCCTCGATCCTTCGCAGGACCTTCCAGGCCAGGGGCATGAAGGCGTAGATGCCGGCGGCCACCTGGGCCACCAGGCCGGCCTGCACCAGCAGGCGATGGGAGGCGGTCTCGGCCTCGGCCGGCGGCTGGCGCAGCGTCTTGCCGAAGAGCTGGGAGAGGCGCATGGATCAGTGGTCGTAGGGCGTCCCAGCGCCCATCATAACACGCCCCGCTGGCGCAGAAAGGCTACAGCCCCGGCCACCTGCTCCTCGGGCACCCGCTGGTTGATCTCGAACACCCGCAGGGCCTCGGGCGGCAGGTAGCGGGCCACGTAGTCCCAGTCGGCGGTGCCGTGGCCGGGGGCGCGGTGGTCCTGCAGGCCGTCCACGTCGTGCAGGTGGGCGCCGATGCAGCGCTCGCCCAGCTCCCGCAGCCAGCGGCGCTTGTCCACCAGGCCCAGCCGGTCCATCACCTCGGCGTGGCCCACATCGTGCCAGTAGCCCACCACCTCGGGCGGATATTCGGCCAGCAGCGCCAGCGCCTCGTCCACACTGGGTATCTCGTGGTAGTGGTAGCGGTTCTCGAGGCCAATACGCACGCCCAGCCGGGCCGCCTCGTCGGCCAGCTCAGCCAGGGACCGGCGCGCCTGGGCCAGGTAGGGGCCGGCTGCCTCGGCGCGGCGCTCCCGGGCGCGGCGGCGCAGGGCCTCCACCTCTTCGCCCTCGCGCACGCCGGCCTCATAGAGTCGCCTCAGCTCCCGCTCCTCGGCGAAGTGCTCGTCGCCAACGCCTCCCAGATGGAAGACGACCCGGTCGGCGCCGGCCTTGGCCGCCAGCTCCAGCGTCCGCTTCCCCAGCTCTACCGCCAGCCGTCGCTCCTCCTCGTCCAGGGAAGCCAGGTTGAGGGCGTCGCTGCTGCGGCCATCGGCCACCGTCACCCTGGGGACGGGATTGTGCAGGGAAAGGACGCCTACGTCGTCGCATCCCAGCAGCTCCTCGACCCCTTCCGGTCCCACCACGTAGCTGATCTCGACGTTGGGGTAGCCGAGGCGACGGGCGGCGCGGGCGAAGTCGCGCATGGAGCGGAACCGCCCCTGCGACCACATGGTAGAGAGGGAGTAAGCGACCATCCCCGATATCAAAGCTAGCACCGCGGGGCGTCAGCTTCCAGGGCCGGCGAGGCGCTCTTCCAGCAGCACCCCCGCCAGCGTGCCGGCACCGCCGGCCACGAAGGCAGCGGCCAGGCTGAGCAAGAAGCCGCGAGCATCGTCTGCCCCTGCGAGGGGTACTAACACTCCCCCTACGCAGCCAGCCAGGGGAGCGAGCGGCAGGGCCAGCACCACGCCTCGCCCCCGGCGGCACACGGCCACGCCCAGCCAGGGCACTAGCCCCACCAGCGCCCAGACAACGAAGAAGAAGGCCAGAAAGGCCGCCCTCGCCTCGACCGTCATCGTCGCTCGCCCGCTCCTCCTTCAGGATACGATGGCGGGCCCCATCCGGGCCGGGCCCACCTCGTCACGGGGCTTGCAATGCCGCTCTCGGCCCCAGGCACCGCTTGTCGCGTTCGCATGACGGCGAGCCCGCCGGCGGTGTTGGCCCGGGACCACCGGCAGGCCCGCCCGGGCTTGACGCCGGCTACGTCGCGGCGCAGAATGGGCGCACCCCCATGTCTGCCCTGGTGCGGCGACTGGACCACCTCGTCCTCGCTGTGCGCGACCTGGAGGAGGCGGCGGCGCGCTGGCAGGGCCTGGGCCTGGACGTTCGGCCGGGCGGCAACCACCCGGGCCTGGGTACCCACAACGCCCTCGTCCGTTTCGGCGCCGACTACGTGGAGCTGCTCGCCGTCCGGGACGAGGCCGAGGCCCGCGCGGGCGGGCTAATGGCGCCTGTCCTGTCCCTGCTGCAGCGCCGTCGCGAGGTCATGGCCGGGCTCTGCCTGGCCAGCGACGACATAGATGCCCTCGCCCGTGCACTGGCCGCAGCCGGCCTGAGCTATCGCGGCCCCGTGGCCATGTCCCGCCGCCGGCCCGACGGCCGCGTCCTGGGCTGGCGGCTGCTGGTGCCCGAGAGCACCCCCTGGCGCTGCCCCCTGCCCTTTTTCATCCAGTGGGACGACCCCGACGACGCGCGCCTGCAGTGGGAGCGGCCGGGCGAGCACCGGCTCGGCGCCAGGAGCATCGCCGCCGTGGCCATGCTGGTGGAAGACATGCCCCGTGCCAGCGCTGTCTACGGGGAGGTCCTGGGCCTCGATCAGCTAGGTGAGGATGCCCTGCCGGAGTTGGGGGCGCACAGGGCGCGCTTCGCCCTAGGCGACTGCGTCCTCGAGCTCCTGTGCCCCGACCGGCCAGGCGAGGCGGGTGACGAGATGGCATCGCTGGGGCCGGGGCCGTTCCGCCTTTGCCTGCGCGTGGCTGACCTGGATGACGCCAGGCGCTTTCTCGTCTCCGCGGGGGCGCGCACGTCGCCGGAGCCCGGGTTGCCGGGCGCGGTGCGGGTCGCGCACCGCGGCCTCGGCGCGCGCCTTGCTCTGGTGGCCGACCTCTGGCCGCGCAATCTATAGCTCCACGAACTCGCCCACCGCGCGGGCGTAGGCCCAGGCGTCCAGGGCCGGCGGCTCCATCCCCAACTGGGTGATGATGGTCTGGGCCTGGGAGCGGTGGTCGGTTCCGTGCTGGAAGGCCTGGACCAGCACCGTCTTGGCCGGCACGCGAAAGCTCCGGTCTCCCAGATTCCGCTCCACCTGGCGGTCGGCCAGCCGTTCCGAGGCAAGGGCGATCAGGGCCTCGCCGGTGCTGCGGGCCGCCGCTTCCAGGGCATCGAAACCGGGCCAGGGCGTGCGCTCGTCCACTGCCCCCGCGGGCAAGGTGCCACCGAGCCCCGTTACATAGCGCCCTTCGGCGCCGAGGATGTGCTGCAGTATCTGGCGGATAGTGCCCATGGTGCCGGGGACGGTGGAGTCGAGCTGGTCGTCTCTCAGGCGCCGGCAGAAGTCTATGAGCTGCAGGTTGGCCCACAGGTTCTGGCGAAAGAAGTAGCCCAGCACTTCGTCCACGGCCCTAACTCTCCGTCCTCGGTAATCAGGGCTGCTGTCGACGGGCCACCCGTCCCGGCCCCGGCCCTTCCACCGGCGTCAGGGCGATGACCTCGTCCAGTCCGCTGACGGTGCCGGTGGCCATGGGCGGCGCCTGCCCGAACCTCTCCTGGATGACCTTGTGCCCCTCCTCGATGAGGGCCGAGAGGAACTGGCTCTCGGGCACCACCCGCACCACCTCGCCCTTGCGGAAGATGGCCCCCTTGCCCTTGCCGCCGGCGATGCCGATATCGGCCTCTCGCGCCTCGCCCGGGCCGTTGACCACGCACCCCATGACCGCCACCGTGATGGGGTAGCCTAGCTTCTGGAAGTAGGCCTCCACCTGGTTCACCAGCGGTATCAGGTCGATCTCGATGCGGCCGCAGGTGGGGCAGGCGACGATGGTAGCCCCCCGCTGGCGCAGGTTCAGGGCCTTGAGGATGTCGTACGCCACCGGCACCTCCTCCTTGGGGTCGGCGGCCAGCGACACGCGGATGGTGTCGCCGATGCCCTCGGCCAGCAGGATGCCGATGCCCACCGCCGAGCGCACGGCGCCGGAGCGGGGCGGCCCCGCCTCCGTCACGCCCAGGTGGAAGGGGTAGTCCACCAGCTTGGCCATCTCGCGGTAGGCGGTGACCATGGTGGGCACGTCGAAGGACTTGAGGGAGATCTTGATGTCGGAGAAGCCCAGGTCCTCCAGGATCTGGACTTCCCACAGGGCCGCGTCCACCATCCGCTTCCACTTGGGAGGCGGCATCTCCCCCTCCTCCAGGGGCGGCAGGGGCGGCAGGCTGCCCTCGTTCACCCCCACGCGGATGGGCACGCCCCGCTCTTTGGCCTCCCGCACCACCTCGCGCACCTTGTCCGGGTCGCGGATGTTGCCCGGGTTGAGGCGCAGGCCATGGATGCCGGCCCGCAGGGAGGCAAGGGCCAGGCGGTGGTCGAAGTGGATGTCGGCGATGAGGGGCACCGGGCTCCTCCGCACCAGCTCGGGCAGGGCCTCCGCCGCCGCTCGGTCGGGCACCGCCACCCGCACGATATCGCAGCCCAGCTCGGCCAGCTCCTGGATCTGGCGGAGGGTGGACTGCACGTCGGCGGTGTCGGTATTGGTCATGGACTGAACGGCGATGGGCGCGTCGCCGCCGATCTGGACGCTCCCTACCCATATGGGCCGCGTCTTGCGGCGCGGCGCCAGGACGCTCATGGCCTCCAGCTCGCTCATCGGAACAGGCTCTCCTCTCTCAGGATCCGCAGGACATCGAAATAAGTGATGACCACAGCCAGGGTTATGATAGCCATCAGACCGACGAAGTGTACAAGCGCCTCCTTCTCCGGCGCCAGCCTCTTGCCCCTGCGAGCCACCTCGATGAGAACGAAGACGATGCGCCCACCATCGAGCATCGGCAGGGGCAGCAGGTTGATGATGCCCAGGTTGATCGAGAGCAGGGCGGCAAAGTCCAGCAAGGTACGCCAGCCAGAGGTCTCCACCACCTCTCCCGTGGCCTGGGCTATGCCTACGGGTCCTGCCACTTCCGGCCTACCACCCCCCGTGAACCAGGATATCACCTCGTTCCGGGCCAGGATCAGGGAGTCGATGGTCGCCGTCCATCCCTTGCCCAGCGCCTGCCAGAAGGGATAGGACTCCTGCTCAGTATAGGCCAGCGCCATCTGCACCCGTATGCCTGTGGGGCCATCGGTGCGAAAGCGGGCATGGACGGGCACGTCCATAATCTGCCCACCACCGCCGCCCAGCACGCTGGCCCCGCCGCTTTCGGGCCGCTTGATGGTGAAGGTTACCGTCTCGCCCATGCGCAGTCTTATCTCGCGCCCCAGGTCCTGCACGTTGCGGATGCGCTCGCCGTCCAGGGCCAGCACCACATCACCCGGGCGCAGGCCCGCCTCTTCGGCCGGCGAGCCGGGCACCACCTCGGCGATGGATACCAGGCCCACCGGCACCTCCCGCGGGATACTGAAGGCGACGGCGAACAGCAGGATGGGCAGCAGCAGGTTCATCACCGAGCCCGAGGCCAGCACCACCAGCCGCACCAGGGCGGACTGGGCAGCCAGGCTCTGGGGATGGCTCGGGTCCTCTTCCCCCAGGAGGCGCACGAAGCCGCCCAGGGGCAGCAGGTTGATGGAGTATATCGTGTCCCGGAAGCGGAAGCCCCAGATGCGCGGCGGATAGCCTATGCCCGCCTCCAGGACCTTGACCCCAGCCAGCTTGGCGGTGACGAAGTGCCCCAGCTCGTGCACCACCACCAGGAAGGCCAGGATGCCGACGAAGGCCAGGATGGCCTGCCACATCATAGCCGCCTCGCCCTCGCCCTGACCCACTCATCGGCCCGTGCCCGGGCCCAGGCATCGGCCTCCAGGACCTCGTCCAGAGTGGGCAGGGAGACCCCCCGGTGCTCCGCGAGCACCTCTTCCAGCAGGGGCGCTATGTCCAGAAAGCGGATATGTCCGGCCAGGAAGTGCTGCACCGCCACCTCGTCGGCGGCCGAGAGCACGGCAGGGTACGTGCCGCCCCTGCGGCCTGCCTCCAGCGCCAGGGACAGGCAGGGATAACGGCGCATGTCCACGGGCCCGAAGTGCAGTTCCCCCAGCCGGGCCAGATCTACCCGTGGCACGCCCACCCCCTCTGCCCGCTCCGGGTAGGTGAGGGCGAGTTGAATGGGCAAACGCATGTCGGGGACGCTCAGCTGCGCCTTCAGCGAGCCGTCCCTGAACTCTACCAGCGAGTGGACGATGCTCTCCCGGTGCAGCAAGACATCGATGCGCTCCAAGGGCACGTCGAAGAACCAGCGCGCCTCGATGCACTCGAGCCCCTTGTTGAGCAGGGTGGCCGAGTCCACCGTGACTTTGGGCCCCATCTGCCAGGTGGGATGGCGCAGCGCCTCGGCGGCAGTGACGCGCACCAGGTCCTCGAGGGGCGTGTCGCGGAAGGGCCCGCCCGAGGCGGTGAGCACCAGCCGGGCCACAGCCTCCGGCCGTTCCCCCCACAGGCACTGCCAGATGGCCGAGTGCTCCGAATCTACAGGCCGTAGCTCGCCCCCGCCCTGCCGCGCCGCCTCACGCACCAGGTGGCCGGCCATGACCAGGACCTCCTTGTTCGCCAGGGCCACCACCTTGCCGGAGCGCAGGGCGACCAGGGTCGGGGCCAGGCCCGCCCTGCCGACGGTGGCTACCATCACCAGGTCCACGTCTGGTGAGGCCACCATCTCTTCGGGGTGTGCCCAGCGGCAGGCCAGCCCCAGCCCGCGCAGGCGGGCGTACAGTTGGTCGCCCTCACGGCTGGCATAGACCATACGCGGCCGGAACTCGCAGACCTGCTCTTCCAGCAGGCTCAGGTTGTTGCCGGCGGCCAGCCCTACTACCCGGAAGCGGCCCGGCAGGGCCCGCACCACTTCTAGCGTCTGGCGGCCGATGGAGCCGGTAGAGCCAAGGACGACGAGCCCTTTCATCCGCTCACCAACAAGCGCCAATAGTATACCAGAGGCACCACGAACAGGACGCTATCGAGCCGGTCCAGGAAGCCTCCGTGGCCGGGGATGGCTGTGGAGGCGTCCTTGACGCCCGCGCCCCGTTTCAGGAAGGACTCGCACAGGTCTCCCAGTGTGGCGGCTATGGCCATAAGCGGCGCCAGGACGGCGATCTCGCCCGTGGACAGGCGCAGGCCCGTGGCCCAGTTGATGAAGACGATCACCAGGCTCCCCAGCCCCAGCCCGCCCAGGGTGCCCTCCCAGGTCTTTCCCGGGCTGAGGTGGGGGGCGAGCTTTCTCCTGCCCACAGTGCGCCCCACCATGTAGGCGGCCGTGTCTACAGCGAAGGCCCCGAACACAGCCAACAGCGTCAGTTCGCGGCCGTCCGGAAGCCGCCTCAGCAGCACCAGGTGCCCTCCCAACAGGCCGAGGTAAGCCACCGTGGCTACTAGCGGCAGCCACAGGGATAGGGCTTCGACAGGGCGTGGCCGCCGCAGCGCCCACAGCAGCGACAGCGCCACCGAAAGGGTCAGCGCCCCTGCCCAGCGGTCGGCCCCGTGGTGAGCGGCAGCGGTCAGCAGGCCCATGATGGCCAGCGCCAGGTAGGCCGGCGCTGGCTGGCCCCATACCCTGAGAGGGCCACGGCCAGAGCCGTACAGGGCCCCGGTCAGCTCAAGGGAGGCGGCGCAGAGCACCGCCGCTGCGGCCAGGGCATAGGCCACGCCTCCCAGGTGGATCAGGCCCAGGATTACGGGCACCCCCACCAGGGCGCTCAGGACTCGGGCCAGGAGAGCGTCACCGCGGGCGGGGGCGGCCGTTCTCAGACGGGTGAGGATAGTCGCTCTCATCCTGGGGTAGGCGGCCGAAGCGGCGCTGGCGCTGCGAGTAGGCCAGCAGGGCCTGGTCGATGTCCTCCTCGGCGAAGTCGGGCCAGTAGACGGGCGTGGAATAGAACTCGGCGTAGGCCCCCTGCCAGAGGAGGAAGTTCGATATACGCATCTCGCCACCAGTGCGGATGATCAGGTCGGGGTCGGGCAGCTCCGCCGTGTACAGGAAGCGGGCGATGAGGCGCTCGTCCACCTCCTCGGGCGGGACGCCCGCCGCCACGATGCGCCGCACCGCATCAACGATCTCGGCCCGCCCCCCGTAATTGAAGGCGATGGCCAGCGTCATGCGCCGGTTATGACGCGTGAGCTCCATGGCTTCCTCCACCTGTCGGCGGAGGCGCGGCGGCAGCCCGTCCAGCCGCCCCAGGTGCAGGAGGCGAATGCCGTTCTCGTGCAGGTGCTGCAGCTCGCGCCGAATGACCCGCCCCAGGATGCGCATCAGACCCTCCACCTCCGTCTTGGGGCGGGACCAGTTCTCGGTAGAGAAGGCGAAGAGAGTCAGGTACTGGACGCCGTAGTCTCCGAAGCGCTGGATGACACGACGCAGGTTCTCCGTCCCGGCCCGGTGCCCTGCCAGCCGCGGCAGCCCCCGCTGGCGGGCCCAGCGGCCGTTGCCGTCCATGATGATGGCCACATGGCAGGGCACCCGGGCCAGGGCCAGGGGGGCACGACGCGTGGCATCCTCGGCCGGCAACGTAGCCATGCCCTGGCGAAAGGGGAGGGCCTGAGGGCTGCGCCTCAGACCGTGAGCACCTCCTCCTCCTTGGCCTCGCAGAGCTGGTCGATCTCCTTGATGAAGTTGTCGGTCAGCTTCTGCAGCTCCTGCTCGGCGCGGCGGAACTCGTCCTCCGAGACCTGGTGCTCGCGCTCCAGCCGCCGCAGCTCGTCGTGGGCATCGCGGCGCACGTTGCGCACGGCCACCCTCCCCTGCTCACCGCGCTGGCGCACCAGCTTGGCCAGCTCCTTGCGCCGCTGCTCCGACAGCGGGGGAAGCGCCAGCCGGATGACGGTGCCGTCGTTGGAAGGCGTCACCCCCAGGTCGGACTGCCGGATGGCCTTCTCGATCCCCTTTATGAGCTGGCGGTCCCAGGGCTGGATGACGATGAGCCGCGCCTCCGGGGTGGTAATGGTGGCGAGTTGCTTGAGCGGGGTGGGGGTGCCGTAGTAGTCCACCTTGATGTGCTCCACCAGGGCAGGGCTGGCCCGGCCGGTGCGGATGGTCGACAGGTCGTGGCGCAGGACCTCCACCGCCTTGGCCATGCGCTCGCGCGCTTCCTTGAGGACGGCGTCGATTTCGGGCCGGCTCATGCCTTCTCCACCTCCCCCGCCGACAGGGGCGCCAGTACTGTCTCCTCGGGGCCTATGGTGGTACCCAACCTCTCCCCCTGCACCACGCGCACTATGCTATCGGGCGCCCGCAGGTCGAAGACGATGATGGGCAGCCCGTTCTCCATGCACAATGCTAGGGCTGTGCTGTCGATGACCTCAAGTCGGCGGTTGAGCGCTTCCAGGTAGGAAATGGTCTGGAACTTGCGTGCGCCCGGCACCTTGTGGGGGTCAGCCTCGTAAACGCCGTCCACATTGTTCTTGGCCATGAGCAGCACTTCGGCATCGGTCTCGATGGCCCGCAGTGCGGCGGCGGTGTCGGTCGTCATGTAGGGGTTGCCGGTGCCGGCGGCGAAGACCACCACCCGCCCCTTTTCCAGGTGGCGGATGGCCCGCCGTCGTATGTAAGGCTCGGCCACGGCCTGGATGGTCAGGGCGGACTGGGTGCGCACCACGGCGCCCAGCTGCTCCAGGGCGTCCTGCAGGCAGAGGGCGTTGATGATGGTGGCCACCATGCCAGCGTAGTCGGCGGTGGTGCGCTCCATGCCTCGGGCAGCGAACTCCGCCCCGCGGAATATGTTGCCGCCCCCGACCACCACCGCCACCTGCACGCCCATGTCCACCACCGCCTTCACCTGGCGGGCGATGTACTTGAGCATGGCCGGGTCGATGCCGAAGGGCTGGTCGCCCATGAGGGCCTCGCCGCTGAGCTTGATGAGGACGCGGCCATACCTGGGCCCGGCCATGCCCTTCACCCCCTAGGCAGGGGGCTCGTCGTACCGGCCCAGTTCGAAGCGGGCGAAGCGGCGCACCCGCACGTTCTCCCCCGTCTTGGCGATGACATCCCGCACCAGATCGCCGATGGTACGGGACTCGTCCCGCACGTAGGGCTGGGAGAGCAGGCACAGCTCCCTGGGGTCGCCCTCGCCGGGCGGCATCTCTTCCTCCGAGACGTAACGCGGCGCCATGGCCGCTACCTGCAGGGCTATGGCCTGAACCAGGGAGCGGAACTCCTCGGTGCGGGCCACGAAGTCGGTCTCGCAGTTGACCTCCACCAGGGAGCCGACGCGGCCGTCGTGGTGTATGTACGACCAGACCAGGCCCTGGGCCGTCTCGCGACCGGCCCGCTTCTCGGCTATGGCCACGCCCCGCTCGCGCAAGATCTCCTTGGCCCGCTCCAGGTCGCCGTCGGCCTCTTCCAGCGCGCGCTTGCAGTCCATCATGCCGGCGCCGGTCATCTCGCGTAGGGCCTTGACAGCCTCCACTGACACAGCCACGCTCTGTTCCTCCTCGCTGGGCTGGGGGAAAAGGTCGGCTACTCGCCTTCCGGCGGCGTCTCCTGGGCCGTTGCCTCCTCGTCGGGAGAGAAGACGAAGCCCGCTTCGCGCAGGGCGGCCAGCTCCTCTTCGCCGGCCTCCATCTCCACCTTGGCCCTGGCCTCGCGCTCGGCCAGGCCTTCCAGTACAGCATCGGCCACCAGGCCGGTAATCAACTTGATAGCGCGCACTGCGTCGTCGTTGGCAGGGATGGGATAGTCGATGAGGTCGGGGTCGCAGTTGGTGTCCACCATGGCCACGATGGGTATGCCCACCCGCCTGGCCTCGGCCACAGCGATGTACTCCCGTCCGGGGTCGATGACGTACAGGGCCGAGGGCAGGCGTGTCATCTCCTTGATGCCGGCCAGGTGGCGATTGAGCTTGGTTATCTTGTCCTCCAGCCGGGCCGCCTCCTTCTTGGTCAGGCGGGCGAACTCGCCCCGGGCCCTGGCGTCCTCCAGTCGCACCAGGTAGTCGATGCGCGACTGGATGGTCTGGAAGTTGGTGAGGGTGCCGCCCAGCCAGCGCGTGTTGACGTAGGGCATGCCGCAGCGCCTCGCCTCCTGTTCCACGATCTCCTGGGCCTGGCGCTTGGTGCCCACGAACAGGATGGTGCCACCCTGGGCCACCGTCTCCCGTACGAAGTTGAGGGCCTCGTCGAGCTTCTGTACCGTCTGCTGCAGGTCAATGATGTGGATGCCGTTGCGCTGGGTGTAAATATAGCGGCGCATCTTGGGGTTCCAGCGCCGCGTCTGGTGGCCGAAGTGCACTCCGGCCTCCAGCAAGGACTTCATGGACACCGTTGAAGGCAAGCTTGCCTACCTCCTCCCCGTTCTTTCCGTAGGGCAGTATAGCACAGGCCCTATCTTCGGTCATGGGGGGCGCCGAGGGCAAGCGCCGGCCCTTTTCTGCACCTTCGCTCTATCCCCGTGACGCGAGCGTGGCCCCCCGCTGCGACGGCCAGCGTCAGCCCGTCGCAGCGTGAAGGGTGCAAGGGCTATAATTTCCTAGCCCTTGACAAGTTTTTGCAGTGCGAAGTAAATGTAGCCGCGTACTGCCGCAGGGACAGGAGGACCGACATGGTACAGCCCAGCCGCAGTTTCTGGCAGCGACGGCTCACCAGGAGGCTCTTCCTCCGCTACGCCGCCGGGGCAGGGGCCGCCAGCGTGGCCCTGGCCTGCCGCGAGGAAGCGCCCCAAGTGGAGACTCCCGTGGTCCCCGAGGTCAGGCCCCCCGCTCCCGGCCAGGGCGGCACCATCGTCTTCCGGGACTCTGGCGACCCGCCCGGCTTCGACTATTACAAGACCTGGGGCTACCGCACCATGCAGAACATGGCCCTGGTCTACCCCAGGCTGGTGAAGATGAAGGTGGGCCCTGACGTGGGCCCCCAGGACTACGACATTGCCCCCGACCTGGCCGTAGCCATGCCCGAGCAGCCCGACGCCACCACCTACATCTTCAAGCTCCGTCCCGCCAGGTGGGAGAACAAGTCGCCGCTCAACGGCCGGGCGCTGACGGCGGAGGACGTGGCCAAGAACTGGGAGCGCTTCAAGGCCGAGCACCCCAACCGCTCCTTGCTCGTTGACGTGGACCGGGTGGAGGCCACCGCCCCCGACACGGTGCGCTTCCTCCTCTCCCGTCCCCTGGGGCCGTTCCTCAACCACCTGGCCCACCCGGGCATGTTCTATGTCATGCCCTACGAGCTCTTCGGCACCGGTCAGCTCGAGAAGGACATGTGGAGCGCCGGGCCGTTCCTCTTCCGCGGCTTCGATGTGGGTGTGGAGACCCGCTTCGAGTACAATCCCGGCTACTCTCTGCAGGGCCGCCCCTACGCCTCCCGCATCGTTATCCGGTCTATACCCGACTACGCCACCTTCCTCTCGCAGCTCAGGTCGCGGCAGGTGGACGCCACACCCTCCATCTTCGCTGGACCCATCAGCGCGCGCGACATGCCCGACCTCAAGCGCGACTTGCCCAACGCGACCTTTATTGGCGCGCCGCGGGCCAGCAACTTCTGGCTGGGCATGGACCTGCGCGACCCTATATTCCAGGACAAGCGGGTGCGCCAGGCCATCTCTATGGCCATCGACCGGGACGGCCTGGTCAAGATCGTGGTCGAGGGCAAATGGGGCCTGCCCTACAGCACCCTCAGCAAGTTCTATTTCGACCCCAAGAAGAACGAGTTTCCCAACGCCCGCTACTACCAGTACAACCCCCAGGAGGCCAGGGCCCTGCTCCGGGCCGCCGGCGTGGAGCGAGCCGGGCCTTACGACCTGCTCTCGGGCCGACACGCCTTCGCCGAGCAGATGGAGTGGGCCCAGTTCGTGCAGGAGAACCTGCGGGCCATGGGCATCGAGACCCGGATCAGGGAGCTGCCCTATTCGGAGTACTATGCGCAGATGGTTGTCGGCGGCCGCTGGAACGGCGGCTTTGGCCTGGCCAGCAACCTGCAGGCCATGGACCCCAACGAGACCCTGTCCATCCTCTGGACGCCAGGCAGCCCGCGCCTCATCGCCCCTGGCCTCGAGCCCATCCTCCGCGAGGACAGGGAGATGCTGGACCTGCTGGAGCGTCAGAAGCGGGAGCTGGACTTCAACCGGCGGCGCGAGATCGTCCGCGAGCTAGTGAACGTCATGGCCGACAGGATGTACAATGCGCCGCTGCCCAGTCCCGTCGGCTACCACCTCCACCAGGAGGACGTGGTAATGCCGTGGATCGACTCCTACGGTATGGAGTACGCCATCGAGGCCTGGAAGAAGAGCTGAGGACGTCGTCCTGCCGAGGGGCCGCTGCAGCACTGCAGCGGCCCCTCGCCTCTCGCCCGCTGTGCCGCCTCAGCCCACCACGGCGGGGCGCACTTCCTCCGCGAACCAGCGCATGCCCTGGCGGTAGTTCTCCAGAGTAGACTCGGCCGTGGGGCCGGGACGGAAGCGCACCAGCACATAGTCCGCGCCCGCCTCCTGGCACGCCCGCATCTGGGAAATGGCCCCCCAGCGGTCCGATACGTCGAAGAACACACCGGTGAGGATATTCAGGCCCAGGCTGGACGGGGCGCGGCCGTACTCGCGCGCCAGGGACTGCAGGAGGCTATACTGCTTCGCCACCGTAGACAGCGACTTCCCCTCGACGTCCACTGCCAGCCAGCCGTCGGCCAGACGGGCCGCTCGGCGCAGGGCTGCCGGCGTATGCCCGCCCATCCAGATGGGCGGATGGGGCTTCTGCAACGGCTTGGGCTCCATGCGCGCCTCGGGCAGACTGTAGTAGCGGCCGTCGAACCTGGGCTCCTGCTCCGTCCACAGCACCTTCATCAGCCGGACATATTCTTCGGTTCGGGGCCCCCTGTCCTCGAAGGGCACGCCCAACAGCGCGAACTCCTCTTCCAGCCATCCTACGCCCACCCCAGCTATTAGCCGGCCGCCGGAGAGGACATCGATGCAACTGTACATCTTGGCCACTTCCACCGGGTTGCGCTGGGGCAGCACCAGCACCGAGGTGACCAGGCGCACCCGCGAGGTACAGGCGGCGAGGAAGGCCAGGAGCGTCAGGCTCTCCAGATAGGGCGTGCCGGGCGGCACCGGGTAGCGGCCGTCCGTCATGTAGGGGTAACGGGAGCGGATGGTGGCGGGGAACACCAGGTGGTCGCTGACGCAAATGGCGTCGTACTGGAGCGATTCGGCCAGTTGCGCCAGCTCCAGCACCGCCTCGCGTGTGGCGGCGGGCCCGAACTGCGTCACGTACACGCCGAAGCGCATGTCACCGGCCCCAGCTCAGCACCTTCTCCTTAAACTCGTCCACCGTCAGCACCCAGCCCAGGCAGCGGGCGATGTTCTGGAGCCCGAAGATGTGCAGGTCCTCGCCGTACATGGAGGCCACACAGTCGGAGATGACGACCGGCTTGTAGCCACGGTTGGTGGCGTCGAAGGCGGCGCACTGGACGCAAGTGTTGGTATTGATCCCGATGAGCACCAGCGTGTCCACGCCCAGCACTCGCAGGACGATGTCCAGCTCCGTCCCCAGGAAGATGCTGAGCGTCTTCTTGTTGTCGATGACGATGTCGCCCTCGGCCGGCCCTACCTCGGGCATCAACTCCGTCTGGATGCTGCCCTCCAGGTTGTGGGGCAGGCCCTGCTTGCGGGCCTCGGTCATCGGCGCGTGGGGCGACAGCACCATCCCCGCTCCTAGCCGCGGCATCACCTTGCCCACCTCGAAGGGCCTTATGGTGAGGATGACGTGGATGACGGGTATGCGGTGCTCTCTGGCGAAGCCCAACAGGTCGGCGGTGTGTCGGAGCACCCGCTTGCTCTCTTCCACAGGCACCGGCAGGGTGCCATGCACCGGGTCGAGGTGGCCGCGGTGCATGTCGATGGTCACAACCGCTGTTCGCGCGGGGTCGATGACCAGCCTTTCCTTAAGGGCCTTCAGCTCCTCCTCGTGGTCCTCGAGCCTCACTCCCAGCATCATCTCTGCCTCCTTTGCGCCGCGCGCGGAACGGGCATCGTCACCTCACCAGCCTGGCCAGCCACTCCACCTTGGGCGTGTCCTCGTCCCTCTCCTTGGGCGGCACCACCGGCAGCAGGAGGTACGAGTCCCGCCCTCCCCCGCCATAGATGCGCACCCGCCCACCATACACCTCCTCGGGCCTCCCCTCCTCGTGGAAGAACGGGCCGGAGCCGCGCATGGGATAAGGGCCCATCTGGGTCGGATCGCCCGCCCACTCGTAGTCCTTGCCCCTGATGGTGAGGGCCAGGCGGTAGCCCTTGGGCAGGACGACGCAGGTGGGCCACAGCTCCACCTCCACCTCGTACACCTGCCCCGGCTCCAGGGGCTCCTCCACCTGGTGGCTGTGGTAGGGCCGCCACTCCCGGCTCAGCTCCGGGTCCAGCCGCCGGTGGGAGGCCCGCAGCCAGCCCAGGGACAGGGGGGTGTGGGGGTCCAGGTAGTCGTAGAAGGTCACCTCCCGCAGGTTGGGGCTGAAGGCCCGCAGGGCCACGAACAGGTCGGCGTCCCTGGTGCTGGAGGAGATGAACAGCCGCAGGGCCAGGGGGCCCGTTATCTCCACCTCCTCCCCCAGGGGCGGGCCCAGGAAGGTCACCCCCTCCCCAAGGGCCTCGTACTCCACGCTCCCCCCATCGGCCAGCGGCCCGGGGCCCAGGCTGCAGCTGGCCGGGTCCAGGTAGAGCCTGGTCCAGCGGGTCCTGGCTATGGGCCACTCCCTCTCCGCCCGCAGGCGGTGGCTGCCGTCGGCCCCCCTCACCCACAGCAGCACCGGCGGCGTCTCCTCCCAGCCGTTCTCCTCCCCCTTCAGGTAGCGGGCGAAGAAGCGCTTCATCAGGGCCAGGCCGTACTCGGTGTAGAACTCGCCCCAGTGGGGGCCACAGTGCACCTCCAGCCACTTCTGCCCCGACGCCGCCCGCAGGTAGCCCTCGGTGTTGCCCCGCAGGTGCAGGCCGAAGCCACCCCAGTTGCCGCAGGAGAGCAGGGGCACCACCACCCGCGACCAGTCGGGGCTGCGGGAGCGGTGGAACTCGTCGTCCAGGGGGTGCTGCAGGATGAGCTCCGCCGGCTCCACCCGGTTGCGGGCCAGCTCCTCCTCCGTCAGCGTCTCCGGCCCGCTCACCAGCTCCCCCGTCCCCGGCACCCCAGGTATCCCCGTGGCCGGGTTCCGCCGCCCACGCACCCCCACCCCGTGCTGAACGCTGGCCACCTGGGCCCGGAACCATGTCCGCCAGAAGAACATCGACGGAATGCCGCCGTGGTAGCACATGTCGCGGTAGTAGTCTGCCGCCCCCTCCCAGGGGCAGATGGCGGCCAGGTGGGGAGGCTGCAGGGCCGCCACCTGCCACTGGTTGATGGCGTAGTACGATATGCCGGCCAGCCCCACCCGGCCGTTGCTCCAGGGCTGCCGGGCCGCCCACTCGATGCACTGGTAGAAGTCCTGCGCCTCCCGGGGCGACCACACGTCCAGCACCCCCGGCGAGCGGCCAGCGCCCCGCGAGTCCACCCTCACCACCACGTAGCCGTCGGGCACCCACCGCTCCGGGTCCACCGTCTCCCAGTTCTGGTACTTGCCCGTGGTGCCGGCGAACACGTCGGGGTAGTTGTCCAGCATGTGCTGCCACTGGTAGGGGTAGCCCTCGGCGAAGTGGAGCCCCTTGCCGTAGGGGCCGTAGGACATGATCACCGGATACTTGCCCTCCCCTATGGGCCGGAACACGTCCGCCCGCAGCACCACCCCGTCGTCCATGGGGATGGGCACGTCCCAGTCGATCCACATCCCGTCCCGTATCTCCGACTTGGACATGCCACACCTCCTGGCGGAATAGGACGCCAGGGCATTACCGCTCCTGGCTTTGCCACAAGCTATCCGACTTTAAGCGAGCTTGTCAAGGCATTAAGCTAATCTTTGAAATCCGCCTCCTACCAAAGAGATTCCAATACTTGCGTCCATATCATTGACAAAGTGGCAGCCCTTTCCAGAATTAGGAAGCGAAAAGCAGCCCATATTCGCGCGGGAGGTACAGCCATGCCCAGAATGGCCCCGAGGATCACCTTCACCGGTGGCCTGGCCGATGCCCAGGACACCATCAACGTCGAACGCCTGCGCAACGAGCGAGTGGCCAAGGCCCGCGAGGCGATGCGGCGGCACAACGTCCCGGCCTTGCTAGTCACCGGCTCGCCAAACGTCCGCTACCTGACGGGCCTGCACTGGTGGGAATTCCAGCCGCGCCTCTCCTATGTGCTCTTCTTCGCGGAGCACGACCCGGTGGTCTTTGCCCACGCCGGCAGCTACCACCAGATGCCAGAGGAGATGCCGTGGATAAAGCACTGGCGTATCGGCAGGGCCTGGCTGGACGGCATCGCCGGTCCCGAGGCCACCGAGGCGGAGGTGAAGCTCTGGGCCCGCGAGATCAAAGAGGAACTGGAACAGCGCGGGCTCACCCGCGAGCCCTTGGGCGTGGTCGGCTGGACCAGCCAGGCGGAGGAGGCCCTCAAGGCCGAAGGCCTTACCCTCGTGCCCGGCGGCCCCATCCTGCTCGAGGCCTCCAAGACCAAGACTAAGGACGAAATCAACTGCCTGCGCCTGGCCGCCTCCATAGCCGGTGTGGGCTGGCAGCGCGCCCTGGAGGTCCTGAAGCCGGGGGTGAAGACGTGGGAAGTGGCCCTGGCCATCACCGAGGCCATGTACCGGGCCGGCGCGGAGGACGCCCACGCCGCCGTGGTCTCGGGGCCCATGACCTTTGAGCGCAACCTCACCCTTGTCCACCGCAACATCGAGTACGGCGACCTGGTATATATTCCCCTCTGCGGCACCTCGGTCCTGGGCTACACCTGCTGCCTGTACCGCTCCTTCATCGTGGGCCGCAAGCCCAACGACAAGGAGCGCGGCTGGTTCGAGCAGTTGAAGGAGTGCCTGGACGCCGTCATCGAGCGCATCAAGCCCGGGGCCACCACCGCCGAGGCAGCCCAGGGCTTCCCGCCGGCCAGCAAGTGGGGCTACAAGGACGAAGCCGAAGTGCTGACGGTGGAGTTCGGTCATGGCATCGGCCTGGTGCAGGTCACTGGCCCGGGCACTGTGCACTATAACTGGCCGGTCATCAACCGCCAGTGGTCGCTCCAGTACCCGCAGGTGTTCGAGCCGGGCATGGTGCTGGCCATCGAGGCCCTGGAGGGCGAGCACCGCGTCGGCGGCGTCCGCATGGAGAACATGGTGGTGGTCACGGAGAACGGCGCCGAGATCATCGACCACTTCCCCAGGGACGAGATCCTGGTGGTGGCCTGAGGCAGGCCGCACGTCCCTTCCGATGACAGCAGCGCGGGCGGCAGACCCCGCTAAGGGGTGCCGCCCGCGCGCACGCCGGCCCTCTCCCGCGGCGCCAGATAGCCGGCCACTGCCGCCAGCAGAAGCGCCAGGGCAGCGAAGGCGCACATGGCCGAAAGCGTCCAGAAGCCTATCTCGAACGAGCCCGTAGCGTCCCGCAGCCGCCCCAGGCTGTAGTTGGAGACGATTCCCCCCAGATTGGCCAGCAGGTTCGCCACCCCGTTCACTGTCCCCACCGCCGCTATCCCGCCCACCTGCATGGGCAGGGCGAACAGCGGGGCGAAGTAGGTCTGCATGAACAGCGAGCCCAGCAACACCAGCGGCACCACCGATACCGCGTTGGCCTGGCCGATGAGGGCTATCAGCAGCGACTCCATGGCGAGGCAGACGACGATGACCACCACGCCGCGGGCCAGCCTGTCCGAAAGGTAGCCGCCGAGGGGCGTCGACAGGGCGATGATGATAGCCGAGCCGCTGACCAGCAGCGTCGCCTCCGAGAAGGGCATGTCGTGCTGGTCCACCAAGAAGGTGGTAAGCCAGGATGTCAGCCCGAACAGGGTCGCCCCGCGCACGAACTGGATGAGGCAGCTCAGCATCACTATGGGCGACCGGGCCACCTCGAGCACCGAGGCGCGAGGGGCGCTCACCGTGCGCAGTCGCGGCCCGGGCGGGCGCAGCACGGCCAGGAGCCCGGCCATGGCCAGCCCCGCGCCCGGGAAGAGGACGAATGCGCCTCGCCAGCCCACCATCTCGTTGATCAGCGGCCCGGCGAACCCCAGCAGCGCCCTGGAGATGAAGGTGATGGACACGAAAAGGCCCATGGCCGTGGTCCGCCGCTCCGGCGGGAATTGCTCGGCCATAAGTATCATCCCCGGCACGAAGGTGAACGCCCGGAATATCCCGAACACACCCTGCACGGTCATCGCCTGCCAGTGGGCGTCCACCAGGGCGAAGAGCAGGCAGACGACGTTCCCACCCAGCAATCCGGCCAGGAAGATGGGGGCAGCGCCCCGCCGGTCGCTCAGGCTCCCTACCGGCACCTGCAGCAGGGCGTACATCCAGCTCGAGGCCGAGAGCAGCAGCCCTGCCTGGGTGAAGGACAGCGCCAGCGATTCCTGGATCTCGGGCATGAACAGGCTGACGCTGAAGAAGGAGAGGTCGAGGGTACCCTGACACAGGAATATGAGCAGGACGGTCAACAGCCTGCGCGCACCGTCAGAGGCAGGCCCAGGCGACGACATACCTATATCATGGGGAACTCATGTACCGAGGACAAGGCCCACAGCAGGCCAGACATCCATCTCGATACTGTGCGGGGGCGGCGCGCCCTCTCGTCGGAGCGCCGGTGCTGCTACAATGCTACTGGGACGCCCCCGTAGCTCAATGGGAAGAGCGGCGGCCTTCTAAGCCGCGGGTTGCGGGTTCGAGTCCTGCCGGGGGCGCCAGGCCTCCCTCCCTTTACGAGATCGCCCGCGCCGGCCCGCCCCGCTTGGCCTCCTGCTCGAAACCCTCCTTCGTGTGCTCTGCCCTGACCTTGATATCCTCGATGTCCTCCGGCGTCATGCTGGCCAGCCAGGGAGCGTGCTTGGCCGAGGCGGGGATGGCTATGTAGAAGAACAGGATGTGGCCCTCCCTCCCCTCCGGCACCTCCAGCGTGATGTGCGTGCCCGCCGGTATGTAGACCAGGTCGTGGGGCGCCAGGGTCTCGTCCCAGACTGCCCCGCTCGGCCGGTCGACGGCGCGAACGTTGCCGGTGCCCTCCAGGACCACCCAGAACTCGTCGTACCAGAAGAAGGTCTTGAAGCCCTGGCCCGCGCTCACCCTGGTGTATCCGGCCCGATAGGCCAGGTCGGGCGCGGTCACGAAGCGCCGCATGCCGCTGCCTGGCCGGAACAGCCCTGGCAGCGTACGGTCCTCGCCGACTTCCACGTACTCGGCGCGGGCAGCCATCTTCTGGAACACGGGCCTGTCGCTCATGCCAAGCACCTCCGTGCTGGTATAGGGAGCGCGAGGAGCGCGTAAGCCGCAGCTAACGCTCCTGCTCAGGGTCAGCCCGCAGCGGTGGCACGAACTGACCCGTTCCGGGCCTGCCTACTACCTCTCCGTGGTCCATGACCACCTGGCCACGCACGATGGTGTAGACAGGGACGCCCTGGACCTGTAGGCCGTGGAGAGGTGTGAAACCGATCTTCGAATACACGGGGTAGGTCTCTCCCAGGACAGCGGTCCTTTCCATGTCCACGATGACGAAGTCGGCATCGGAGCCGACGCGTATCACCCCCTTCCGCGGGTAGACCCCAATGTGCCGGGCCGGAGTGGTGGAGCCCATCTCCACGAAGCGACGCAACGAGAGCTTCCCCTGGTTGACGGCCGTCAGGAAGATAGCAGCCCAGTGCTCGCACAGGGGATAGCCAGCCACCACCGACTCGAACGCGTTAACCTTGCACTGCTCGTGCTCCTCCAGGGTATGGGGCGCATGGTCCGACCCGATGAGGTCTACGGTGCCTTCGTTCATGGCCCGGAAGTTCTCGGCCAGGTCTTCCGGGTCGCGCAGGCCGATGGGGTCGATGTGGACGATGGACCAGGGGTTGGTCTCGGCGAGGAAGCGGAAACCGCTGGCCTTGAGCATGCGCACCAGCCTCACCTGCGGCCGGCCCTGTACGTGCAGGACGCACAGGCGCAGCCCCACCGCCTTGGCTAGCAGCACGATGGTAGCGATGGCAGTGGTCTCCACCACATCGTCATCGCCGTAGGTGGCGTCGGCCCAGTCGGCCAGCCCGACCCGGCCCTCGGCCACCCTGGCTGCCACCCGCTGCTCCCAGAGCATCTGGTTATGGGGATGGACCAGGCAGGGCCGGCCGGTGGCGGCGATGGCGCGGAACGCCTCCAGCAGCTGCCCATGGTCAGTGATGGAAATCTCGCTGCCGTACGGGTAGTGGGCTGATTTCATGAAGACCTTGAAGCCAGCCGCCCCGGCCTGGGCAATCTTCGCTATCTCGTCCAGTCGGGTGGGCATGGCCCAGTGGTTGAAGTCCACCACCGACTTGGCGGCGGCGAGCTGGTTCTGGGCCAGGAAGCGCTCCAGCGTGTTGGGCGGCGGGTCCAGATTGGGCATGTCCACGTACATGGTGATGCCGCCTGCTGCTGCCGCCCGCGAGCCTGTGTAGAAGTCCTCTTTGTACTCGTAACCCGGCTCGCGGAAGTGCACGTGCTGGTCGATGAGGCCGGGCAGCACCACAAGGCCCGCGGCGTCCAGGTCCTGCGCAGACGGCGGTGCTTCGCCGCGCTGCACGATGCCCGTTACCCTACCACCGCTGACCACCAAGTCCGCGGCCACCAGGTCGCACCCCAGGTAGACGAGGCCGTTGCGCACCACCAGGTCTGGCATATCTGGCCACCTATCTGAACATCGGGATGATCTCGCGCCCGAAGAGCTCCATCTGTTCCAGCAGGTGTTCGATGGAGTGGTAGATGAACTTCAGCTCGAAGTGGCGCACTCCCGCCTCTACGAAGCGGCGCACCTGCTCCTGCACCTCCTCCACGGAGCCCACCAGGGAGGAGCGGCGGATCTTCTCCTCGGGAGGATTGGTCTGAAAGCCGAGGGGGAGGGCGGCGAAGGTCGCCTTGC
>BEIA01000017.1 GCA_002898715.1 bacterium HR24 | reverse complement strand
GCGGCGGGAGCGGGACAACCGGGAGGTGGCCCGCTGCCTGCGGCGGCTGGAGCAGGCCTGTCGGGGCCAGGAGAACGTGATGCCCCACCTCATCGAGGCGGTGAAGGCCTACTGCACCCTGGGCGAGATCTGCGACGTCATGCGGGACGTCTTCGGCACCTACCAGGAGGAGGCCATCTACTAGGCGGGAGGCGCACCGTGTTCACTGTCCTGGCCACCCTCAAGCTGCAGCCCGGCAAGGAGGAAGAGGCCGAGGCCGTCCTGCAAGAGCTGGCGGCCCGGGTGGAGGCCGAAGAGCCGGGCACCCTCGCTTACATCTTCCACCGCGTCCAGAACGAGCCGACGCGGATCGTGGTGTTCGAGGTATACCGTGACGAGGGGGCCTTCGACGCCCACCGCCGCGGTGTGCTGCGGGAGTTCCTGGGGAGGCTGGGGCCCCTTCTCGATTCGGGCAGCACTAAGATCGAGGTGCTGGAACGAATAGCCGGCTTCCAGCGGAGCTAGCGGCGCGCCGGAGGACGGACCGTGTGCCGTCCAGAAACGATCTATCGGTGTGACGTCTGAGCAGCCCTTGTCCGTATGCCTCTGGCCAGCTACGCTACACAGGTGGGACAGGAAGGCCCCCCGACCCACACATGGAACGCAGGCTCCGGCTCCATCGCAGCCCCCGTAACCCCATACTGGCGCCCACTCAGAACTGGTGGGAGACCCGCCTCACCTGCAACGCTGGCGCGATAAAACTGGGCGATCGTATCCATCTCTTCTACACGGCCCGCGGCCAGGACGACATAGCCCGCATCGGTTACGCCCGGCTCAGCGATTACGATCGCGTGGAGGAGCGGCTGCCGCATCCCGTGCTCGTGCCCGAGGACTGGTTCGAGCAACACGGCGTCGAAGACCCTCGCGTCATGCCACTGGATGGCCAGGTGCGGGTCATCTACGCAGGCAAGGAGAGGGATATGGCCCGCCCCTGCGAGACGGCCATAGAGCCGCAGCAACTCCTGAAGGGCCACTGGGCGTGGACCAAGCACCGGCTGCTCCTGCCCACCATGGTGGGATTCCACAACCGCAATGTGGCCTACTTCCCACGCCGTATAGGCGAGCGCTACGCTCTGCTGCACCGGCCGATGACCCTGGCGGAACATGTATGGCTCTCCTACTCTTACGACCTGGTGCACTGGTACGACCACCGGGAGGTGCTCACCCCCCGGCCCGGTTACTGGGACGATGCCAAGGTGGGCATCGCCGGGCCCCCTCTGGAGCTGGACGACTGCTGGCTCCTCATCTACCACGGGGTGGAGGCCCGCACATGGACTTACCGTCTGGGCTACGTGCTCCTGGACAAGGAAGCGCCGGAGCACGTGCTGGAGCGCAGCGAGGAGCCCATCCTCGAGCCTCAGGAAGACTACGAACGGGTCGGCGTTGCCCCCAATGTGGTATTCTCCTGTGGAGCCATCCTCGACGGGCGCACGCTGGTGCTGTACTACGGCGCGGCAGACAGGGTGCTCTGCGTGGCCTGGGCCGAGATACCCTGGTAGTCTAGAATCGGGAGCACCAGACCGGCCTCCGCCTGCCGAGCGCAGGCGAGTCCCGATGTGGAGGGGTAGGGATGCGGACGGGGCTTCCCCTGGTATCGGTGGCTATACCCACCTACAACTGCGCCCGCACTCTGTCCCTTTGCCTGCGGGGCGTCCTCGACCAGGGCTATCCTCACCTGGAGCTTCTGGTGGTGGACGGGCACTCGCGCGACGACACCGTGCGCGTGGCGCGGGAGATGGGGGCCCGCGTCCTGTTCTGCGAGGGGAAGCTCCTGGCAGCGAGAATCATGGGCGTCAGGGAGGCGCAGGGCGAGTTCGTGCTCCTGCTGGACGCCGACCAGGTGCTCAAGCCCGGGGCCATCGCCCGGGCGGTGGCCCTGGCCCAGGAAGGCCCCTACGACATGCTGGTGCTGGAGGAGGAGTCCTACAACCGCCAGTGGCTGGTGCCGCGCCTGTACGCCGCGTCCAAGCTCATCGTCAACGCGCGCTTCCAGCAGCAGGCGGGTTTCGACCCGGCCCGCGGCGGCAACCCTCCCCGCTTCTTTCGTCGTGACCTGCTGTTGCGCGCCATCGAGGCCATACCGGCGGATGTGGTGCCCCACATCCTGCACTACGACCACGACATCCTGTACTACGAGTGCCGCCGCCTCTCCCAGAGGGTGGGCCTGTTGACCGACGCTGTGTGGCATATCGAGCCCGACCTGCGCAAGCTGCTCCGCACCAACCTACGCTACGGCGCCTCCCTGAGGGCGGTGAAGGCCACGCCGTACTGGGAGCTGTTCCTGAAGGACAGGGAAGGCTGCCTCTGGTTCGGCCGTCCCTGGAAAGAAGGGCTCCTCGCCCTGGCCCTCCATCTGCTGCTGAAATGCGTGCAATGGGCGGGGTACCAGTACGCCGGCCTGCGTGCGGCCTTTGCTGGGCTGCTGGCCGGGCCCGTATCCCGGCGCGGCACTCGCCGGGCCTGAGCCTCAGACGTGCAGTCCACCCCGACTGTGCTATTATGTAGACAACTTGCGCCCTTCGGGAGGGGGTGGGCTGTGTGCGGTCCCTGCTGGTGCCTCTGGACGGGAGCCTTCTAGCCGAGGCTGCCCTGCCCTATGCGGAATCCATAGCCCGCGGTGCCCGGGCCGAAGTCGTCCTGTTCACGGCCATCGACGAGAGCTTCCACAGCGGAGGTCGCGAGCGCTGGAATTTAGGCCAGGAGACGGCGTGGGCATACACGTATCTGGAGCAGAAGCGGCGGCGATTGGAGACAATGGGCATCTCTACCCGCATCGAGATCTGCTTCGGGCCTGCTGCCCAGTCCATCCTCACCGTGGCCGAGCGGCTGGGGGTGGACCTGATCGTCATGGGTGGACGCCATCCTCATGGGCCCGAGCCCTGGAGCTGCGGTGGTGTGTGCATGCGGGTGGTGGAGTTCTGCTCGCGACCTGTCCTGCTGGTACAGCCGCCGCCCGGGGCATCCGCCGCGCCGACCTTGCAGCGGGTACTGGTGCCTGTGGACGGGTCCTCCCTTTCCCTGGCAGTGATGCCACTCGCCTCGGAGCTGTGCCGGGCCCTCTCGGCCACGGCGGTGCTGCTGCACGTGGTCGCCCTGGGCGGGCTGGCGGCAGCCGCCGCCCACCGCGAGTACCTCCTCCGTGCCCTGGCCGTTCTGCAGGAAGAGGCGAGGCAGATGCTGGAGGAACTGGCCGAGGGGCTGGGACGACAGGGCGTGCGTGCCGAAGTGCGGGTGGCCGTTGGCCATGCCATCAACCAGATCATCCAGACCGCCGAGGAGCTGGCCCCCAGCATCATCGTGCTCTCCAGCCACGGGCGCTCGGGACAGGGGAGGCCATTCATGGGCAGCGTGGCCCAGGCCGTGCTCCAGCGCGCGCCCGTGCCCTGCCTCCTGGCCAAGCCGGCGGAGGCGGTCAACCGCACCGCCCTGCTCATGGCGGGCTAGGCGTCCGCCCCGCCGCAGCCGCCAGGGCCTGCGCCTGCCGCAAGCGGCGCTTGGTGTCCAGGTCGAAGAAGGAGAGGCCGTCCGGGTCGTAGGGCCGTACCTCGCGGGGCAGCAGCGGCCTCACCTGGACTCGTGACAGCAGGGCGAGCACACTGCCCTGGCCGAGTACTAGAAGCTCCCGGGCCGGGGAGATGCAGGCGCGGGAGTAGATGGCGTGGAGCGTCTGCCACTGGCCTCGCCAGCGCGGCACCAGGGCATCGTAGTCTCGGGGTAGCGAGAGCATGTGGGACAGAAGGGGAGCGCTGAGGAAGGGCAGGTCGCAGGCAACCACCAGGGCGTAGAGATGGGATGCCGCCTCCAGGCCGGCGACGAGGCCGGCCAGTGGGCCTCGACCGGGGAGGCTGTCCACGGCCCAGCGCACGGGCAGGCCCAGCCCCGCATAGCGCTGGGGCCGGTCGGTGACGACGATGACCTCGGGGCAGAGGCCGGCCACCGCCTGCACTACCCGCGTCAGCAGCGGTGTCCCTGGCCACAGCTCCAGTAGGGCCTTATCGAGTCCCAGTCGCCGGCCCTGGCCGCCGGCGAGAACCACGGCGGAGGCGGGTGCCGTCACGTTGTCCCCTCAATGCCTTTCGGTCAGGCCCAGATGCCGCTCCAAGAGCCGGGCCAGGGCCGCGGCGTCGTCGTGCGAAAAGGTGGGCCCGCTCCATCCTTCGGGCGCATCGCCCACCACTGCCAGCACGGGCCCGGTCACGGGCACCGACGGCAGGCCGCGGCGCAGCACCAGCACTTTAGGGGTGGGCGCTTCCCGATAGCCCTCGGTGAGCACCAGGTCGGCCGTCCCCTGCAGCAGGGACACCAGGGCAGGGAGGGGCCATTGGCCGCCATCGGCACGGCGGAGACAAACGAGGCCCGGCGCAGCCAGCACCACTGCTGCCGCGCCGGCCGCCGCTAGGCGGGCCGTGTCGGTGCGGGGAGGGTCGGGCAAGAGGCCCGCATGGTGGGAATGCTTGATGCAGGCCACGCGGTGGCCGCGGCGGCCCAGCTCCCGGGCCAGGGCCTCGATGAGAGAGGTCTTGCCGACGCCGCCCGGCCCCACCACGCTGACCACGGGCAAGGCGGTAGGCAAGGGTTCCTTCATACGGCCCATTTCGGGGCCATCATATGACACGGCCCGGCGTGGGGCGACACTTCGGGCGGGCGTGTCCGCCGGTGGGCGTGTCGCTGGGCCGATAAACTGTCAAAAAAGTGCGCTATATATGCCAATCTCGCAAATTTCTTGCGCTTGTGGCCGAAAACCTCTTGCCAGGGCGAGAGAGCAGGTTGTAGACTGGCGACGTCGAAAAACTGTGGACAACTGGCGGGACGAGATGGCTGTAACGATAGGTCGTCTGATGGCGTCTCTACAGTGGGCGAGCCCTGTACGACGGACGTTGCCGATGAAAGGTAAGCGAGTGTCCAAGGCAGAGGCGCTGGCGGAGTGCCTGGAGGCCGCGCGCCAGGGTGAGCGGGCGCTGATGTCGTGTCTCGACCGCTACCCCCGCATGCGCCAGGAGCTCACCGCCCTGGTCCTGGTGGCCTCCCTGATCCCTCCCGCCGGGCCCAAGGGCCGGATGTCCGAGGAAGGGCGCAGGCGGGCGAAGGCCGCAGTGCTCTCGCGCCTCGGCCACTTCGAGGACAGGCGCCACGGCAAGGCCGGCGTAGCCTGACATCCAGGCACGCTCGTCAGGCCGCCCTTGGAACGCGCAAGCAGTCTGTAAGGTAGCCTGACAATAGTCAGCAGCCCCACTTTCCGCCCCATAGCGTCGATTTTCGTCCATTTTCTCGCCCGACATATGTAATGAGCGCCGGCGCCAGGCGTTGAACTATTTGAGAGGAGCGCTCAGGAGAGACCCCATGCGAGCGGGACAGGCCTCCCTGCCCGATGCCCTGGCCGAGTGCCTGGATGTGGTGGCGTCGTATCCGTGGATGCTGGAGGAATGCCTCCACAAGTACAGCCATTACCGGCACGAGCTGGAGCCGCTGCTCAAGCTCGCTTCGGCCATCGAGTCGGCGGTGCACGAGGTGCAGGGCCCGCCGCTATTCCTGTACGTGGTGGCCGGGGGCAAAGCGGCTTCCCCGTATCGCCAGGCGCCCTCTCCTCTGGTGGCGCGGATATGGGACAGGGTCGATATCGGCCTGCGCACCATGGCCCGGCGGCACACGGTGGCCATGCGCTCGGCCCTGCTGTCGCTGTTCGCCCTGATGGCTGTATCGGGGTGGGCGCTGGTCATGGGCAGTACGTTGCTGGTGAGCGTGCTGCTGCCCTCGTTCCAGCCCCTGTGGCTGGCGCTGAGCGTGGGGCTGCTGCCGTGGCTCTTCCTGGCCATGGCCGTGCGCTCGGCAGACCGCTGGCTGATCCTTCTCGCTTGCAGCGCGCCGGCGCCCGGGGTGAAGGTGCCGCTACGGCTGCGCCGCAGAAGGCCGTGGGGAGTCCTGCGCGACCTCTGGAACAGCCCCAACCTGGGCATGCGTCTGGCCTGTCGGCTGAGCGTCTGGACCCTGGTGCGGGTAGTGGGGCTGGCGCTGGTGCTGGGCTGGCTGCTGCCCATCGCCAGCGTGGGCCTCAACCGCTAGTGCCTTCAGGTTGTAGCTGAAGCCAGTCGCCGGGTGCGGTGCCGGTGCGTGCCAGAGCCCCTGCTGGCAACTCCAGGGCCATGCGCGCTCCCCTGCCGCCCATGAGCAGGCGGAAGGGTGGCACTGAGCCGTAGGCGCTCACCACCCTCCCGTCCCTGTCCAGGAAGGCCACATCGATGGGGAAGCGCATGAACATGGTATGCACGGACGAGCAAGGGACGATGAGCAGCCCCTCCCCCTCCGCCAGCCCCCGACGGCCCAGCAGGCCCACCAGCCGCGACCAGTAGCTGCGGGCCTCCCGCACTCGCTCGGCCACCACGGCGCCCTTGCTGACGTTCACTACCCTCATGGCACTGGTCATGTTACCAGATGGCGAGGGTTACGGGGCCCGCTTTTGCTGCATGGTCATTGTGCACCTTTATGGCGACAGCCAGCTATTGCCGATAGGAAGGGTTGCCCATAGTATATGTCTTTGAACCGGCGGGCCGCGGCCCGCCAATGCTGGCCAGTGGAGGTGCTCCGTGGAAGTGAGAGAGGTCGGAGTGGTCGGGTGCGGCATCATGGGTGGCGGCATCGCCCAGGTGTGCGCCACACATGGCTACTACACGACAGTTGTGGAAGCGGACGAGGACAGGCTGCAGCATGGCCTGGACAGGGTGCGCCGCAGCCTGACGCGAGAGGTGGAACGGGGGCGGCTATCGCAGGAGCGCTACGACCGGGCCCTGCGCCGCCTGCGCGGCACCACCTTCCTGGGCGACCTGGCCAACTGCGACCTGGTCATCGAGGCGGTGTCGGAGGACCTGGCGACCAAGAAGCAGGTCTTCGCCGAGCTAGGGCGGGCCTGCAAGCCGGAGGCCATCCTGGCCACCAACACTTCGTCTCTCTCCCTCAGCGAGCTGGCCGCCGCTTCCTGCCGGCCCGACAAGGTCATCGGCCTCCACTTTTTCAACCCGCCCACGGCCCTGCGGCTGGTGGAGGTGGTCTCGTCCCAGAGCACCTCGGCCGAGACCATCGAGACGGCCATGGCCTTCTGCGACTCCATCGACCGCCTCACCGTGCGGGTGAAGGACACGCCAGGGTTCATCGTCAACCGCCTGCTGGTGCCTTTCATATTCGATGCCATCCGCATGGTGGAATCGGGCGTGGCCACGGCCGAGGACATCGACCGCGCCTGTCGCTTCGGCCTGAACCACGCCATGGGCCCCCTGGCCACCGCCGACCTCATCGGGCTGGACGTGCTCATCCAGATCAGCGAGTCCATGTTCGAGGAGTTCGGGGAGCCGCGCTTCAAGGCGCCGACGCTGCTGCGGCGGATGGTCTCCCTGGGATACCTGGGCCGAAAGACGGGCAAGGGCTTCTACGAGTACGAGGCGCGTTAGCCCTGCCTCAGCGCGGCGAGGAGGCGCCGGCCCGCAGGGACTGCATGAGCTGGGCCATCTCCAGGGCGTTCAGGGCCACCTCGTAGCCCTTGTTGCCGCGGGCGCCACCGGCCCTGTCCAGCGCCTGCTCTCGCGTGTAGCAGGCTAGGACCCCGTGGAGGACGGGCACCCCCGTCTCCAGCGCCGCTTGCACCAGGCCGATGGTCGCTCCCTGGGCCACCAGGTCGAAGTGCATGGTCTCGTGACGGATGACGCATCCCAGGGCGACGATGGCGTGATAGCGGCCGGTCCTGCCCAGCTCGCGGGCCACCACCGGCAGCTCCAGCGAGCCCGGCACCCATACCACGTCCACCCGCTCGGGGGGCACGCCGTGTTCGGCCAGGGCGTCCAGCGCACCCTGGAGGAGGCGCTGGGTGATATCGTGGTTGAAGCGGGCCACGGCCACAGCCACGGAAACGCCATCGCCGCGGGCCTGGCCCTGCCATACCCTTCCCAATGGAGCCCCCTAGAAGGGCATCTCGATCAGGTGGCCCAGCTTGTCGCGCTTGGTCTCCAGGTAGCGCCGGTTGTAGGGCGTCACGGTCGGCTGGATGGGCACCCGCTCCACGATCTCGAGGCCGTAACCCTCGAGGCCGGCCCGCTTGGCGGGGTTGTTGGTCAGCAGGCGCATGCGTCGCACGCCCAGGTCCACCAGTATCTGCATGCCGATGCCATAGTCGCGGCGGTCGGCCGGGAAGCCCAGGGCCTCGTTGGCCTCCACGGTGTCCAGGCCGTGCCCGTCCTGTAGCGAGTAGGCGCGCACCTTATTGCAGAGGCCGATGCCGCGCCCCTCCTGTCGCATATAGAGGAGCACGCCGCGCCCTTCCTCGGCAATACGGGCCAGGGCCAGTTGCACCTGTTCGCCACAGTCGCAACGCATGCTGCCGAACACGTCCCCGGTGACGCACTGGCTGTGGACCCGCACCAGGACGGGCTCGGGGGTGGCGATGTCGCCCATCACCAGGGCGAGGTGCTCGTTAGCGTCCACAGCGCTGCGGTAGGCAATGGCCCGGAACTCGCCGTAGCGGGTGGGAAGCCGCGCCTCCGCGACCCTCTCCACCAGCCGCTCCCTCTGCATCCGGTAGCGGATGAGCTGGTTGATGGTGATGACCTTGATCCCGTGCCGCTGGGCGAATCGACGGATACGGGGCCAGCGCATCATGGTGCCGTCGCTGTTCATGAGCTCGCACAGAACGCCAGCAGGATACAGGCCGGCCAGGCGGCACAGGTCCACCACCGCCTCGGTGTGGCCGGCCCGCACCAGCACGCCACCCTCCCGCGCCCGCAACGGGTAGACGTGCCCGGGCATCACCAGATCCGAGGCCCGCGTCTTGGGGTCGATGAGGACGCGAATGGTCTGGGCGCGGTCGTGGGCCGAGACGCCGGTGGTGACGTTGTAGCGAGCGTCTACCGAGACGGTGAAAGCGGTGCTGTAGCGGGAAGAGTTGTGGTTCACCATCATCGGCACCTGCAGCTCGTCCAGCCGCTCGCCGGTCATGGGTACGCAGATGATGCCGCTGGTGTGGCGCAACATGAAGGCGATATGTTGCGGCGTGACGAACTGTGCCGGGATGGTCAGGTCGCCCTCGTTCTCCCTGTCCTCGTTATCGAGGATGATGACGAACCGGCCCTGGCGATATTCCTCGATGGCCTCCTCGATGGTGGCCAGGCCCAAGGGAAACTCACCTCCGGGGGCTGAGTAGGCTTCCTCGTCTCTCTCCTCGTTCAGGGCCCACGCTCCTACATGTGGATTCCTCGCCCTAAGTATACATGCCCATTAGCCCGTTTGCAGCGGCCTCTCCTGAAGGAGCTGGTCGATGTAGCGGGCGAAGATGTCCGTCTCCAGGTTGACCCGCTGGCCTGGCCGCCGGCGCACCAGGTTGGTGTGCTCCTGTGTATACCGGACCAGCGACACGGCGAAGGAGTCCCGTGTCCGCTCGATGACCGTAAGGGAGACGCCGTCCACGGCTATGGGCCCCTTCACCACCACATAGCGGAGCACCTCGAGAGGGGCGGCGTAGCGAGCGATGATGGCGTCCTCCTCTGGCTCCAGGGACAGGAGGGTGCCTGTGGCCTCCACGACCCCGCGCACCAGGTGTCCCGAGAAGCGGGAGAGGGGTGTCATGGCCCGCTCCAGGTTCACGGGGTCGCCCGGGGCGAGGTCGGACAGGTTGCTGCGACGATAGGTCTCGGGCATCACATGGAACAGAAAAGAGCCCCCGTCCATTTCGGCCACCGTCAGGTCTACGCCGTTGACGGCTACCGAGTCTCCGGGCCGCGTGCCCTCCAGGCAGGCGCGGCAGGCGATGCGCAGGCGCCCATGCGCCGCCTCGGCCACCGTGCCCACTTCTTCGATGATGCCCGTGAAGATGCCCATGCCTCAGGACGACTCCCACAGGACGTCGCCGCACAGGTCGGGCGGGTGCGGGCGCGAGGCGAAGACGGCGTACTCCCGCTTGGACTGGCCGATGGTGGTGCCATCGCCGTGGCCGGGGAGGACCAGCGTCTCATCGGGCAGGGTATAGAGCTTGCCAGTGATGGATGCGATCTCCCGTTGCAGGTCCTGGGGGGTGCGGGAGTGCCCGGGCCCGCCCGGGAAGAGGGTATCGCCCGTGAGCAGATAGCCTCCCACCAGGAAGCAACAGCTACCCGGCGTGTGCCCGGGCGTGTGGATCACCTTCACCCTCAGCGAGCCCACCTGCAGCTCCTGGCCGTCGGCGAGGTGGCCGTCCATCCGCTCCCGTGGCATGATCGCTTCGTCCGGGTGGCAGAGGACGGGCGCGCCGGTAGCCCCTTTCAGGAGGTCGTAGCTCTGCCAGTGGTCAGGGTGGGTGTGCGTGAGGACTATTGCCAGCAGCCGCAGACCTTCCAGCGCCGCGAGCACCTTCTCCCCCTCGGCTGGCATGTCCACCAGGATGGCCTGACCGGCATTCCTGTCGGCCACGATGTAGGCGTTGTTGGCGAAGGGGCCCAGGGGCCCCACGCGGAGCAGGCGCAGAGCGCCGTCCTCGAATACCTGCATCGCCGTTCCTCCCTTACCGGCCACTATGATAACATTGGCCTGACAGAGCGCGGGAGGCAGAGTTGGAAGTCAGACAGGTCACCGACCATGTGCGTGTGCTGGCGGCCAGGCCGCCCTTTTACATCGGCCCCCTCGCGCCCAACGTGTACCTGATAGCCGACGGGGAAGAGGGGGCGCTGGTGGACAGCGGCTTCGCCGACGACGAATCGGTGCAGGCTCGCATCGAGTACCTGCGGGGCCTGCCCGGACTGCGCCTGCGCTACATCGTCCTGACCCACCACCATTTCGACCACGCCAGCGGGGCGGCCCGCCTGGCCGAGGCTACCGGCGCCCGCGTGATGCTCCACCCCCAGGAGGAGTCGTTCTTGCGGGACTGGCAGACCGATGCTCCCCAGGACCTGGAGGTGCCCGAGGGCCAGGAGGAGTGGGCGCGGCGGGCGCAGGAGTTCCGCCGCGAAGCGGCCAGGGCCGCCGGCAACGCCGGCTACCTGCAGGACGGCGATAGGCTAAAGGTGGGCTCCCTCACCCTGGAGGCCGTGCACACCCCCGGTCATACCATGGGTTCCCTCTGCCTGCTGCTGCGGGAGGAGGTGGCTCTCTTCACCGGCGATACGGCCCTGGGCCTGGGCACGGTGGCCGTGTCGCCGCCGCCGCACGGTGACATGGCCCTTTACCTGCGCTCCCTCGAGCGCCTCAAGGGTCTGGGGGCGTCTCTGCTTCTGCCCGGCCACGGCCCCGAGGTCAAGGACGCCGGGCGCAAGCTGCAGGAGCTCATCGACCACCGCCTGGAGCGCGAGCGGCAGGTGCTGTCCTTGCTCGCCCAGGGCAAGGGCACGGTGATGGAGCTGGTGCGGGCCATCTACCCGGAGCTGGACCGGCGCATATTGCCCATGGCCCGGAGACAGGTGGAGGCCCACCTGCACAAGTTGGTGGCCGAGGGGAAGGCCCTGTGCCAGGGCGAGGGGGCCGAGGCCCGCTACGTCCCCGCATAGCGACGCCTACACTGCCTGCGAGGAGCGCCCCATGAATGCCATCGAGGAGCTGAAGGACGTCCTGCCCATTACCGCCGCCCTCAGCGACGAGGGGCACCTGGCCATCGGCGGTTGCGACACCGTGGAGCTGGCCCGGCGCTTCGGCACCCCGCTGTATGTCTTCGACGAGGAGACTGTGCGGGGCATGTGCCGCGCCTTCTGCCAGGAGTTCGCGGCCCGCTACCCCGACGTGCGGGTGGTCTACGCCTGCAAGGCATACATCGGTCGGGCGCTGGCAGCCTTGCTGGCGGAGGAGGGGCTGGGCGCCGACGTGGTCTCGGGGGGCGAGCTGGCCTTCCTGGCCTCGGTGGGCTTTCCGCCCGACACCATCTACTTCCACGGCAACAACAAGTCGGAGGCAGAGCTGGCGGAGGCGCTGGCGTACGGCATCGGGCAGGTGGTAGTCGACAACTTTCACGAGCTGGAGCTTCTCTCGCGCCTGGTCGGCCCGCTGGGCCGCCGGCAACGGGTGTTGCTGCGGGTATCGCCGGGCGTCGACCCGCACACTCACGCCAAGACAACCACTGGCGTCCTGGACAGCAAGTTCGGCTTTCCCATCTCCACGGGGCAGGCGGAGGAAGCGGTCGCCCTGGCGATGGCCTCCCCGGCCCTGGAGCTCGAGGGCCTGCACTTTCACCTGGGCTCTCCTATCTTCGAGCTGGACCCTTACCGCGAGGCCATCGATATCGTCCTTTCCTTCGCCAGCGAAATGCGCCAGCGCCACGGCCTGGAGCTGCGGGAGCTCAGTGTGGGCGGAGGCTTCGCCGCCCAGTACCTGCCAGAGGCGCCGCCGCCACCGGTGAGCGAATACGCTGAGGCCATCGTCGCGGCGCTCCGCCAGGGCTGCCAGCGGAGGGGCCTGCCCCTGCCCAGGCTGGCCATCGAGCCCGGCCGGGCCATCGTTGCGCGGGCCGGGGTGGCGCTGTACACCGTGGGCGCCTGGAAGGAGGTGCCCGGCGTCCGGCGCTATGTGGCCGTGGACGGCGGCATGGCCGACAATATCCGCCCCGCCCTGTATGGCTCCCGCTACTCGGCACTGGTGGCCAACAAGCCCCTGGACGGGCGCCGCCAGCGGGTGACCGTGGCCGGGAAGTACTGCGAATCGGGCGACGTGTTGCTGTGGGACGTGGAGCTGCCGCCGCTGGAGCCCGGCGACGTGCTGGCGGTGCCCGCCGCCGGCGCCTACGCTCCGGCCATGGCCAGCAACTATAATGCCTCCCTGCGTCCAGCCATCGTCTTCGTCCGCGACGGCCGGGCGCGGCTGGTGCGGCGCCGCGAGACCTATGACGACCTGATGCGGTGCGAGGTGTGGCCGCAGGAATGAGCGACTGGGGCCTCATCGGCCAGGAACGGGCGGTGCGGGCGCTTTCGGCCGCCCTGCGCCAGGGCCGCCTGCCCCATGCCCACTTGCTGGTGGGGCCCGCCCACGTGGGCAAGGGGACGCTGGCCCTCCGCCTCGCCCAGGCCATCAACTGCCTCGCGCCCGTCGACGAGCGCCCTTGCCTGGCCTGCCGCCAGTGCCGGCGCATCGAGTCCTTCCTTCACGCCGACCTGCACCTGCTGACGGTGGAGCCGGGCCACCGCGAAGTGCGCATAGCCCAGGTGCGGGAACTGGAGCGGGCCCTGTCCCTGAAGCCCTTCGAGGGGCGGGCGCGGGTGGCCATCGTGGACCCGGCCGATGCCATGAACCTGGAGGCCCAGAACGCCTTCCTGAAGACTCTCGAGGAGCCGCCGCCGGACACGGTGCTGGTCCTGGTGACCTGCCGCGAGACAGCCCTCCTGCCCACCATCCGCTCCCGTTGCCGCCGCATCGCCCTGGGCGCCGTGCCGGTAGCGAGGCTGGCGGCGGCGCTGGCCGCGCGCGGCCTCTCGCCTGAGGAAGCGGAGCGGCTGGCGCGCTGGAGCGAGGGCCGCCCCGGGGTCGCCCTGTCGCTGGCGGCTGACCCCGAGCTGCGCCAGCGACGGGAGGCGGAGGTGGAGCGGGCCCTCTCCCTGCCCTCCCTGCCCCTGCCCCGCCGCCTCGCACTGGCCGACGAGCTGGCCCAGCTCTTCACCGCGCCCGACGGGCGCGACAGGCAGGCGGAGGACGCGCCGCCCGTGCCCGCGCCCCGCTTCGGCGAGCGCCTGTGGTGGGTGCTGGACATCTGGCAGTCGGTCTGGCGGGATATCCTGCTGGCCTGCGCCGGCCCGGGGGCGCCGATCGTCAACGCCGAGAGGGGCGCAGAGATCGAGCGCCTCGCCGCCGGGCTGGACACGGGCCGGGCAGCAGAGGCGCTGCTGGCAGTATGGCGCGTCCGCCGCTATCTGGAGGACAACGTCAACCCCAGGCTAGCCCTGGAAGAGATGCTCCTCTCGCTGCCAGAGGCGGGCTCTCCGGGTCGCGTTGCCTGAGGGGGGACGCTGTGTTACCCTTTACCCTCGGCTGAAGTGGCCCAACCGCTTTGGCTGTCAGCCCCCGCAACAGCTCCCGGTGGAGGAAGGAGAGGATGCACCTGGTCATCGACGGTTTCGGCGGCGACGGCCGCCTCCTGGCCGATGCCTCCCTGGTACGGGAGATGCTGGACCTCTACCCGGACATGCTGGGCATGACCAAGATCTGCGAGCCGGTGGTGGTCCGCTACCAGGGACCGGTGCCCGAGGACTGGGGTATCTCCGGCGTGGTGATGATCGCCGAGAGCCACATCGCCGTGCACACCTTCCCCGAGCGGGGCATGGTGTGGGCGGACATCTTCTCCTGTCGGCCCTTCCAGGCAGGGCCAGTGCTGGAAGACCTGCGACGGCGCTTCGGGCTCGCTGAGCTCTCGGTTCAGGAGCTGCCGCGGGGCCTGGAGCACCTGCCAGCTTCCGCTCAGCGGCAGACGATCTCCGGATAGGCCCGCAGGCGTTCCTCAACCTCCCAGCGCTGGGGCACGCCTTCCACCCCCTCCTTCTCCACCACCAGGGAGGCCGCTGCCGAGGCGAAGCGGGCCGCCTCCCACGGGTCGGCCCCCTCGTGCTGCGCGATGAGGAAGGCGGCGGCGAAGACGTCGCCTGCGCCCGTGGGGTCTACTGCCCGTGCGGGAAAGGACTGGATGTGGCGCCACTCGCCGCGGTGGCAGACCTCGGCCCCCTTCTCGCCGCGGGTGAAGGCCACCACGGGCACCGCCTGTGACCAACGCTCCAAGGCGGCGGGTACGTCCTCCGGGGCCAGGTCCTCGTCGGACACGAATACGGCCTGGGCGTGCTCCAGCACTGCGTCGGCCTGCCAGCAGGACGGGCTGCGGGGGCGCACAGCGCCGGCCGGGCCCACCTCCCGTAGCCACCCCTGCAGGCACGCTCCCAGTAGTCGGCCGCTGAACAGGGCGGCCGTTTCCGGGCGCACCTCGCCTGCCACCGGCCCCAGGAGGACAGCGTCGCACCCGCCGAGCTCCGGCGGGACCAGGTCGGGCCCCAGTTCGGGCGCCCGGGCCAGCACGAACTGCCTGCGTCGCCCGCCTTCGTACACGTTCTGAATGCGCGTGCTGGTGAGGCTGGGCAGCCGCAGCAAGCGGACGCCCGCCAGTTCCGGGGGGTCCACCGCCCCAGCAGTGAGGACGCAGGCCTCCCACCCCAGCCGGTGGGCGAGCAGGCCGGCATAGGCGGCGGTGCCGCCCAGCCGGAAGCCACCCGGCACCACGTCCTGCACCAGGTGGCCTATCACCAGGAAGCGGGGCATCCCCTTACGGGCGTCGTCCCGGGCCGCGCGACCGGCGCCGCGGCGAGATCATCACCTTGCGGTCTTCGCCGTTGCCGATGCTGGAGGTGACCACGTCAGGGTCGTTGACCAGGGCCAGGTGCACGATGCGCCGCTCCGCGGCGGGCATGGGCTCGAGCGTCACCGGGCGGCCGGTCTGCTTCACCTTCTGGGCCAGGCGCTGGGCGAGCCCCTTCAGCGCCTCTTCCCGCCGCCGTTTGTAGCCCTCCACGTCCACAGTGACCACCACACGGCTCTGGAACTGGCGGTTGATCATCACGTTGAGCAGGTACTGCAGGGCGGCCAGGGTGGAGCCGCGCCGCCCGATGAGGATGCCCAGGTCCTCGCCCCTGATGTCCAGCACGGCGCTGGCCCTGCCCAGGCCGTCGCCCGGGGTCTCGGGAGCACGGACGGAGACCTCGGCCGCCAGCCCCAGGCAGGCGAGGATGTCACGCAGGTATTCGCTCGCCCGGGACACCTCCGGCGACTCGGTGCCCTTGACGACCACCCGCCCCTCTTCCTCTTCTTCCTCCTCGATGTCGGCCCCCGCCGGGGCAAAGGGCGCCTGCGAGACCGGTTGCGGGGCTGGTTCCTGGAAGGGGCTGCTCGTGATGGTGGCCAGGGGAGTGACGCGCACCCGCGCCTCCTCGCCGCCGATGCCGAAGAGCCCCGGGCGGCCGGCGCTCAGGACCTCGATATGCACCTGGTCCCTGTCCAGGCCGAGCTGGGCCAGCGCCTTTTCGATGGCCTCCTCGAGAGTCCTACCGCTTGCCTCGACGCCTTCGTTCATGTTCCCCCCTTTTGGCGCTAGTGGGCTTGCCGGCGCCACGGGCTGTCGTGGCGGGCTCGGGGAATGGGAGGAGCACCCGCCGCCAGTCTATGCCCCGCCGGCCGTACACGAAGTAGCTTATACCAACCGAGATGATGTTGCTCACCAGCCAGTACAGCCCCAGTCCGCTGGGCACGGCCAGGGTGAACCACGTGAACATGAGAGGCATCATCAGATTCAGTGTCTGGTTCATCTGCTGCTGTTCGGGGCTGGTAGCCACGCTCGAGGTAGTGGACACCTTCTGCTGGAGGTAGGTCGTGACCCCGACCAGGATAGGCAGCACGAAGGTGGTGTCGGGGCGTCCCAGGTTCAGCCACAGGAAGTGCTGCTCCAGGGGTATGGCGCTGTACAGGTACGGCCACGGGTACAGGTGCTGCGAAAGGTCGACCACCGCCTCCGGCACTCCCCCCACCAGCACGATGAGGGCCCGGTACAGCGCTATCCAGACCGGGAACTGGATGAGCATGGGCATCAGGCAGCCCAGAGGGTTGACGCCAGCCTCGCGATAGAGCTTCATGAGCTCTTCCTGGCGTCGCTTCGGGTCCTTGTACTTCTTCTGGATCTCCTGGACTTTGGGCTGGATGGCCGACATGGCCTTGGTGGACTGGAACTGGCGCACGGTGAGTGGCAGGGTCAGGAGCCGCATGAAGACGGTGAACAGGATGATGGCCAGGCCGAACTGGCCCAGCAGCACATTGTTGAACAGCACCAGGAAGTTGATGAGCGGGTCGACGAACAGGGTGTGCCACGGGTCGCGGCCCGCCTGCACGGTGGCGAATATCGCCACCACTACCAGGCCGAGGAGGATGGCCGGCAGGCGGCGCCCCAGCGCCCCCTGGGCACGGGCCACAGTCTCCTGAACGCTGCCGCTCATGGCCTGGGCAAGGTGATGCGCTGGACCTGCCCGCTGCCAGGGTCTAGCAGGAACAGGCCGCCGTTCTGCGTCGTGAGAAGCACCCTATCGCCGAAGGGTATAGGGTCGGCCAGGGCCCTGTCCAGCAGCGCTGGCCGGCTGTCCCAAACCTCGTTGCCGGTGGCCGCGTCCAGGCCGTACACCACGCCCTCGCGGTCGACCACCACCAGCACGTCGCCCGCCAGCAGTGGGCGGGCACGCACCGGGTTTTCGGCCACGAACGTCCAGCGCACGGAGCCGTCGTTCAGGGCCACGGCGTACACGGTCCCATCCAGGTTAGGGGCGTAGACGGTATCGCCCACTACCAGGGGCTCGGCCCAGAACCAGTTCTCGGCCCTGGGCGGCGCTGGCCACTTCAGGGCGCGCTGGGCCACGTCCACCGCATACAGGCGGCGGTCGGCCGCTCCGACGACGATGGTGCCTCCTGCCAGCACCGGGTCGGAGATGAGCCCCGCCCCGACCTCCACGTCCCACAGGCGGCTGCCCGAGGTCGCGTCCAGGGCGTAGAGCCTGCCGTCCAGCGAGGCCACGTAAAGGGTGTGGCCATCCAGCAGCGGGCGCGCCCAGATGCCCTCGCCAGTGCGGAAGGGCCAGCCGGGCCGCAAGGAGCCGTTGCCTGCATCCAGGGCGTACACCCGCCCATCGTCGGAAGCGGCGTAGACGGTGCCCGAGGCGGGATCGAAAGCCAGGGGGGCGATGATCGGGCCGCCCGTGTCGAACCGCCAGAGGAGGGTACCCTGGGCCCGGTCCACGGCGTACACGGTGCCGTCGTAGCCGCCGGCGTAGATGGCGTTATCGGTGACTATCGGTGCCCCGTAGAACGCCTGGGGCCGTACGTTGTTGTTGCCCTGAGGGGGGAAGCGCCACAGGAAGCGCCACCCGTCACCCTCGCGAGCATAGGCCGAGAGGCGTCCCGCCTCCAGACTGACGAAGAGCTGGTCCTGGCTCACCACGGGCGGCGCCCAGCCTCTGGGGCTGGCGGCGGCGGCGCAGGCCGCGGCCAGCGCGAGCGAGGCGGCCAGGAAGGCCAGGGCCAGCCACCGCCTGCGGCTCCAGGCCCGGGAGACCTTCGTGTCAGGGAACGGGATCGTAGCCACCGGGGTGAAAGGGGTGGCAGCGGGCCAGGCGCCAGAGGGCGAGCAGCCCGCCTCGTACCAGCCCGTGTTTCTGGATGGCCTCGTAACTGTACTGGGAGCAGGTGGGGAAGAACCGGCAGGCCGGCGGCCGTGCGGGGGACACGCGCTGTTGATAGAAGCGGATCATGCCCAGGGCCATGGCCTTCATATCCCTGCCTCCTCCCCGCATCGCGCCAGGACACCGGCCCGTCCCAGCAGGCCTGCCGCTGCCTCCGCCAGTTCATGGTACGACGCCGTGGCGGCAGGCACACGCAGCACGAACACCATGTCCCAGCCCGGGGCCAGGGGCAGCTTGCGCACCGCCTCCCGCAAGCGACGCTTGGCGCGGTTGCGCACCGTGGCCTTGCCCAGCCGTTTGCTCACTACCAGGCCGAGGCGGCTGTAGGGAAGACCGTTGGGAAGCACGCGCAGCACCACCAGTTCATGACGATAGACGCGGCCCCGGCGGAAGACCTGGTCGAAGGCCTTACGGCCATGGAGCCGCAGGAGCTTGCCCACGGCCCCTCAGACGGTAAGCCGCCACCTCCCCTTGAGGCGGCGTCGCTTGAGGACGAGGCGACCGCCCCTGGTGGCCATGCGGGCCAGGAATCCGTGCTTTCGCTTGCGCCGGATGTTTTTGGGCTGATAAGTGCGCTTGGGCAAGGTCTCCTCCCCGCCGGGTGCGGGTCCCCCGAGGCAGGGCCCATTATACCTGAGCGCCTAGGCAGGGTCAAACGGCGCGCTGCCTGTCCCGCAACGGGCCAGGGCCCCTCGCCATGGCCCGTGACCCCCCTTATGCTATATTGGAGTTTGGACTTAGAGCACCGCGCGGAGGCGACATGCGGCCTAGCTTCTACGTCTACGAGGAGCTGAAGGTGTTCACGGGGCGCGCCCATCCTGCCCTCGCCCAGGCCATCTGCGACTATCTGGAGATCCCCCTGGGCGAGGCGGACGTGTTCGAGTTCAGCAACGAGAACATCTTCGTGCGCTACCACGAGAACATCCGCGCCCGCGACGTGTTTCTGGTACAGCCGTTCACCTCGCCGGTGAATACCAGCATCATGGAGCTGCTCATCATGATCGACGCGGCCCGGCGGGCCTCGGCAGGGCGCATCACCGCTGTGGTCCCTTACTACGCCTACGGGCGCAGCGATAAGAAGGACCAGCCGCGAGTGCCCATCACCGCCCGCTTGCTCGCCAACCTGATGGAGACGGCCGGCGCCGACCGACTCCTGACCATAGACCTGCACGCCGGGCAGATACAGGGCTTCTTCAACATCCCGGTGGACGAGCTCACGGCCCTGGGCATCCTGGCCCGTTACTTCCAGGAGAAGTTCGGGCCCGATAGCCTGCAGGAGGTGACGGTGGTAGCTACCGACGTAGGCGATGCCAAGCGGGCCCGCCGCATGGCCGACCGCCTGGGCGTGCCCCTGGCCATCGTGGAAAAGCGTCGCCTGGGCAATCAGGAGCAGGTGGAGGCGGTGAACATCATCGGCGAGGTCAGGGGCCGCATAGCCCTCATCGTCGACGATGAGGTGCTTACCGGCGGCACTCTGGCCGCTACCGCCGATATTGCCCTGCGACACGGCGCCCGCGAGGTGTACGCCTGTTGCACTCACGCCCTCCTGGCGGGCCGGGCCGTGAGCGTGATGGAGGAGAGCCCCATCAAGGAGCTGGTGGTCACGGACACGGTGCCCCTCACCCCCGAAAAGCGGGTGCCCAAGGTGAAAGTCCTCTCGGTGGCGCCCCTGCTGGGGGAGGCCATCCGCCGCATCCATACCGGCCAGTCGGTGGGCGCCCTGTTCGACGAGTACTAGGGGGGAGAGCAGATGCTAGGCGCCCTGAGGCGGGTCATCGGCGACGAGAACGAGCGCCAGTTGCGCAAGCTCTGGCCTCTGGTGGAGGCCATCAATCGCCTCGAGCCGGAGGTCGAGCGCCTCACTGACGCCGAGCTGCGCGCCAAGACCGACCAGTTCAGGGCGCGCCTGCGGGACGGCGAGACCCTGGACGACCTTCTGCCCGAGGCCTTCGCCGTGGTGCGCGAGGTGGCCAGGCGGCGGCTGGGCATGCGCCATTTCGACGTCCAGCTTTTGGGCGGCATCGTGCTCCACCAGGGCAAGATCGCCGAGATGAAGACAGGCGAGGGCAAAACGCTGGTGGCCACCCTCCCCCTGTACCTGAACGCCCTGGAGGGCAAGGGCTGCCACCTGGTCACCCAGAACGACTACCTGGCCAAGCGCGACGCCCAGTGGATGGGCCCCATCTACCACGCCCTGGGGCTCTCGGTGGGCGTCCTGCAGCACGAGGCCTCATATCGCTTCAACCCCGATGCGAATCTGGACAACCCCAGCCTCCGCTACCTGGAGCCCATCTCGAGGCGCGAGGCCTATCTGTGCGACATCACCTATGGCACCAACAACGAGTTCGGGTTCGACTACCTGCGCGATAACATGGCCGTGGACCTCTCCCAGGTGGTGCAGCGGCAGGAGCACCCGCATCACTACGCCATCGTCGACGAGGTGGACAACATCCTCATCGACGAGGCGAGGACGCCGCTCATCATCTCGGGGCCGGCCGAGGAGTCGGAGGAGATATACCGCACCTTCGCCCGCCTGGTGGCCCGCCTGCGCGAGGGCGAGGACTACACGGTGGACCACAAGCACCGCTCGGTGGCCCTCACCGAAGAGGGCATAACCAAGGTCGAAAGGGCCCTGGGCATCTCCAATTTGTACGACCCGCAGCACTACCGGCTCACACGCTTCCTGGACGCCGCCCTCAAGGCCCAGGCGCTCTACCAGCGCGACCGCGACTACGTGGTCAAGGACGGCGAGGTCATCATCGTCGACGAGTTCACCGGCCGCCTCATGTACGGTCGGCGTTGGTCCGACGGGCTCCACCAGGCGGTGGAGGCGAAGGAGGGCGTGCGCGTTCAGCGGGAGTCCATCACCTACGCCACCATCACCATCCAGAACTACTTCCGCATGTACGAGAAGCTGGCAGGAATGACGGGCACCGCCTGGACGGAGCGCGAGGAGTTCCGGACCATCTACGGGCTGGACGTGGTAGTCATCCCTACCCACAAGCCCATGATCCGCATCGACCATGCCGATGTGGTCTATCGCTCCGCTGAAGGCAAGTGGCGGGCGGTGGTGCAGGAGATCGAGGAGGCCCACGCCCAGGGCCGTCCGGTGCTGGTGGGCACGGTGTCCATCGAGAACTCGGAGCGCCTGGCCGAGATGGTGCGGCGCATGGCCGTCTGCCGGAGCCCCGACTGCCAGCGATACTATCAGGTGTGCCCCCTGAGGGAGCCCCAGGTGCTCAACGCTAAGCACCATGAGCGCGAGGCGCTCATCATCGCCCAGGCGGGACGCTACGGGGCTGTGACCATCGCCACCAACATGGCCGGCCGCGGCGTGGACATCATCCTGGGCGGGAACCCCGAGTTGCTGGCTGAGCACCTGGCGCGGCAGCAGGGCCTGAACCTCGTTACCCTGCCGCCGGAGGAGCAGGCGCGCATTCGGGAGGAGGCGCGGCAGCTCTGGCAGGAGGAGCACGATAAGGTCGTGGCTGCAGGCGGCCTGCACGTCGTGGGCACGGAGCGCCACGAGGCACGCCGCATCGACAACCAGCTCCGTGGCCGCTCCGGTCGGCAGGGCGACCCGGGCTCCTCCCGCTTCTTCGTGTCCTTCGACGACGACATCATGCGCCGGTTCGCCCCCGAGTGGGTAAAGGGCTTCCTGGGCCGGCTCGGCATGGACGAGGACACCCCCCTGGAGAGCCGCCTCGTCTCCAAGGCCATCGAGCAGGCCCAGACCAAGGTGGAGGCCCACAACTTCGATATCCGCAAGCACGTCGTCCAGTACGACGATGTGATGAACACCCACCGCGAGCTCATCTATCGCGAGCGCCGCAAGATACTGGAGGGGGCCGACCTCAAGGCTAACATCCAGGAGATGATCGCCCAGGAGCTGTCGGAGCTGGTGGACCGGCACTATGCCGAGGGCCAGCCCGACCATAAGGCCCTGATGACGGAGCTGCGCGAGATATTCCCCTCTCTGCCGGCCGTCTCGCCCGATGAGCTGGCCGAGATGGACCCCGACGAGCTGGAGCAGCGGCTTCTCGCCCATGCCGAGGCCATCTACGAGGAGAAGGAGCGCGAGCTGGGGCCTCAGGGCATGCGTCTTCTGGAGCGCCTGGTGATGCTGACGACCATCGACCAGCTGTGGGTGCACCACCTGACCGCCCTGGACGAGATGCGGCAGGGGGTGGGGCTGCGGGGATACGGCGGCCAGGACCCCCTCGTGGTCTTCAAGCGTGAGGCCCACGACATGTGGCAGCAGCTGCTGGACCACATCCGTGCCCTGGTGGTGCGGCGCATACTTAGGGAAACGCTGGCCCCGGCCGCGGCCCCGGCGCCGGCCCGTCCTCGCAACCTGCGGGAGTCGGGGCCGGAGAAGGAGCCGGCCCAGCAGACCCGTGGCCAGCGCCAGCCTGTGGGCGCGGCCGTGGGCGCTAAGGTAGGCCGCAACGACCCCTGCCCTTGCGGCAGCGGGCGCAAGTACAAGAAGTGCTGCGGCCGCACGGCCTGAGGGGTAAGGCCTTGGAGCGGAAGAGCGTCGCCCTGGAGGACGACCTGAAGGCCGAAGCGCAAGGGCTGGTGGCGTCCCTGCGGCGCCGCATCCAGGAGGGCGAGAGCCACTGGTTCCTGGCCTTGCTGGAGACCATCGCCCAGTGGCGCCTGCCCGAGGAGGAGGTGGGCGAACGCACCTTCCGTTACCTCATCGCCGGAGAGGCCTTCGACTGGTTGCTCCTCGCCGAGCGCCTGGCCCTGGAGATCGGCGACCTGGTGCCGCAGGACGAACTGGAGGAACTCTTGTTCCATGGCCGGCCGCCGCTGGAGCTGGACGAGGACGAGTTCCGCCGCCTCATCGGCGCTGCCAAGTACCGGGCCCACCTCAACTTCTACTATGGCGTGCTGGTAGAAGAGGCATTGCAACTGGCCGTCGAGGACGAGGTGGTCAAGGAGCGTCTCACCTGCATCTGGAAGAACGGCCAGGTCGACGACGATGTGTGCGAACGCATCTATGGCGCTACCCGCCGCCAGTTGTGGCAGTCCTTCCGCCACGAGAAGGGCCTGCCCGAGGGCGAGTGGGCGGACGTGCAGCAGTTGCGCGAGTTCACCTACTGGCTGTTCAAGGAGCGTCTGCGGCGGTGCGACCCCGCCCGTGTCGCCTCCGACACCCGCAAGGGGCTGGCCAAGATGGCCGCCTTGGAGGCGGCGCGCCGGCGACGACGCCCTCACTCCGAGGACGGCTGAGCCCTCAGCGGTACCTGCGAGGACGGTGACAGAGGGGCGGCCCCATGGGGCCGCCCCTCTGTGCCTCGCGCAAGGGCCCGGACGTTATTCGATGGAGATGGGCTGGTCGCGCAGCGGCCTGGGCGTGCCGTCAGGCTGAATCTGCACCGGCATCAGGGCCTGGATGGCGAAGTGGTCCCTCGGCCCGAGGTTGACGGTGATGCCGGGCAGCAGTACCGACATGCGGAAGCCGCGGATGGACTCGGCCGCCCTCATCACGCCCTGCCGGGTCAGGTCTCCGGCGTCGCAGGCCCGCTTGAGGGTCTCCACCATCAGTTCGGCCAGTGCCTGGCCGTACACGGACAGGCTCTGCACCTGGGGGCCGCCGTAGGTCTGCATGATGCGGACGTGCTCCTTCATCTCGGGCTTGTCCGCATCGGCAATGTAGTCGAGGAGGTAGTTGGTGCTGATGGTGCCCTGCACGAGCTGCAGGCCGGCCTGGGCGTTGCCGCCTCCGGCGATGGTGGCAGTCAGCACCGGCGGGTTGACGTAGCTCATCATCACCTGGGGCCGCCAGTTGTTCTGCTGCATGTAGCGGAAGGCCATGGCCGAGAAGCTGGGTGTGGAGTACAGGTAGACCAGGTCGGCGCCGGCGGCCCGCAGGTTGGCCATCTGCGAGCTGATGTCCGTGGCCGTGGACTCGTAGGACTGCTCGGCCACGATCTGGCCCTTGAACTCCTGCTTGAAGCCGTTGCGGCCATCCATGCCGAAGTCGTCGTTCTGGTAGAGTATGCCCACCTTAGCGTTGGGGAAGCGCTCCTGTGCATAGCGCCCCAGGATCCGGCCCTCGCTCACGTAGTCGGGGATGAAGCCCGTGGTCCAGGGCCAGCGCTGGAAGTCGCCCCACTTGGAGGCGCCGGTGGACAAGTACAGGAGGGGGACCTTCTGCTCGTTGACGTAGTCCACCTCGCCCGTCACAGCGGGCGTGCCCAAGTCGCCCACGAGGGCCACCACCCGGTCCTGCTCGATGAGCTTGGTCACCACCTGCCGCGCAACGGTGGGGCTGTACTGGTTGTCCTCGATGATGAGGTTGATGCGACGGCCGCAGACGCCGCCCTTCTCGCGGTTCACGTACTCGAAGTAGGCGCGCAGGGCGGGCGACACGGGCTGGTACACGGCAGCCAAGTTACCGGACAGGACGTTGGTGTGGCCGAGCTTGATCTCGGTGTCGGTGACCCCGAAGTCGGTCTTTACCTGCCGGGGGCCGGTGGGCGTCTGGCCGGCCTGTGGGCTGGGCGTCGGCGTCGCCTCTTCGCCGCCACAGGCGGCCAGCACCAGGCCCATCGACAGGAGGGCAGCCAGGAGAACCCAGGCGGGCTTCAACCGCATCCTCACTGACCTCCTTTTGTAGGGTCTTCCCTCGGTTGCTGGGTGGGCAAGTTGCCTTGGCCGCGACCTACCACCCCCTCTCTTGGGCTATGTCCTGTCCCTGGGCCGTGTCTGGCCCAGGGGCGTATGTCCCAGGTCCAGGAGGCCCGCTGCAGGCTGCGCGAGAGCAGGGCGGGCGCCTCGCGCCAGCGGGCGGCAATCTGGTCTAGCCGGAGCCTGGCCAGCCGGTGCAGGACGCCGGCCACGCCGTAGGGCATCAGCAACATGACTACGATGACCACCGCCCCCTGGATGGCCCCCGGGGCGCGGGTCACCACGTCCGAGCTGAGGATGGGTAGCTTGGCAACGACCTTGGCCGCGTCGGAGGGGATGAAGACCAGTGCCGCCGCCCCGATGATGGAGCCCATGATGGAGGCCAGCCCACCGATGACGATGCCGGCCAGGTAGTTGATGGACTGGACGATGTCCACGGTATCGGGGTTGACGATGCCCGAGATGAGGCCCAGCAGGGCCCCGGCCACTCCGCCGTAGAAGGCGCTGATGACGAAGGCGAGCACCTTCACCCTGGCCACGTCGATGCCCATGGCCGCGGCCGCCACCTCCGAGTCGCGCACCGCCTGCAGCGCGCGGCCGAACTGGCCCCGCAGCAGGTTCCAGCCCAGGAGCACCATCACCACCAGCACCAGCAGGCAGAGGAAGTACATCCAGGCCTCGCGGCTGATGAGGTCTTCCAGGAAGGGCGGCTGGGGAGGGCGGCTGAAGCCCAGGCCCTGGGAGCCGCCGGTAAATGCACCGTACTTGCGCACGATGATGGGGAAGCTGATCATCACCGCCAGGGTGGCGATGGCCAGGTAGGGGCCCGAGAGGCGCAGGGAGGGCACGCCGATGACCAGCCCGGCGGCGGCGGCCAGGATGCCCGCCACGATGATGGTCGCCCAGAAGGGCCAGGGGCTGGCGTCGATGAGGTTGAGCTGCTCCTTGCGGTCGAGCAGCACGGCCACGGTGTAGGCCCCCATCAGGACGAAGGCCCCATGGCCCAGGGACACCTGCCCGTTGTAGCCGGTGAGGATGTTCAGCCCCAGCAGGGCCAGCCCCAGCACGGCTATGCGGGTCATCTGGAAGAGGCGGAAGTTGTCCAGGACGAAGGGGGCCCAGCACATGAAGGCCAGGAGCACCAGCAGGGAGGCGACGATGCGCTGGCGCTCCGTGCCCCAGGGCAGCAGCCGCACCAGGCCCGTGACGCCCAGGGAAAGGGCCAGGAAGGGCCAGACTTCCATCTCCATGGCCTAAACCCTCCGAACGGCCCGCTCGCCCAGCAGGCCGGTGGGGCGCACCAGCAGGATGGCCACCAGCAACATCAGGGCCAGGGGCAGCTTCATCTCGGGTCCCAGGATGGCATGGGGCGTGTAGGTGCCCAGCAGGTTCTCGGCCACGCCGATGATGAACCCGCCCACCACGGCCCCGGGCACGCTGTTCAGGCCGCCCAGAACGGCGGCAGCGAAGGCGTAGAGCAGCACCGAGAGCATGAAGGCCGGGTGCAGGGACAGCACCGGGGCGATGAGCGCGCCCGAGATGCCGCCCAGGGTGCCCGAGAGGGCCCACCCCAGGGTGAGCATGTTGCCCACGTTGATGCCCATGAGCCGCGCCGCCAGGGGGTTCTGGGCGGTGGCCCGCATGGCCAGCCCCAGCTTGGTGTAGTTGAACAGCAGGCCCAGCAGCACCATGGTGGCCACGCCCACGCCGAAGATCAGCAGGTGGTGCTGGGGTATGTTGGCGAAGCCGATGTCCACCGCCTTCAACACCGACAGCGGCGAGGGGAAGCTCTTGGGCAGCTCACCCTGGGCCCAGATCCAGGTGGCCACCGAGTTCAGCAGCAGGAAGAGGCCCAGGGTTACCACCACGATGGTGAGGAGAGGCTTGCCCTCCACCGGCCGGATGACCACCCGCTCCACCACTGCCCCGAGGCCCAGGCCGAACAGCCCCGCCAGCACCAGCAGCGCCCAGGGGTTGGAGAAGAAGGGCACCCCCGACAGCCAGATGGACCACATGGCGAAGGTGCCGAACATGGCCATCTCGCTCTGGGCGAAGTTGATGATGTCGGTGGAGCGGTAGATGAGGACGATGGCCAGGGCCACCAGGGCGTACACGGCGCCGGTGGCCAGGCCGAGAACGATCTGCTCGCCGAACAGGCGGGGGTCGTCCCAGGGCTTGGGGGCCAGGAAAACCCCTGCCTGCAACAACGCTGATAGCGGCCCGTGCATGTCTTCTGCTCCCTCTCAGTAGCCCAGGTATGAGCGGCGCACTTCCTCGTTGCGGCGCAGGTTGTCGGCCAGGTCGGAAAGCACCACCCTGCCCGTCTCCAGCACGTAGCCCTTGCGGGCAATGTCCAGGGCCAGGCGGGCGTTCTGCTCCACCAGCAGGACCGTGAGCCCCTCCTGCTCGTTGATGGCGTGGATGATCCGGAAGATCTCCCTGGTCACCAGGGGGGCGAGGCCCAGGGAGGGCTCGTCCAGCAAGAGCAGCCTGGGGCGGGCCATGAGGGCCCGGCCGATGGCCAGCATCTGCTGCTCCCCGCCCGACAGGCTGCCTGCCGCCTGCTTCTGGCGCTGGGCCAGGATGGGGAAGTAGTTGAACACTCGCTCCAGGTCCTGGCGGATGCCGGCCCGGTCGCGCCTCAGGTAAGCCCCCAGCTCCAAGTTCTCCCGCACCGTGAGCTGGGAGAAGAGCTGGCGACCCTCGGGCACCTGGGCGATGCCCAGACGCACGATGCGGTCGGGGCTGAGGCGGTCGATGCGCTCCCCCTCGTACTCCACCACCCCGGACTGGGGCCGCAGGAGGCCGGAGATGACCCGCAGGGTGGAGGTCTTGCCGGCGCCGTTGGCCCCCAGGAGGGTGACCACGGAGCCCGCCTCCACCTCCAGCGAGACCTCGCGCAGGGCGACGATGGGCCCGTAGGCGGCAGTGACCCGGTCAAGCCGCAGCATCTTCCTGCTCTCCCAGGTAGGCCTCGATGACCGCCGGGTTGCGGGCTACTTCCTGCGGGCTGCCCTCGGCGATCTTGCGCCCGAAGTTGAGCACCACCACGTGGTCGGAGATGCCCATCACCAGGTTCATGTGGTGCTCCACCAAGAGCACCGTCACCCCCATGCGCTTGCAGATGGCGCGGATGGTCTCGCCCAGGGCCATCAGCTCCTCGTGGTTGAGGCCGGAGGCGGGCTCGTCCAGCAGGAGGAGCCGGGGCCGGGCCACCAGGGCGCGGGCGATCTCCACCTTCTTCTGGACGGCGAAGGGGAGGGCGCCGGCGGTCATGTGGGCCATCCCCTCCAGCCCAAGGAAGGCCAGCGCCTCCAGGGCCCGCTGTCGGGCCTCCTCCTCCTTGCGGGAGACCCAGGGCGGCCGCAAGAGCGCCTCCAGCACGCTCAGCTTGAGCCGGCAACTCTGGGCCACCATCACGTTGTCCAGCACCGACATGCTACGGAACAGCTCCACGTTCTGGAAGGTGCGGGCGATGCCCGCCTCCAGCACCTGGTGGGGGGCCAGGCGCAGGAGGTCGCGGCCCTGGAAGCGCACCGAG
>BEIA01000016.1 GCA_002898715.1 bacterium HR24 | reverse complement strand
TCTGTACGTCGACAATGCCCCGCCGGCCCTCATCTTCGACGGCGGGCCGTTCTATCTCGACCCGATGGTGGACCTGTTCTACGGGGTGGACGTGCGCGTGGTCCTGGGCCAGCCGCCTCCGGGGGCGGACGCGCCCGTTTACAGCTTCGTCTTCCGCCCCCGCTGAGGGCGCAGGGCTCCGGACATCTCGCACCACCTCGGAGCGACCTATATTCCTCGGGCCTTCGCCCGACGGCGCCGACCGCGCCCTGTGCGCCTGGCCGCTGCAAAGGGGCGGCCGGTCAAAAGCTTGGCAGGGCATGGTCGGGATGGCATAATCAGAACGTGAGTTCGAAAGCTCGGGCCGAACGTACCGCCTACGCCTGCACAGATTGCGGCTACGAGAGCCCCAAGTGGCTGGGCCGCTGCCCCGAGTGCGGGGCCTGGAACAGCTTCCTGGAGAAGCCGCCCACGGTCCCTGGGGCGCAGCAGCCACGGCCGGCGGCGACGCCGGTGGAAGTGGGCGCGACGCCTGAGGACGGCGAGGAGCGACTGGCCCTGGGCCTGGGCGAGTTCGATCGCGTGCTGGGCGGCGGCCTGGTCGCTGGCTCGCTGGTGCTCATCGGCGGCGACCCGGGCATCGGCAAGTCCACCCTCATCCTGCAGGTGGCGGGGCTCGCGGCGCAGGCAACAGGCCGTCCCGTGCTCTACGTATCGGGAGAGGAATCGGCGCGCCAGGTGGGGATGCGGGCGCGGCGACTGGGACTGGTGGGACGCGGCCTGTACCTGCTGGCCGAGACGGACCTGGACGCCGCTCTCGCGGCCGCCCACGCCCTCTCGCCGGCGCTCCTGGTGGTGGACTCCATCCAGACTGTCCATTCGCCGGCGCTGCCCCAGCCGGCGGGCAGCGTCGTCCAGCTCCGCCAGTGCACCCTGAAGCTCCTCCGCTGGGCGAAGGACAGCGGTGTGCCGGTGGTCATCGTCGGCCACGTCACCAAAGAGGGTGAACTGGCCGGGCCGAAGGTGCTGGAGCACATGGTGGACGTGGTGCTGTATCTGGAAGGGGAGCGCTTCAGCAGCTACCGCGTGTTGCGGGGAGCGAAGAACCGCTTCGGCTCCGTAGCCGAGGTGGGCGTGTTCGAGATGCGCGAGGAGGGGATGGTGGAAGTCGCCAACCCCTCGGAGCTGTTCCTGTCCGAGCGAGGGCAGGACGGCGTCGGCTCGGTGGTGGTGCCGGTGATGGAGGGCACCAGGCCCTTGCTGGTGGAAGTGCAGGCCCTCACCAGCCCGAGCCTCGCTCCGGCGCCCCGGCGCACGGCCAACGGCCTGGACTACAACCGACTGGTGCTGGTGGCGGCCGTCCTCTCGCGCCGCCTGGGGCTCCCCCTGGGTAGCCAGGACATCATCGCCTCGGTGGTGGGGGGTCTGAGAGTACAGGAGCCGGCGGTAGACCTGGCCCTGGCCCTGGCCATCGTGTCCAGCCAGCGTGACCGCCCCCTCCGGCCCGACCTGGTGGCGGTGGGCGAGGTGGGCCTTTCGGGCGAACTGCGCTCGGTGCCCCACCTGGAGCGGCGGCTCATGGAGGCGGAGCGCCTGGGCTTCCGGCGAGTCGTGCTGCCGCGCTCGGGCGTGCGCAAGGGGCTGCGCTGTGGCCTGGAGCTGGCCCCCGCCGCCACCCTGCGCGAGGCGGTGCGCCTGGCTTTCGCCTAGGGCTCGAAGGGCCGACGCCGCAAGAGGACGCTCTGCACCAGCCCCAGGGCCATGAAGGTCATCACCAAGGAGCTGCCACCCTGAGAAATGAAGGGCAGCGGAATGCCCGTCACCGGCAGCAGGCGCACGTTGACCCCGACGTTGATGAACACCTGTACCAGCAGCATGACCGCCACTCCGGTGGCCACCAGCCGTCCGAAAAGGTCATAACTGAGACTGGCTGCCCTCAGGCATCGGAAGATGACCAGGACGTACAGCCCCAGCAGCAGGACTGCTCCCGCCAGCCCCAGCTCCTCGCCGAGGACGCTGAATATGTAGTCGGTGGTGGCCGTCTGCAGGAAGTCGAGCTGGGTCTGCGTGCCTTGGAACAGGCCCTTGCCGAACAGCCCGCCAGAGCCGATACCGATCTCGGCCTGGAGGATGTTGAAGCCGCCCCCGAGGGGGTCCAGGTTGGGGTTGAAGAAGAGGGCCAGGCGCTCGCGCTGGTAGTCGCTCAGGGCCGCTGCCGACACGAGCGGTATGGACAGGACCAGCAGGGCCACCAGGACACCCACATAATAGGGCCGCACACCGCCCATCAGGGCCATCACCAGCCAGATGGAGCCGAAGATGATGGCCGTGCCCATGTCCGGCTCCAGCATCACCAGGGCGGCGGGCACCATGCCCATAACGAGGGTGGCCAGAAAGTGACGCAGGCGCCTTATCTCCAGCGGGCGGTCGGCTATGTAGCGCGCCAGGGCGACGATGGTGAACAGCTTGGCCAGCTCCGATGCCTGCACCTGCACTCCAGCGAAGCTGATCCAGCGTCGCGAGCCCAGCGACTCGTCCCCTATGAACAGTACCGCTACCAGCAGCAGCAGGCCGAGGCCGTACAGGGCCGGCGCCGCTCGCCCGAACACTCGGTAATCGGTCATCATGATGAGCAGCATGAGCCCGATGCCCAGTATTCCCAGCAAGGCCTGCTTCAGCACGGGATGGTCCAGGCTGACGATGCCGTCCGGGTAGGAGCTCAGGGAGGCGCTGTAGATGAGCAAGCCGCCGTATCCCGCCAGGGCGATGGCCCCTGCCGCCAGGACGGGGTCGAAGTGGCGGGACACGCGCTCCTGCATCATCGGCGGCCCTCCCGCAGTGCCTGGCCGATGTTGGTCTGGTTGAACATGTAGTCTAGCACCTGGGCGGCTACTGCGCCGGCCTTGTCGGCAGTGCCGTGGCCCATGTAGACCACGAGGGCCACCAGTGGCTGGTCGGCGGGGGCGAAGCCGGCGAACCAGACGTGGCCGGCCTCCCCGGCTGCGGTCACGCCGGCCACGCGCAGGCCCCGCACTGCCGCCGACTTCGCCACGCCCTCGTCCACCGCTCGGGCCAGGGCATTGCGGACGGCCGCCAGGTACTCGGCGGCGACACCGACCTGGCTGCGGCCGGTGGCCTCGACCTGGTCCAGCACCCTACCATCCGGGCTGCGCACCTCGCGCACGAGGTGGGGCTTGAGGACGCGACCGCCGTTGGCGATGGCTGCCGTGGCCACCAGCACCTGCATGGGCGTGGCCGAAAGATAGGACTGGCCGATGCCGAAGCGGTAGGTGTCGCCCGGACGCCACGCCTCTCCGAGGGTCTGTTCCTTCCAGCGGGCGTCGGGCACGAGCCCGCGCGCCTCGGCGGGCAGGTCGATGCCGGTGGCCATCCCCAGACCGAAGGCGCGGGCATAGCTGGCCAGTCGGGCCTCGCCCAGGCCCCGCAACGGGCCGCCCGGAGTGCCCCCCGCGACCTGGGCAAAGAAGACGTTGGAGCCCTGGGCCAGGGCCTTGTTCAGGTCCGTATCCCCCAGGGGCCGGGGGTCGAAGATGACATCGGGCACTGCCCCCGGGTCGAGAGGATGGCTCACCAGCAGATAGCCCGCCTGATTGCGGATGACGGTGTCCGGACGGATGACCCCCTCCTGCAGGGCAGCGGCGGCCACTATGGGCTTGAAAGTGTCCAGGGGCGGGTAGAGCTCCCCCAGGGCATGGTTCAGGAGGGGCTTGCCCGGGGCGTCCAGCAGGGCGGCCGCCTGGGAGCGCCGCGCCGGGTCGGAGAAGACGTTCGGGTCGAAGCTGGGCAGCGAGACCAGTGCCAGCACCTCCCCGCTGCGCACGTCCATGAGGGCTGCTGCCGCCACCTCGCCGGGCGGCACCTGAGCGGAGAGGGCCTCGTACAGTTTGCGCTGCAGGTCCAGGTCCACGGTCAGCAACAGGCTGGCGCCGTCCTGCCCCGGGCGCTCGGCCACTACCCTGCGGTGTCGTCCGGCGGCATCTACCTCCACCATGATCCGGCCCGGGGTGCCGCGGAGTATGGACTCGTAGGTGGCCTCCACTCCGGCCTTGCCCAGCCAGTCGTTGAGGTGATAGCCCTGGCCGTCCAAGGACTGTAGCTCCTCGCTGGAGATGGGGCCCATGTAGCCGATGACGTGGGCCAGGGCCGGCCCGTCCACGTACTCGCGTGCTGTCCTCACCAGGAGGCGTATGCCGGGAACGTCGGGCTCACGCTCCTTGAGGGCGAGGGCCTGTTCCCGCGTTAGGCCTTGCTTCACTATCAGCGGGTCGTACGGGCTCTGGGTGCCCTGGGCCTGACGCCACTGGGCCTCTATCTCCTGGGGCGGCATGCCGATAATGGTCGACAGCTCGGCGAACACGCGCCCCTCCTGGCCGCGCGGGATGTCGGCGGGCACGATGGCGGCATCGAAGCTGGCCTCGTTGTAGACCAGCGGCCGTCCGCCCCGGTCGTAAATCAGGCCGCGGCTCACCGGCACCTGGATCTCCCTGAGGGCGTTGATGGTGGCCATCTCGCGGAACCGTTGTCCCTCCACTATCTGCAGGCGCACCAGCTGGCCGACCAGGATGGCCATGAGCACGAGGGCCAGGGCACGCAGGGCGATGAAGCCCCAGCGCCCGGCCACGGGCGCGGGCTCGTCGCGGCGGCGGGGCCGCGGCGAACGCCAGCGACGGCGCGTGGTGGTGGCCATGCGCTATCCCCCCAGCCGCGGCCCCAGGGCGCGCGGCCCCAGCACGGCCCGCAGTCCTCTCAGGACGACGTATGCCAGCGGCGTCCAGAGCATGTTGATCAGGGCGCCGGGCAGCGCCGAACGCAGGGAAACGTCCAGGGGAGAAAGAGGATCGCCCATGGCGGCGCTGACCACGAAGAACAGCGCGTGCTGGGCCAGGGTTCCCGCGCCCACCGCCGCGATGGCCACTGGCAGAGCAGCCCGCACCACCCCCGTCTCGGAGAGGCTGGCCATGAGCACGGCGGGCAGCATACCCAGCACGGAGAGCCCCACCGGCCGCACGCTCAGCAGGTCGGCCAGCATGCCGACAGCCACAGCTATCAGCAGCCCTTCGCCGGGGCCCCAGACCACCGCCCAGCACACGGCCAGCAGCAGGGCCAGGTCTGGCTGCACACCCAGCGGGCGGACGGCGGGCATGGCGCTGCCCGCCAGCACCGCCACCAGCACAACCAGCAGGGCGGCGACGACGTACCTCACGGTGCCCCCAGGTCCGTCGGCGTGAAGGTGGTCAGCACCAGGACCGTGCGCAACCGGGACAGGGGGGCCGAGGGCTCCACCTGCGCTTGCACGAACGGGTTCTGGGGATGGGCCCGGACCGACCGGGCCACACCCACCAGCAGCCCTGGCGGGTACTTGCCCCCCAGGCCGGAGGTGACCACCAGGTCTCCGTCCTCGATGCCTGCTTCGCGGGGCACCAGCTCCAGGGAAGGTGGCAGGCCTACCCTGCCCGTAACCACGCCCCGGGCATCGCCCTGCCCCGTCTGGACGGAGACGTTGACGGCCGAGCGGGGGTCGGTGACCAGCGTCACCCAGGCATGGTCGGGGTACAGGCGAGCGATGGTGCCTACCAAGCTGCCGCCCTCGGAGAGCACTATCATGCCCTCCCGCAGGCCGTCATCGCTGCCGCGGTCGATGGCCACCGCCTGACGCAGGGGGCCCATCTCGGCGGCCAGCACCCTCGCCCCTACCAGGCCATCCTGGGGCCGGGACGACTTGAGCTGCAGCAGACGCTCCAGCTCGGCCAAGCGCTGGCTGGCATCCTCGCGTCGGGCCAGTTCGGCCCGCAGTCGCTCTAACTCCTGACGCAGGGCCTCGTTCTCGCTGGCCAGCTCGTTCCGGCGGGCGAACCCGTCCACCAGGGCCCCCAGGTCCAGGGACGCCTCCCTGAGGGCGAGCGATACCGGGGCGGAAGCCCGCAGTGTCAGGGCGCGCAGGGGGTCCAGGGCGCCCTTCTCCGACAGGAACATGGACAGGACAGCCAGGGCCAGCGCGCCCAACAGCCAGAGGGCCCATCGGAAGACAGGCCCGGGCTCGGGCTGAAAGCTGGGGCCGACCATGACCGGCGATAGCCGCCCGGACTAGCGGGGCGGCCGGTGACGACGGCGGTTGAGCCGCGACTGAATCTTCTGCAGGATGGCTGCCTCTTCCAGCACCTCGGCGCAGCCCCGCACCACGCACCGCAGAGGGTCTTCGGCCACGTAGACCGGGAACTTGGTCTCCTGGGCCAGGCGCTTGTCCAGCCCCCGCAGGAGGGCGCCGCCGCCGGCCAGCACGATGCCCCGGTTCATGATGTCGGCCACCAGTTCCGGCGGGGTGGCCTCGATGGTCTGGCGCACGGCGTCGACGATGGCGTTGACGGAGCCGGCCATGGCGTCCCGCACCTCGACGCTGCTGACCGTGACCGCCTTGGGCAGGCCGGTGGCCAGGTCCCGCCCTTTGATGGTCATGGTCAGCTCCTCCTCCAGCGGATAGGCGGAGCCTATCTCCATTTTCACTTCCTCGGCGGTGCGCTCGCCGATGAGCATGTTGTGCACCTGCCGGATGTAGGACATGATGTCCTGGTCCATCTCGTCGCCGGCCACGGGGATGGAATTGCTGACGACGATGCCGCCCATGGAGATGACGGCCACCTCGGTGGTCCCGCCGCCGATGTCCACGATCATGGAGCCGCCGGGCTCCGTCACCGGCAGGCCGGCGCCGATGGCCGCCGCCATGGGCTCCTCTATGAGGTAGCAGACGCGAGCGCCAGCGTTCAGGGCGGCGTCGTGCACCGCCCGCTTCTCCACCTCCGTCACCCCAGAGGGTATGCCCACCACCACCCGCGGCCGCGGCAGCAGCGAATGGTTGTGGGCGGTGCGGATGAAGTACTGCAGCATCTTCTCGGTGACGGCGAAGTCGGAGATGACGCCGTCGCGCAGGGGGCGCACGGCCACCACGTCGGCCGGGGTGCGGCCCACCATGCGCTTGGCCTCAGCGCCCACAGCGATGATGCGTCGCTCGATGCGGTCGATGGCCACCACCGACGGCTCCTCGATGACCAGGCCCTTGCCCCGCACTATGACCAGGGTGTTGGCGGTGCCCAGGTCGATGGCGATGTCGTGGGAGAACATGCCCAGCAGTGTGTCCAGCGGATTGAGCCTCACCTTGGCCCCTCCCAGTAGCTCACTTCACGCATTATAACCCTCCCCCCGGCATTGCTGAAGGCGCCCGGCAGGGCCCTAGCGGCCAGAGGCAGGGCAGGCCCCCCAGAGGCCTCGGCCCTGCTCTCGCGCCTGGCGCTGTAGCTCCCGGAACAGATCGGCGTACCGGACGTCGGGCGGAAAGGTGGCCGCCTGGGCATAGCCTTCAGCCACCAGGACGGCGTTGACCATCTGCCCCTCCACCCATACGTATCGCAGCAGGCGGCCGTAGCGGTCCGTCTCCGATACGTCCTTCTCCAAGAGCACCGTCTTGCCCTCTACCAGTTCGCGGTTGCGGCGGGAAGCCTCTCGACCGTAGCACTCCACCGGCTGGCCAGGCGCCACCGACTCGGGCGTGTCGACGCCAATGTAGCGCACGGTGTAGCGCCGGCCGCCCATGGTCACCTCGATGGTATCGCCGTCGACGATGCGGGTGACCCGCGCCTGGGGGAGACCGGGAGGCGGCGTGGGCAGGGTCACACCCGAGGGCAGCGAGGGCGCCGGCGTGGACGTCGTCTGCACGGCCGGCTCTGCCGGCGTCGGAGTCGCCGTCAGTTCCTCGAGCAGGCCGCAGGCCGCCAGCACCGGCAGCAGGCCCAGAAGCAGGAGCAGCGCCCTCCTACCCACTACACCTCGACCCCGTGGCGCCGCAGCAGGTCTAGGAACTCCTCCTCCGACAGGGTGGGGATGCCATACCTCTGGGCCTGGGCCAGTTTGGAGCCCGGGTCCTCGCCCACCACCAGGTAGTCGGTGTTGCGGGTTACGGTGTCCTTGGCCATCCCTCCCAGGCGCCGCACCAGCTCCTGGGCCTGGGATCTGGTCATGGACTTGAGGCTGCCAGTGAAGACGATGACCTTGCTCTTGAGGGGCCCGTCCTTGGCCTCCTTGCTGGCGGCGTCGCCCATGTTGACGCCGGCCCGACGCAGCTTCTCCAGCACCTTGCGGTTGCGCTCGTTGCGGAACCACTGATAGACGCTCTCGGCTATCTTGGGGCCGATGCCCGGGATGCGCGAGATCTCTTCCAGGCTGGCCTGCGAGAGGCGGTCTATGCTGCCGAACTCATAGGCGAGGAGCTCGGCTACCTCGCTACCAACGTGGCGGATGCCCAGGGCGAAGATGAGGCGGTCCAGGGGCCGCTTCTTGCTCTCCTCTATATTGCGCAGGATCTTGTCGGCCAGGGTGGGCCCCATGCGCTCCAGGGAGAGGAGTCTGTCCCGCTTCTCGCGCAGGTAGTAGAGGTCGCCCGGGTCCTCCACCAGGCCCTCCCGCATGAGGGCCTCGATCCACTTCTCGCCCAGGCCGTCGATATCCATGGCCGCCCGCTGGACGAAGTGGGTCAGCCAGCGGAAGGCCTGGGCCGGGCAGGAGGGGTTGATGCAGTAGCGCATGGCCTCGCCCGGCGGCCGCACCACCTCGCCGCCACAGGCAGGGCAGGAGGTGGGCGGCTCGTAAGGCCGCTCCTCGCCGGTGCGACGGCCCACCACCGGGCCCACCACTTGCGGTATGACCTCTCCTGCCCGGTGCACCACTACCCAGTCGCCGATGCGGATATCGCGGCTCTTGATGATGTCCTCGTTGTGGAGGGTGGCCTGCTTGACGATGACGCCCCCGACCTTCACCGGCTCCAGCACGGCGTAGGGGTTGATGGTGCCGGTGCGGCCGACGTTGTGTCGGATGTCGAGCAGGCGGGTGGTGGCCTCCACCGGCGGGAACTTGTAGGCGATGGCCCAGCGGGGCTCGCGGCCCACCGCCCCCAGCCGGTCCCAGATATCCAGGTCGTTGGCCTTCACTACCAGGCCGTCGATTTCGTAGGGAAGCTGGTAGCGCCCCTCTACCCAGCGCTCCCACTGCTGCTGGACCTCTTCCAGGGTGTGGCAGAGGACGTTGTTGGGGTTGATGCGGAACCCCATCTCCTGTAGCCACTGGAGGATGTCCCAGTGCTTGCGCGGATGGGGGCCATCGCACCAGCCGAGCTGGTAGACGAAGATGTCCAACTTGCGGGAGGCGGTTACGCGCGGATCCTTCTGGCGTACGGAGCCGGCGGCGGCATTGCGGGGGTTCATGAACAGCTTCTGGCCGCGGGCGGCCAGCTCCTCGTTCAGCTTCTCGAAGGCGTCCTTGGGCATGTATACCTCGCCCCGCACCTCGAAGCGGGGCGGCACGTCGTTGCCGCGCAGGAAGAGGGGGATGCTGCGGATGGTCTTCAGGTTCTCGGTGACGTTCTCGCCCCGCAGGCCGTCGCCGCGGGTTGCCCCCTGGACCAGGCGGCCGTCCTCGTAGACCAGGGCGACGGAGAGGCCGTCTATCTTGTGCTCCACCACCATATCGAAGCCTTCCACCTCGCCCAGCACGCAGGCGCGCCGGTACCAGGCCCGCAGCTCCTCGAAGTTGAAGGCGTTGGCCAGGGAGAGGAGAGGCACCCTGTGCTCGACCACCCCGAAGGTCTCCACCGGCTGTCCCGGCACCCTCTGGGTGGGCGATTCGGGGGTGACCAGCTCCGGGTAGTGCTCCTCGATGGCCCGGAGCTTGCGCATGAGCTCGTCGTACTCGGCGTCGCTGATCTCGGGCTGGTTCAGGACGTAATACAGGTAGTCATGGCGGTTGATCTCGGAGCGCAGCTCTTCCGCCGCCAGGCGCGCCTGATAGACGTTGTCGTACCCGCAGCCCATGCCGTCTCCCAGTTTAGCGAAGTCGGCGCAGGCGCCTCAACATTTGACCTGACAGCTTATGGCCGGGCCGCTGCCCGTGCGGTGCCGGATGCTACAATGGGCTACGTGAAGGTGGTCATCATCGACTACGGCGCCGGCAACCTGCGCTCGGTGGCCAGGGCGGTGGCCTGGGCTGGCGGGGAGCCCATCATTTCCTCACGGCCGGAAGACATCCTCTCGGCGCGGGCGGTGGTCATGCCGGGGGTGGGAGCGGCTGCCGACACCATGCGCAACCTGCAGGAGCGCGGCCTCGTGGAGGCGGTGCTGGAGTACATCGGCCAGGGGCGTCCCTTCCTGGGGGTATGCATGGGCCAACAGGTGCTGTTCGAGTACTCCCTGGAGGGCGGCCGCCACCGCTGCCTGGGGGTGCTGCGGGGGCAGGTGGTGCGCCTGCCCGATGGCCTTAAGGTGCCCCACATGGGCTGGAACCGGGTACGGGTCGTCCGTTCCCATCCCTTCCTGGAAGGAGTCCGCGACGGCGAGTACTTCTATTTCGTGCACAGCTACTATCCGCAGCCCGAGGAGCCGGACGTGGTAGCAGCGGTGGCTGAGTACGGGGTGGAGTTCCCGGCGGTGGTGGCCAGGGGAGCCCTGGTGGCCACCCAGTTCCACCCCGAAAAGAGCGGGCCGGCCGGCCTGCTCCTCTACCGCAACTTCCTGCGCATGGCCTCCGCCCGGCAGGGGTAGGGGGCAAACATGGAGGTCATCCCGGCTATAGACATACTCGGCGGGCGCTGCGTGCGCCTCTCCCAGGGCGACTATTCCCGCCAGACGGTCTATGACGACGACCCCGCTGCCGCGGCGCGTCGGTTCCGCGCGGCCGGGGCGCGTCGCCTGCACGTCGTGGACCTGGACGGCGCCCGTGAAGGGCGTCCGGTGAACCGGGAGGCCGTCGCCGCTGTCCTGAGGGCCGTGCCGGTGCCCGTGCAGGTAGGAGGCGGCATCCGCACGCTGGCGGACGTCGCCGCCTACCTGGAGCTGGGGGCGGACCGCTGCGTGCTGGGCACTGCGGCCGTGGAGGACGAGTCCTTTGTGCGGGAGGCCATCGCTCGCTTTCCGGCGAGCATCGCGGTGGCAGTGGACGCCCGCGGCGGCCGGGTGGCCACCCGTGGCTGGCTGCAGGAGGCGGAGCTGTCGCCGCTGGAGCTGGCCGACCGCCTGCTAGACCTGGGCGCTCGAACTATCATCTACACCGATGTGCTTCGGGACGGCACCCTCTCGCGCCCCAACCTGGAGGCGGCCGCCCACCTGTCCCGCCACGTGAAGGACAGGGCGCCCGACGCCATGGTCATATGCGCCGGCGGCATCTCCTCGCTGGAAGACCTACTGGCCCTGGCCCGCCTGGGGGTCGATGGCGCCATCGTGGGCCGGGCGCTGTACACGGGCGACCTGGACCTGGCCCGGGCCCTGGCTGCCCTGACGCCTGGCACTCGCTAGGGTATACTGGCCCTGTAGAGCGACGCTACGCCCCGCCGAGGAGGAAAGGAGCTGACCATGACCCAGGACGTTGGCATCCCCGAGGACATCCGTGACCTGGTCCGGGGCATCACCCAGGGGCTCCTGGAGTTCGTGGAGCAAGAGGTGGTGCCCCTGGAGCAACGGGACAAGGACATCCTCTCCGACGAGCGCAAGCTGTTTGACGAGCGGGGCTTCCTGGTGGAGCGGGCCCAGGAGGCCCGCCGCGAGGTGCGCATGAAGTCGGCCCAGGCTGGCTTCTACGCCATGTTCGCCCCCGAGGGGGTGGGCGGCGGTGGCGTGCCTGCCCGGGCCATGGCCCTGGTGCAGGAGGGCTACTACCGCCGCCTGGGCCCCGGGCGCCTTTACGCCGGCTGGGGCAAGGGTTGCCTGACCCAGCCACCGGTGGCCAGCTTCGTGGACGGGCCCTCGCATATGTTCACCTTCGCCCCCGAGCCGGTGCGCAAGGAGTACTTGCCCCGCTTGCTCCGGGGAGAGAAGACCGTCTGCTTCGCGCTGAGCGAGCCCGACGCCGGCTCCGATGTGTGGTCCATCAAGACCCGCGCCCGGCGCGACGGCGACGACTGGGTCATCACCGGCACGAAGCAGTGGATCACCAACGGCCCCTACGCCGACTATGCCATCGTTTTCGCCGTCACCGACGAGGAGGCGGCCGCCAACCACAAGGGCGGCATCACTGCCTTTTTCGTGGACACGTCATGGCCCGGCTTCAGCAAGGACGCGGCCATCCGCATCATGGGCCACCTGGGCAGCGACTGCGGCATACTCAGCCTGGACAACGTGCGCGTGCCGGGCGATTACGTGATGGGGCAGGTGGGCCAGGGCTTCCAGATCGCCATGCTGGGCATCTCCGAGGGGAGGCTGGCCATCGCCGCCTCCTGTGTGGGGCTGTCCCAGTATGCCCTCGACCGCTCCCTGGCCTATGCCCAGGAGCGCAAGAGCTTCGGGGTGCCCATCGCCGAGCACCAGGCCATCCAGTTCATGCTGGCGGAGATGGCCATCGACATCTTCACCAGCAAGTACGCCACCCTGCAGACGGCCGCGCTGGTGGAGGCGGCGGTGCAGGGCAAGGGACGGCTACCGGTGAAGGAGATCTCCATCGTCAAGGCCTATTCGGTGGAGGCCTGCCAGCGGGTGTACGACTCGGCCATCCAGGTGCACGGCGGCATGGGGCTGACGGACGACCTGCCCCTGAACGAGGGCTGGCGCATCGCCCGCACCCTGCGCATCCCCGACGGCACCTCCGAGATTCAGCGGCGCACCATCGCCCGCCAGATGCTGCGGGGCGACGTCACCTTCTAGGATGCTGGCCAAGCGCATCATCCCCTGCTTCGACGTGGCCGATGGGCGGGTGGTGAAAGGCGTCCGCTTCCTGGACCTGCGCGATGCCGGCGACCCGGTGGAGCTGGCCCGCCTCTACGACGCCGAGGGGGCCGACGAGCTGGTCTTTCTGGACATCCGCGCCTCGCCCGACAATCGGCAGACTGCAGTGGAGATGGTGCGCAGCATCGCCGACCAGGTGTTCATCCCCTTCACCGTGGGTGGGGGCATCCGCAGCGTGGAGGACATGCGCCTGATGCTGGAGTCGGGGGCCGACAAGGTGGCCATCAACACCGCCGCCGTGCGGACGCCCCACCTCATCAGCGAGGGCGCTCACCGCTTCGGCTCTCAGTGCATCGTGGTGGCCATCGACGCCCGGCAGGTCGCCCCGGGTCGCTGGGAAGTCTATATCTATGGTGGCCGCGAGGGGGGCCAGCCCACGGGCCTGGACGCCGTGGAGTGGGCCATGCGGGCGGTGGAGCTGGGCGCAGGCGAACTGCTGGTGACAGGCATGGATGCCGATGGCACCCAGGAGGGGTACGACATCGGCCTCACCCGCGCCATCTCCGAGGCGGTGTCGGTACCCGTCATCGCCTCGGGCGGGGCCGGCAGCCCCGAGCACATGTACCGGGCCATCGTGGACGGGAAGGCCGATGCCGTGCTGGCCGCCTCCATCTTCCACTACGGACAGTACAGCATCCGCCAGGTGAAGGAGTACCTGGCCGAACGGGGAGTACCAGTCAGGCTATGAACGACCTGTCGGAGCTGAAGTTCGACGACCGGGGCCTGATACCGGCCATCGCCCAGGACGCCCGCACCGGCGAGGTGCTGATGGTGGCCTGGATGAACGTCGAGGCTCTGCGTCGCACCCTGGAGAGCGGCGAGGCCTGGTTCTGGAGCCGTAGCCGCCAGGAGCTGTGGCACAAGGGGGGCACGTCGGGCAACGTGCTGCGGGTGCTGGAGGTGTGGGCCGACTGCGACCAGGACGTGCTGCTGCTGAAGGTGGATCCCGCCGGCCCCGCCTGCCACACCGGCGAACGCTCCTGCTTCTTCCAGAAGCTTCGCTAGGGGGCCTAGGAGCTCTTCTTTTCGCCCTCTTCGGTCAGGCCGTAGCGGCGACGGAAGCGCTCCACCCGCCCGGCCGTGTCCACAATGCGCTGCTCGCCGGTGAAGAAGGGGTGGCAGCGAGAGCAGACCTCCACCCGCAGCAGGGGCTTGGTGGAGCGGGTCTTCCAGGTGTTGCCGCAGGCGCAGACGACAGTGGCCTCTACGTACTGGGGGTGGATGCCAGCCTTCATGACGGCGCGCCCACCTCCTCCAGCGGGTAGACACTCACCTTCTTGCGCCCGTACTTGTTATAGGGCTCGAACTTGACCTGCCCCTCGATGAGGGAATAGATGGTGTAGTCCCGGCCCAGGCCCACGTTCCTGCCCGGGTAGATCTTGGTTCCCCGCTGCCGGACGATGATGCAGCCGGGCCAGACGTACTCCCCATCGAAGCGCTTGACGCCCAGCCGCTTGGCATTGCTGTCGCGCCCGTTCTTGGCCGAGCCGGAGCTCTTCTTGTGCGCCATCGCGTATCACCACGCTCTATTGTACCGTCTTCACTGCGCAGGCGGCTCTTCCTGTCCTTCGCTTTCGCCTTCGGCGGGAGTGGCACGGCGACGGGTGCGCCGCGGCCGCTTCTCGCCCTCGGTCGCCGGCGGCTCGCTGCCTACCAGGATGTGCTGGATGGCCAGACGGGTGTAAGGCTGGCGGTGGCCCCGCTTGCGCCGGTAGCGGGTCTTGGCCTTGTACTTGAAGACGGTGACCTTTTCTGCCCGCGCCTGCTCTACGACCTGGGCGATGACGCGGGCGCCCTCCACCAGCGGCGTGCCGACGGTGACCCCCGAGTCGTTGGCCACCAGCAGCACGTCGGTGATCTCCACCGTGGAGCCCACTTCGGCCGGGATCAGCTCCACGTCGATGAGCTGATTGGGCTCCACACGGTACTGCTTGCCGCCGGTGCGAATGATGGCGTAAATGGCCGTCCTCCCGTCCTTGAGGCACCAACGCCTGATTTTATACGGGCGCCGCGGTTGCGTAAAGGGGAACGGGGGCCCTAGTGGTCGGGGCCGTCCTGCAGGACGGACGCCATGGGCCCGCCACCCTCGAAGGCCAGGCCCGGCCGCGGCTGGACGATGGTCTGGGGAGTGGGGGCCTTCTCCCGTTCCTTTTCGCCCTCGGGCCGCGGCGCCTGGGGCGGGGTAGCGGGAGGCAGGGCTGGCTCCTCGCCCGGCGGGGCCTCCAGGAGCGCCTTCAGTTCCTCCCCTTCCACCGTCTCCTTTTCCAGGAGCACCTGCACCAGGTGGTCCAGCTTGGCCCGGTTCTCCATCAGCACCTTCTTGGCCGTGTGGTAGGCGTGGTCGATGATCTGCCGCACCTCTTCGTCGATCTCCTCGGCGATCTTCTCCGAGTAGTTGCGCTGCTCGGCGATCTCCTTGCCGAGGAAGATGAGCTCTTCCTTGCGGCCGAAGGTGCGGGGGCCCAGCCGCTCGCTCATGCCGAACTGGGTGACCATTTGCCGGGCCAGCCGGGTGGCCCGCTCCAGATCGTCCTGGGGGCCGGTGGTGAACTCACCGAAGACCAGCTCCTCGGCCACCAGGCCGCCCAGCATGGAGGCCAGCATGTCCTTGAACTGGGACTTGGTGTAGAGGTGGCGGTCCTCCTCGGGCAGGAAGCGAGTGAAGCCGCCGGCCATGCCCCGGGCTACGATGCTGATCTTGTAGGGAGGGTCGGCGTTGGGCAGGACATGGGCCACGAGAGCGTGGCCAGCCTCATGGTAGGCCACGATCTGCCTCTCCTTGGGCCCCATGACGCGGCTCTTGCGCTCGGGGCCGGCGATGACCCGGTCCACCGCCTCGTTGAACTCGGCCATGCCGATACGCCGCTTGCCCCGGCGGGCGGCCAGGATGGCGGCCTCGTTCACCAGGTTGGCCAGGTCGGCTCCGGAGAAGCCGGGCGTCTGCTTGGCCAGCACGTCCAGGTCAACGCCCTTGTCCAGAGGCTTGCCGCGGGCGTGGACCTCCAGGATGGCGCGTCGACCCTTGACGTCGGGCCTGTCCAGCACCACCGAACGGTCGAAGCGGCCCGGCCGCAAGAGGGCCGGGTCGAGGATATCGGGCCGGTTGGTGGCGGCCATGACGATGACGTTGGTGGAGGTGTCGAAGCCGTCCATCTCCACCAGGATCTGGTTCAGCGTCTGCTCGCGCTCGTCATGGCTGCCGCCCAGGCCGGCGCCGCGGTGGCGGCCCACGGCGTCGATCTCGTCGATGAAGATGATACAGGGCGAATTGCGCTTGGCCTGGTCGAACAGGTCGCGCACGCGGGCGGCGCCCACGCCCACGAACATCTCCACGAACTCGGAGCCGCTGATGGAAAAGAAGGGCACACCGGCCTCGCCGGCCACCGCCTTGGCCAGAAGGGTCTTGCCGGTGCCGGGCGGCCCCACCAAGAGGACGCCCTTGGGCACACGCGCGCCCAGGCTGGCGAACTTCTCCGGGTATTTGAGGAACTCCACGACCTCCTTGAGCTCCTCCTTGGCCTCGTCCACCCCGGCCACATCGGCGAAGGTGATGGTGGGCCGGGAGCTGTTGATAAGGCGGGCGCGGCTACGGCCGAAGTTCAGGGCCTGGGAGTTGGTGCCCTGGGCCTGCCGCAGGAACAGGAACAGGATGCCGACGATGAGTATGACCGGCAGGAGCTGGATGAAGAAGTTGAGCAGGCTCTCCCACGGCCGACCCTGCTCCATCTTCACCACCGGCTGTTGCTCCAGGGGTATGCCGGCGTCCTGGAGCACCTTGCGCACCGTGTCGCCCTGCTCCAGCCGGGCGCGGAACTGCTGGTCGCTATCGAACCGCTTCCAGGTGACGGTGCTCCCCGAGACGGTCACCTCTCCTACCTGGCCCTGGCGCACGTCCTGGACGAGGGTGGCGAGTCCCACGTCCTGCGTCCGCGACTGGCCCTGGGGGAGGAAGGAGTAGATGACTACTACGATAGCGACCAGGACGAGGAGATAAAGAAAACCCTGTCTCAGCCAGCGCCCGTTCATCTCACTAACAAAACTATATCACAGTCGGGCCCCGCCCGCACAGGGGCCCCGCTGCCTTACTGCTCCGAGGCCAGCACACCCCCCTGGGCCCAGTTCTCCCTCGGTACGTCCTCGAAGATGATGATGGTGGCCTCCGGGGTCGTATGGGCGATATTGACCATGGCCTCGGTGATGACACGGGCCAGCTCCGCCTTCTGGGCCTGGGTGCGACCGGGCCACATCTCGATACGGACGATGGGCATGACGGCACCTCCTGCGGTGGACTTATCTCTGAGGTCACACTAGCACGCCACCGGGGGCTGTCAACGCCCCGCCAGCGCGATAGTATGGTGGCGCCATGGCGGTGGCGCCCACCCTGGAGAAGGAGGAGGCCCTCTGGCGCGCCGGGCTGCGCCTGGTGGCAGGGGTGGACGAGGCCGGGCGCGGCCCCCTGGCCGGCCCGGTGGCGGCCGCTGCCGTCGTCCTGCCCCCCTTTCCCTCCTTTCCCTGGTTGGGGCAAGTGCGCGATTCCAAGGCGCTTTCGCCCGCCGCCCGGGGGCATCTGGAGGCGCTCATCAAGGCCCACGCCCTGGCCTGGGCCGTCGCCTTCGTGGACTGCGAGGCCGTAGACAGGCTGGGCATCGGGCCCGCCTCGCGCGAGGCCATGTGCCGCGCCCTCGCCGCCCTGCCCCAGCGCCCCGAGGCGGTGCTGGTGGACGGCCGCCACCCGCTGCCCGGCCTGCCCTGCCAGGCGGTGGTGGACGGGGACGCCGTGTGCGCCTCCATCGCCTGCGCCTCCATACTGGCCAAGGAGGCCCGCGACCGCCTGATGCATCACCTTGACACCCATTACCCTGGCTATGGCTTCGCCCGCCACAAGGGCTATCCGACGCCGGAACACCTGGCGGCCCTGGCCAGGCTGGGGCCGTCGCCGGTGCACCGTCGCAGCTTCGCGCCCGTGCGAGAGGCGGCCTGCCCCGGCCATGTCTGAAGGGGCCGGGGGCAAGGGCGACCGCGGCCGCTTCGGCCGCTGGGCCGAAGACCTGGCCGCTTCTTACTTGAGAGCGCACGGGTACCGGGTGCTGGCCCGCAACCTGCGCACCGCTGAGGGAGAGCTGGACATCGTGGCCTGCAAAGGGGAGGTGCTGGCCTTCGTGGAGGTGCGGGCCAGGCGCGGGCGGGCGGGAGGCTCGGCGGCCGAGTCCATCGGGCCCCGCAAACGGGCGCGGCTTTTGCGGGCGGCCGCCGCCTACCTGCAAGAGGCGGGTTCATCGTTGCAGCCGCGCATCGACGTGTTGCTGATAGAGCTGTCGCCGGGCGGGCGGCTGCTGAGGCTGGAGCACATCGAAGGGGCTATCGAGGCGTGAAGGACGCCAGGTTCAAGGTCTCCCCCCTCAAGCTCAGGGTCTACCTCGCCTGCCCCCTGCGCTACCGATACCAGTACATCGACCGGCTGCCGCCGCGGCTGCGGCCCCACGACACGGTGGGCACCGCCGTGCACTTCGTCCTGCAGCAGTTCTTTCGCCTGCCTGTGGAGGAGCGGACGCCGGAATGCCTGCTGGCGCTGTTCGACCAGCGCTGGGCGTCCCTGTCGCCCCGCTACCGGCGCATGCCGGGGGCGGAAGAGCTGCGGCAGCGCGCCCGCGGCCAGCTCGAGGCCTTCGCTGCACGGGAGGACCTGAGGGCGCGCCCCCTGCTCCTGGAGCCCTATCTGGAGGTGGCGCTGGCGCCGGACGTGGTCCTCTTCGGCCGGCCCGACCGGGTGGACGAAGAACCTGACGGCTCCCTGCACGTCATCGACTACAAGACGGGCGAGCCGCCGGAAGAGGTGGACGCGGCCCAACTGCGGCTCTACGCTATAATGGTTCAGAGGGGGCTGGGGCGGCCCGTGAGCCGGACCTCCTTCTGGTACCTGGAGGGGGGCCAGGTCTGGACGGCCGCCGTCACTGCCGAGGCCCTCGCCCAGGCCGAAGCGGAGGCCGTGGCCCTGGCCAGGGAGCTGCAATCGGTCGACCGCTTCCCGGGCAACATCGGGCCCCACTGCGCCCGTTGCCCCTTCCTCTACGCCTGCCAGCACCGGGAGGAGATCGCCCAGCGGCGGCAGGCCGAGGGGTGGTAGCCTTGCCCATATACGAGTACCGCTGTCAGGACTGCGGCCGCAAGAGCAGCATCTTCGTCCGGCGCATCGGCATGCAGGTGGAGCCGGCATGCGAACACTGCGGCAGTCGCAGCATGACGCGGCTCATATCGCGGGTGGCCGTCCTCCGCTCCGACGAGGAGATCTTCCAGGGGCTGGCCGAGGACGCCAGCCTGGACGACGTGGACGAGACCGACCCCCTCAGTATGGCCCGCTGGATACGGCGCCTCTCCCGCCGGCTGGGCGAGCCCCTGGACGCCGAGATGGAGGCGGAGCTGGAGCGTATGGAGGCGGGGGAGGCGCCGGAAGGGGAGGACGAGGGCCTGTCGGGCGACGACCAGGAGGGCTGATGGAAGGGCCCAGCGCCTTCGTGCGTTCCCTGGGCATCGAGGTGGCCGAGGCCGGCGAGGGCCGGGCACGGCTGGTAGCGACCGTTAGGCCGGAGCACCTCAACTTTCACGGCTTCGCCCACGGTAGCTTTCTCTTCGCTCTCGCCGACGAGGCCTTCGCCCTGGCCTGCAACAGCCGTGGCCCCGCCGTCGCCCGCTCCACCAGCATGGAGTTCTTCCTGCCCGTGCGCGAGGGCCAGCGGCTGGAGGCGGTGGCCCGCGAGGTGCACCTGGGCCGCCGCGCCTCCACCTATCTGGTGGAAGTGCGCAGCGAGGAGGGGCTGGTGGCCCTGTTCACCGGCACCGCCTACCGTTTCAGCGATGGCCGCTCGCCCGGCGGCACCAGCGGAGGGGAGTGACTGGTATGCCCATCTACGAGTTCCGGTGTCGGGAGTGCGGTCGCCTGACCAGCATCTTCGTCCGCAGCATCAGCAGTCGGTACGAGGCCCGCTGCTCCCACTGCGGCAGCGAGGCGCTGGAGCGGGCTATCTCCCGTTTCGCCTACCACAAGAGCGAGCAGACCATCCTGGAGGAGTACGGCGCCGAGCCCAAGCGGCTGGAGGACTACAAGGACCCGCGCCAGATCGGCCGATGGGTCGAGCGGAAGTTCCAGGAGTACGGCATGGAGCTGCCCAGAGAGGCGCGGGAGATGATCGACGCCGCCCGCGAGGGCGAGTTCCCCGAGCCGGTGAAGGACCTCTAGGCCGTGGACACTTCCCCCCTCGGCGACATCGCCCAGCGCCTGCGCGACTACCTGACCGAGAAGCACGAAGCGCGCGAGGTAGCCCTGTCCCTCTGTCGGGAGGTTGTGCGCCTCTCGGCCAATGCCGTCCGCGCCGCCCACCGGGGCGAATTCGACGGGGCCCGCGAACTGCTGGCCCAGGCCCGCGCCAAGCTCGACCAGGCTGACGAGGCCCTCCAGCGCCACCGCGACATCTACTACGGCGGCTTTGTCCACGACGCCGCCAAGGAGTATGCCGAGGCCGCCTGCACCCTGTCGCTCCTCTCCGGCGGCCCCCTGCCCTCGCCCGAGGAGCTGGGGGTGGAGGCCCAGGCGTACTTGAACGGCCTGGGGGAGGCGGTGGGGGAGTTGCGCCGGCACCTGCTGGACATGCTCCGCCAGGGCGACCTGCCCCGCTGCGAAGAGACCCTGGCGGCCATGAGCGATATCTACGACGCCCTGGTCACCATGGACTACCCCGAGGCCGTCACCGGCGGGCTGCGCCGCACCACCGACGCCGTGCGTGCCACGCTGGAGCGCACCCGCGGCGACTTCACCCTCGCCTACGTCCAGCGCCGCCTGGAGGAGAGGCTGGACTCCCTCCTAGAGCGGCAGGGCCGGGGCTAGTCCCGCCAGTTCCCCGCCCCATGGACGAGGCGAGGGCCCGAAAGCAGGCCATCCGGGAGAGGGTCTGGCGGGCCCTGGAGGAGTCGGGAGAGGCCCTCTTCCCCGGGGCCTGGGGCCGCATCCCCAACTTCCGCGGGGCGGCCGCGGCTGCTCACCGGCTGCGCCGGCTGCCTTTCTGGCAGCGGGCGCGTGTGCTGAAGTGCAACCCCGACCTGCCCCAGCTACCCATCCGCCGCGCCGCCCTGCAGGAGGGGAAAACGGTCTATATGGCCGTGCCAAGACTGCGCCGACTGGAGTGCTTCATCGAGCTGGACCCCGAGCGGCTCGGGCCGCGCTCGGCGCGGGCGGCGACCATTGCCGGTGCCTTCCGCTACGGGCGTCCCGTCCATCCTCGCGAGCTCCCACCCATCGACCTGGTGGTGTGCGGCTCGGTGGCCGTGGACCGGGAAGGGGGCCGCATCGGCAAGGGGGGCGGCTACTCCGACCTGGAGTTCGCCATCGCTGCCCACCTGGGCAAGGTGGGGCCGCACACGGCCATCGTCACCACCGTGCATCCCCTGCAGGTGATGGACGAGGCGCTGCCCATGCTGGCCCACGACATCCCCCTCGACTACATCGTCACCCCGGAGGAGGTCATCGTCTGCCCCCGGCGGTACGAACGCCCGTCGGGCGTGTACTGGGAGCTGCTGGACGCCGACAGGCTGAAGTCGGTGCCCGTGCTGGCGTGGCTGCGGGGGCAGCGGGAGGCGTGAGTTGTCCTTGGGCGCCCTCTTCGCCGAGGTGTTCGTGACCAGTCTTAGCGGCGCCCTGAGTCCAGGGCCCCTGAGCACCATGGCTGTGCGCGAGGGGGCCCAGGGCGGCGCCCGCGCGGGCCCCGTGCTCGCCCTGGGGCACTCCCTGCTGGAGCTGGGCATCGTGCTGGGGCTGGCCTTCGGGCTGGAAGGCGTGCTGAAGCGCGACGACGTGGGCACGGCCATCGCCCTGGCGGGAGGCCTCTACCTGCTCTGGCTGGGCCAGGCCACCGTCCGCACCGCCCTGGCGGGCCCGGCCTCGACCCTGACTGCCGGCGATGCCACTTCCAGCGGCCTGGGCAACCTGCTGGCGGCCGGCCTGGTGGTGAGCGTGTCCAACCCCTTCTTTCTCGCCTGGTGGGGCACGGTGGGTGCAGGCCTGGTGCGGCAGGCCCTGGATGCCGGCGCGCCCGGCATCGCCGTGCTCTATGCGGCCCATATCCTCACCGACTTCGGCTGGCTTTCGCTCCTTTCGGCCCTCACGGCTGGCGGCAGGCGGGTGCTGGGCACGGCCTTCTACCGCTGGGCGCTGGTGCTGAGCGGGCTGGCGCTCCTGTGCCTGGGCGGGCTGTTCCTGGCCCGCGCCGCCTCCTACCTCGGCCCCAGGCTGCGCTGAGGGCCGCCGGCACCCCGCGGAGCCCGCCGCCCGGCCCACCCGGGTGCAGGACGGCTGTCTCGCCAGCGCTGCCGGTCTCGGGCGGTGGTGCGGGAACGGGGTTGCCCCCAGACCACTACGTGTCTCTGGCGAGCGAATCCTGCGGGCGCTTGACGTCCTCACGGCCCGAAACTACAATCGGGCCGTCCTCGGAGGGGAGGAGGTGGTAGTGGCCGGGAGACCCCCGCTCAGTCCGTCCCCCGCTTGAATCCCCAGTCCGTCCCGATGCGCGGAAGGAGGAGCGAATATGCCCCTGTTCGATTCGCACTGGGTGAACGCCTGGCGGGAAGCAGTCAATAACGACCCGGTGCTGCCCATCATCGGCAAGTACTTCACCTGCGACTTCCTGCTGGGCTTCGGCGACAAGGAGTACGTGGTGTCCGTACGCGAAGGGCGCATCCAGTGGGTGAGCGACCAGGTCAGCGTGGAGACGCCCTGGGCCTTCGCCCTGCGGGCGCCGGCCGAGTCGTGGGAGAAGTTCGTCCAGAAAGTCCCCCCGCCCATGTACAACGACATCTGGGCCATGGCCCACCCGTTGCACGGGCGGCTACGCATGGACGGCGACGTCAAGGTGATCTGGCAGAACCTGCGGGCCCTCACCTGGATGCTGGACAGGATGCGCGAGGTGCCGGTGGCAGCCTGAAGGAGCGGAGGAGGAGAGGAAGATGGCAGCGCGACGCGACCCTATCGTCGGGGGCTACGTGTACGTGCCCTACAACAACTATGAGTACCGTGTGTTCTACGAGGAGGCAGGCAAAGGCATACCGCTGGTGTGCCTCCATACGGCGGGGACCGACTCGCGCGAGTGGCGGCACCAGCTCTGCGACCCGGACATAAACGGCCGCTTCCGGGTAATAGCCTTCGACCTGCCCCGCCACGGCAAGTCCATTCCCCCCGTGGGCTTCCACAAGGAGGAGTACAGGCTGACGGCCAAGTTCTACTCCGAGTTCGTGATGGCCTTCTGCGACGCGCTGGAGCTGGAGCGGCCGGTGATCATGGGTAGTTCCATGGGGGGCAACATCTGCCTGCACCTGGCCCTGAACTTCGAGGACCGGCTGCGGGCCCTCATCGCCATCGAGGCCTGCGACTACTCCCCTGGCTGGTTCATCTCCTGGCTCTGGCATCCCCATGTCCATGGCGGGGAGGCGTGCGCCACCTCCGTCTTCGGCCTCATGGCCCCCCAGAGCCCCGAGGAGTACCGCTGGGAGACCTGGTGGTACTACAGCCAGGGCGGCCCGGGCGTGTTCAAGGGCGACCTCTACTTCTACAGCGTCGACCACGACTTCCGCGAGCTGTGCGAGCAGATCAGCGGCAAAGTGCCCATCTACTTCATGACCGGCGTGTACGACTTCGCCTGCACGCCGGAGATGACCGAAAAGACGGCCAAGAAAGTGAAAGGCTCCAAGACCATCATCATGGAGGAGATAGGGCACTTCCCCATGTGCGAGAACCCTGTCACCTTCAAGAAGTACCTGATGCCCGTGCTGGAAGAGATCCTGCAGCACGAGCACGCCCCTGCCCGGCGCCGCTAGGCCGGAGCTGTTGGCGGCGGGGGCGCCCGCGGCCGCGGGCGCCCCCGCTCCGTTGCCGGGGCGCTCCGTTCGCCGAGGTTGACGCCCTCAGTGGGCCTCAATATTCTTATGGTGCCCACGTCGGGAAAAACGCTGAGCTAAGGAAGGGGTTGCATATGGTCGAGAAGGTGCAGGCGCCCATCGAGGCCCTCCTCCAGGAAGGAAGGACCTTTCCGCCGCCGGACGAGTTCCGTCAGCGGGCCAATATCAACGATCCGGGCGTGTACGAGGAGGCGGAGCGGGACCCCGAGGGGTTCTGGGCCCGCTGGGCGGAGCAACTGCACTGGTTCCGCAAGTGGGAGCGGGTCCTGGAGTGGAATCCCCCCTGGGCCAAGTGGTTCGTGGGCGGCAAGACCAACCTGGCCTACAACTGCCTGGACCGCCACTTGACCGGTGCCCGGAAGAACAAGGCTGCCATCCTCTGGGAAGGAGAGCCCGGCGAGGTGCGCATCCTCACCTACTGGGAGCTCTACCGGCAGGTGTGCAAGTTCGCCAACGTCCTCAAGTCCCTGGGCGTCAAGAAGGGCGACCGGGTCACCATCTACATGCCCATGGTGCCCGAGCTGCCCATCGCCATGCTGGCCTGCGCCCGCATCGGCGCCGTCCACAGCGTCGTATTCGGAGGCTTCTCGTCGGACGCCTTGCGCGACCGCATCCAGGACGCCCAGGCCAAGGTGCTGGTGACGGCCGAGGGCGGCTGGCGGCGGGGCAACATCGTGCCCCTGAAGCGCAACGCCGACGAAGCGCTGAAGGAATGCCCCTCCATAGAGCACGTGGTCGTCTTCCACCGCGGCTGTTACGAACAGTCCCAGGTGCCCATGACACCTGGCCGCGACCTCTGGTGGCACGAGCTCATGGCCCAGGCTCCCCTGGAGTGCCCCGCCGAGGAGATGGACGCCGAGGATATGCTGTACATCCTCTACACCTCGGGCACCACCGGCAAGCCCAAGGGAGTGGTGCACACCACCGGCGGCTACATGGTGGGCGTCTACGCCACCACCAAGTGGGTGTTCGACCTGAAGGAGGAGGACACCTACTGGTGCACCGCCGACATCGGCTGGGTGACGGGGCACAGCTACATCGTCTACGGACCGCTGCTGTGCGGCACCACCACCGTCATGTACGAGGGCTCCCCCGACTGGCCCGAGCGCGACCGCTGGTGGGCGCTTGTGGAGCGACATGGCGTCAACATCCTGTACACCGCCCCCACAGCCATTCGCACCTTCATGCGCTGGGGCGAGGAATGGCCGGCCCGCCACGACCTGTCGTCCCTGCGCCTTCTGGGCAGCGTGGGCGAGCCCATCAACCCCGAGGCCTGGGTCTGGTACTGGCGGAACATTGGCGGCGGCCGCTGTCCAGTGGTGGACACCTGGTGGCAGACGGAGACGGGGATGATCATGATAACGCCCCTGCCGGGCATCACCGTCTGCAAGCCCGGCTCGGCCACGCGGCCGTTCCCCGGGGTGGCCGCCGACGTGGTGGACGACGCCGGCAACTCGGTGCCGGCCGGAGCCGGCGGCTACCTGGTGCTCAAGCGGCCCTGGCCGGCCATGATGCGCACCATCTACGGGGACCCCGACCGTTACGTGCAGCAGTACTGGAGCCGCTACCCGGGCATCTACTTCACCGGCGACGGCGCCAAGCGGGACGAGGACGGCTACTTCTGGATCGTGGGCCGGATCGACGACGTGGTGAACGTGGCCGGCCACCGCATCGGCACCATGGAGGTGGAGAGCGCCCTGGTAGACCACCCCTCGGTGGCCGAGGCGGCCGTCATCGGCCGGTCCGACGAGGTCAAGGGGCAGGCCCTGTGGGCCTTCGTCACCATCAAGGAGGGCGTGGACAGGCACCAGGGGCTCGAGCAGGAACTGCGTGAGCACGTCGCCAGGAAGATCGGCGGAATCGCCCGTCCCGACCGCATCATCTTCGCCGCCGAGTTGCCCAAGACCCGCTCCGGCAAGATCATGCGCCGCCTCCTTAGGGACATCGCCGAGGGACGGGCCCTCGGCGACACCACCACCCTCCAGGACCCGGCGGTGGTGCAGACCCTCAGGGAGCAGTACGAGCACCTGGAGGGCTAGGGGAGGGGGGCCGCTCCCGGCCCCCCTCCCACCCTATCCACTGGCAGGAGGTGCAGCCGTGGCTGAGCTGGTGAGCCCCATCGTGCGGCGGATGCAGCAGGAGGCGCGGCAGGACCCGGGGGCGTTCTGGGCCCGGGCGGCCGAGGAGCTGCCCTGGTTCCGCAAGTGGGACGTGGCCTTCGACTGGCAGTTCCCCACCTTCCGCTGGTTCGTGGGCGGTCAGACCAACATGGCCTATAACTGCCTGGACCAGCACGTGCAGCGGGGCTGGGGCGGCCACACGGCCCTCATCTACCTGAACGAGCGGGGGGAGCGCCAGCTCTTCACCTACGCCCAGCTCAGGCGGGAGGTGGAACGGACGGCCGCCGCCCTGCGAGGGCTGGGGATGGGCAAGGGCGACCGCCTGACCATCTACATGCCGGTGTGCCCCGAGGCCATCGTTCTCATGCTGGCGGCGGTGCGCATCGGCGCCATTCACTCGGTGGTCTTTGCGGGCTTCGGGGCGCAGGCCCTGGCCGACCGCATCGCGGCCAGCGGTTCCCGCCTCGTGTTCACCGCCGATGTGAGCTACCGGCGGGGCGGCGAGGTGCGGCTGAAGGAGATCGTGGACCAGGCGCTGGCCCTGGGTGGCAACGAGGTGGAGCGGGTGGTGGTGCTCCGACGCACGGCCGACGGGGCGCCCATGTCGCCCGACCGGGACCTCTACTGGGACGACTTCCTGAAGCGGGGGGAGGGGGAGGACGGGCGGCACGAGGTAATGGAGGCCAACGAGCCGGCCTACATCCTGGCCACCTCGGGGACCACCGCCCGCCCCAAGCTGGCGGTGCACGTGCACGGGGGCTACCAGGTAGGTATCTACAGCGCTGCCCGCTGGTGCTTCGGCCTGCGGCCCACCGACGTCTGGTGGGCTACCTCCGACATCGGCTGGGCGGTGGGCCACAGCTACACCGTGTACGGGCCGCTGCTGGTGGGCTGCACCAGCATCGCCTACGAGGGGGCGCTGGACTACCCGGGGCCGGAAGTGCTGTGGCGGGTGGTGGAGGAGTTCGGGGTGACGGGCATCTTCACCTCGCCCACGGCGGTGCGGCTGCTGATGCGCTATGGCGAGGATGCCGCCCGGGGGTTCGACCTGTCGTCGCTGGAGCGGGTGTTCTGCGCCGGCGAGGTGCTGAACGCCCCTGCCTGGGAGTGGCTGCAGAAGGTGGTCTTGCAGGACCGCATCCCGGTCATCGACCACTGGTGGCAGACGGAGACGGGCGGGCCGGTCATCGGCAACCCCTACGGGCTGGGGATGCTGCCCATCAAGCCCGGGTCGGCGGGCGTGCCGCTGCCCGGCATGGAGGTGGCGGTGGTGGGCCCCGAGGGGCAGGAGCTGGGGCCCGGGGAGAAGGGGATACTGGTCATCAAGCGGCCCTTCCCCAGCCTGACGCCGACGCTGTGGGGGGAGCCGGAGCGCTACGGCCAGGACTACTGGCAGCGCGTGCCTGGCGTCTACTTCACCGGCGACTCGGCCCACCTGGACGAGGACGGTTACGTCTGGTTCGCGGGGCGGGCCGACGAGGTGATCAAGATCGCCGCCCACCGCATAGGCACCATCGAGGTGGAGTCGGCGTTCCTCAAGCACCCGGCGGTGGCCGAGGCGGGGGTAACGGGGCGGCCCGACCCGGTGCGGGGTGAGGTCATCTCGGCCTTCGTGGCTTTGAAGCAGGGGCAGCGGCCCTCGGAGGAGCTGCGGCGGGAGCTTTTGGAGACGGTGCGGCGGGAGCTGGGGCCGGTGGCAGTGGTGGGCGACATAAACTTTGTGGGTATGCTGCCCAAGACCCGCTCGGGGAAGATCATGCGCCGGGTACTGAAGGCGGTGGTGCTGGACCGCGACCCGGGGGACATCTCCACCATCGAGGACGAGGGGTCGGTGGAGGAGGCCCGTCAGGCCTGGCTGCAGATGCGCCAGGAGATGGGCCAGGCAGCCCAGTGAGGCCCCGCCGGCGGTTGAACGCACGGCTCCCGGCCTCCAGAATAGATGGCGGCAAGCCTAGGCGGTGAGAGAGATGGACGACCTGCGGGGCTTCTGGGTGCTGGTCTTCATCCTGGTGACCATCGTGGTCAGCCTGGCGCTGGGTGGACTGGCCGGCTACATCAGCTAGCCGGGGGCTCGCGCCGCTCCGACCTCTTGTCGGCCAGCACCAAGATGACGGTGGCCACCGCCATCAGCGTGTAGAGCACACCGAGCCCGACGCTGACCGCTATCGCCTCGGTCATGGCACCCCTCCCGCCTCATATTATAGCTCCGGCGGCGGCCTTCCTTGAGCCCCGCCCCCGGTTTGGGCTAAAATGCCAGCGACGACGTCGCCGGAGCCTGCCTTGCACGCCATCCGCCTGGAAAAGCGCGACCACATCGCCTTCATCACCCTCGCCCGACCGCAGGAGGGGAACCCCGTCGACGCCCGACTGGTCGCCGAGCTGGCCGATGCCTGCGAGGCTATCGAGCCTGACCCGGAGGTGCGGGTGGTGCTCGTTTCGGCGGGGGACGCGCCCCATTTCTGCCTCGGCTGGGACTGGCGCTGGCTGCAGGCCGACGAGGGGCTGGACTGGGGCTCCCTGAGCCGCGCCTTCGAGCCCCTGGCCCAGTTGCCTCGGCCGGTGGTCTGTGCCGTGGCGGGCCGGTGCCTCAGCGCCGGTCTGGAGCTGGCCCTGGCCTGCGACGTCCGCATCTGCGCCGAGGACGCCCGCTTCGCCCTGCCCGAGACGGGGCTTGGGCTCATACCCCTGGCCGGCGGCACCCAGCGGCTGGCGCGGGCGGTGGGCCGCTCCTGGGCGAGCTACCTGGTGCTCACCGGCCAGGAGATAGGCGCCGGCGAGGCCCTGGGCATGGGGCTGGTGAGCAGCGTGGTGGCCCGGGCCGAGCTGATGACGCGGGCCGAGGAGCTGTGCCGGAGCATTGCCCGTCGCGGGCCCATCGCTGTGCGCTACGCCAAGGAGGCGGTGCAGAGGGGCTGCGAGATGCCCCTGGAGCAGGCCCTGCGCTACGAGACCGACCTGACCATCATCTTGCAGACCACCCACGACCGCGCCGAGGGCGTGCGGGCCTTCCTGGAGAAGAGGCCCCCCCACTTCACCGGCACATGAGGAGGTGACAGGCTGTGCAGGTCCTGCTGGAGCCCGACGAGGCCTGGTCCCTGATGCTGGTCATCACCTCCTACATCGTCGACCACAGCGGCATCTCTGGCGATGCCCGCGCCCGGATACGCCGCTGGCGCAACGACCGAGCCGTGGGCACGGTGGAGATGGACCAGCTCTGTCTGGACATGAACCGCGCCCTGGGCAACTACCTGGACGAGAAGACGACCCGGCAGATCCGCATGCGCGGGCGGTACATCACCACCCGCGACCTGCGGCTGATGGCCCGGCCATCGTCGGTGGGGGAGGTGCCAGAATGAGGGTGGAGCTGGACCTGGACGAGGCGCGGGAGCTCCTCTCGCTGCTGCTGGAGAAGCTGGTGCAGGAGGCGGGCCTGCCGGACGAGGACCGCG
>BEIA01000015.1 GCA_002898715.1 bacterium HR24 | reverse complement strand
GCCTCCGCCAGTCGCCGCTGGCACTCGGCGATGGCGGCGGTCGCTTGCTCGGCCTCGCGCCGGCACTGGGCCAGTTGCTCCTCTTTGGCCTTCGCCCGCCCCTCCAGGCGCTGGCGGGCCTCGAGCCGACGTCGAGACTCCTCGTCAAGGGAGCGGAGCTCCCCTTCCACAGCGGCCAGGCGGGCACTGGCGCTGCGCATGGCCTCCAGCGATTGTTGCCGACGCTGAGCGGCCGCCTCCAGCGACGGAGCGAGCCTCTCAGCTATGGCCTCGGCCTCGCTGGCGTCCTTCAGGAGCTGTTCGGCCCGTTCTTCAAGGGACCTGGCCTCCTGCAGGGAGGCGGCTTCCTGCTCCGACAGTCGGGACAGGGAGGCCATGAGGCCGCGCATCTCGCCCTTGAGCTGGGCCAGGCGGGCCTTGTGCTGGGCGACGGCCTCGGCGATTTGCCGGCGCTGTCCCTCCAGGTCCGAGTGCTGCCGGCGCAGCAGCTCCAGGCCACGTCCCCGCTCTTCGGCCAGGGCGTGGAGGCGGGCCAGTTCCCTCTCTCCTACCTCCAGCAGGGCGTTCAGGCGCTGGACCTCCTTGGCCAGCTCCTCGCTGTCCCATTCCAGGCGAAGGGTGAACTGGCGAGTATGGCTGCCCTGGCCGGCCGTCACGGCACCCCACGGGTGGAAGACGACGCCGTCGCGGGTGACCACGGTGCCGAGCCCGCGGCCCAGCATACGTCGCGCCGTCTCGGCGTCCTCGACGACGATGACGCGCCCCAAGAGGGCGTCCACCACCCGCCGATAGCGGGGCTCGCACTTCACCAGCTGGGCGGCGATGCCGATGACCCCGCGCTCGCGGGCGACGCTGGTGGTATACGCGGGCTGGAGCCGGTCGAGGGGCACGATGTAGCTGCGCTCGGCGCCCTGAGCGGCGATCTGCTCGGCAGCAGCGACGGCGTCGTCGGCCCGGGCCACCAGCAGCGCCCGCAGCCAGTCGCCCAGCGCGGCCTCGATGGCCCGCTCGAGGCCCTTCGGCACCTTCAGCACCTGGTAGAGCACCCCATCCAGCCCTGGCACCGCCACCCCTTGCTCCTCGCCCAGCGGCGGCCGGAGCTGGCGCTCCAGGTCCTGCACGAACTGCAGGCGGGAGCGCACCTCGTCCAGGTGAGTGCGGCGGGTGGCCTGGTTCGCCTCTATCTGCCGCGCCTGAGCGGCGACCTGCTGCACCTCCCGCTCCATGTCTGCTAGCTGCTGGGACAGCTCCCTCTCCTGCCGCGACAGCTCGGCCTCCTGGCTGGCCAGCTCGCGGAGCGTCTGGACGACCTGGGCCATACGCCGGACCAGGGCCCGGCGCTGGTCCTGCAGGGAGCGGAGCTGGCGATTGCCCTCGCCGGTGGCGGCGCGCAGCCGCTGGGCTCGGCGGGCAGTGTCCTCCGCCGCCGAGCGCAGGGCCTCGGCCTTCTGCCGGGCGGAGCGCGCCGCCTCCGACAGCTCCTGCCATTCCCTTTCGGCCTGTCGCAGGCCATCCTGGGCCCTCGTTGTTTCTTCCCTCAGGGTGGCAAGCAGCGACTGGAGCGAGCTCCGGCGCTCGCTGACATTGGGGCTCTCGGGAAGGGCAGCCAGCTCGGCCCTGAGCGAGTTCAGCTCCTCTTCCAGCTCGCGGCAGCGTGCGTCCAGCATGCCGCGTCGCTGCTGGGCCAGAGCGAGTTCCTGCTCCAGCCCCTGTACGGCCTCCCGGCGCCGGGCCCTCTCCTCGGCGGCAGCCTGGGCCCGCGCGCGCAGCGACCTGAGCTCCTCAGCGGCTCTGGTGAGCTCCTGGGCGCAGGCGGAGGACTCCTGCCGCAGCGCCGCTTCCTCGCGCTGGGCCTGAGCGAGGCGGGAGGCAGCCGCCTCCAGCGACGAGCGGGCCCGGTGCCAGGCGTATGAGTACCAGGCGGCCAGGGCGGCTGCCAGCTCCCGCGACAGCCGCTCGTGTTCGGCGGCGCGGCGGGCCTGACGCTCCAGTTGGGCCAGGCGCGGCGAAAGCTCGCCCAGCACCAGCCTGAGCTTGTCCATCGACTCCCGGGCCTTGGCCAGCCGCGACTGGCCTTCTTCCAGGCGCAGGCGGTAGCGCTGGACATCGGAAGCCTCTTCGATGAGCTGGCGCCGGTCTTCGGGGCGCATCTGCAGGAAGCTCTCTACCAGCCCCTGGCCGATGAAGGCGTAGGAAGCAGCGGTGGAGCCGGTTATCCTGAGCAGGAGGTCCTGGACGTCGCGGTGGCGGGCACGGCGGCCGTTCACCAGGTAATCGCTCTCCCCCCAGCGGTAGGCGCGACGCGAGATGGCTACGTGCTCGCGGCCATCATGGCCGTCCAGCCCGTCCAGGACAATGGTCACCTCGGCCTTGTCGGCGGGCGGCCGGCCGCGAGAGCCGACGAAGATGACCTCCTCCAGTTTGCGAGCGCGGAGGAGGCGGCTGGAGGACTCGCCCAGGGCCCAGCGCAGGGCCTCCACCACGTTGGACTTGCCGGAGCCATTGGGCCCCACGATGGCGGTGACGCCGGGGCCGAATTCGAAGAAGGTACGGGAAGCGAAGCTCTTGAAGCCGGAGATCTCGAGGCGCCGTAAGTGCATGGGGCTAGCTGGCCCTGGAGAGGGTCTGCAGGGCCTGGCGTGCTGCCTCCAGCTCCGCCTGCTTCTTGCTCCGACCCTGTCCCCGCCCCAGCACCTGCTCGCCCAAGACGACTTCCACGGTGAAGGTCTTGGCGTGGTCGGGCCCTTCGGCCTCCACGACCCGGTACCTGGGTATCTGGTGCCAGCGGGCCTGCACCACCCGCTGCAGCTCCGACTTGCTGTCCGAAAGGGGCTGGCCTGTTGCCAGTCGCTCCAGCTCGGGCCCCAACAGGCGCAGGACCAGCTCTCGCGCCCCTTCCAGGCCGCCGTCCAGGTAAGCTGCTCCGATGACCGCCTCCAGCGCCCCCGCCAGGTTCGACGGCCTGCGCCGCCCGCCCGAAAGGTCTTCACCCTTGCCCAGCACCAGGAAGCGACCCAGTCCCACCCTTTCCGCCACAGCAGCCAGGGTGTCCCACCGCACCAGGTGGGCCCGCATCTGGCTCAGCTCGCCCTCTGTGCTCTCGGGGAAGCGGTCGTAGAGGTACTCGGCCACTACCAGGTTGAGGACGGCATCGCCCAGGAACTCCAGGCGCTCGTTATCGCGCAAGCCCCTGTCCCTGACCTCGTTCAGGTAAGACCGGTGCACCAGGGCCTGCTGCAACAGCCCTGGGTCTCTGGGCTCCAGCCCTAGCTGTCGCGCCAGGCGCTGCCAGTCGCCTTTCATCGCCGTCGGGCCCATTTATATCGTCAAAAAGTGCTCTCTGCCGGCCCCAGGGGCCAAAGAAAGCCCAAAAATTTAGCTTTGACGGCTGCCATGATAGGCCCCGAAGCCAGCATTGTCAAGACCAGGATATAATTTCCCTGGGGTGCGCCGTGGAAAAGGCAAACTTGACAGAAAAATTATGGCAGCGGCTCTCGCCGCCTCAGCACGCCGCGCTGCGCCTCCTGCTCTCAGTGGCAGGGGATACCCCGGTCTATCTGGTCGGCGGGGCCGTGCGCGACCTGCTGCTGGGACTGCCCAGCATCGACCTCGACCTGGTAGCCGAGGGCGATGCGCCTGCCCTGGCCGTGGCCCTCGCCCGGGAGACGGGCGCCCGCACCGCGGTGCACAGACGCTTCGGGACCGCCTCCCTCCGGGCCCACGACTGGCACCTGGACCTGGCGATGGCCCGCGCCGAGACCTACTCGCGCCCCGGGGCGCTGCCGGTAGTGCGCCCGGCCACCATCATGGAGGACCTGGCCCGGCGCGACTTCACCATCAATGCCATGGCGCTGCCCCTCAACGGCCCCCGAGCGGGCCGCCTGGTCGATCCCTACGGCGGCCTGGCTGACCTGGAGCGGAAGCTGGTCCGGGTCCTGCACGAGGCCAGCTTCCGTGACGATGCCACCCGCATACTGCGGGCGGCCCGCTACGCCGCCCGCCTGAGCTTTCGCATCGAGGACGGCACCCGGCGCTGGCTCCGCCGAGACATACCCTACCTGGACACCATCAGCGGCAGCCGACTGCGCCGCGAGCTGGTCCGGACCCTGGACGAAGGGCGGGCAGGGGACGCCCTCCTGATCCTGGACGACGCGGGGGCGCTGGCGCGCCTTCACCCTTCCCTCTGCTTCGACGCGGCCAGGGCACATGCCCTGGCGCAGGCCCGAGACGAGGCGGGACGGGAGGCCTCGTACCTGCTGGGCCTGGCCGTGCTGGCCGCCGGGCTCGACAGGCGGGCAGCTCTGGAGGTGGCCTCGCGCCTGGCCCTGACCCGCAGCGAGCGCAGGGTGGTACTGGCCATGGCCAGCCTGCAGGCGGTGGAGGTAGAGCTGGCCGCGCCCGACCTGCGTCCCAGCCAGGCGGCCGCTCTCCTGGGCGAGTTCCCCGCCGCCGCTCTGTGGGCATACGCCTTCCTTGCCAGTGAGCCGCGGGCGCGACAGGCCGTGCTGGCCTACCTGCGGGACTGGCGCTACCGCCGCCCCCACCTCACCGGCCGCGACCTGGCCGGCCTGGGCGTGCCCGAAGGCCCCCTCATGGGACGGGTGCTGGCGGAACTGCGGTCGGCCTGCCTGGACGGTCGCGTCTGTAGCCGCCAGGAGGAGCTGGAGCTGGCCCGCGCCCTGCTGGCGGCGGAAGAGGCGGGCCGCCCCCGCAGTTAGCCCGGTGCTATACTGGACGCAGAGGCCATGGAATCCTTGACCTGCACCGTCTGTGGCGGCCCCCTGACCGTCGAGACGACCGCCTATTGCAACGGCTGCGGCGGCGCGTTCCACTTCAGCCACAGCGCTGACCCCGGCGAGGACGACTGCGGCCAGGCGTGGGTACACATGCAGTTCCTGACCCTCGAGTTCGGATGCAACGTCTGCCTGGGCAGGGCGCCGGGCCAAGAGCCGCCGGTGGGAATGGGGCACTGAGATCATGGGCTGCGCTATCTGCAGCGGGCCCGTGGCGCCGGGGGAGGGTATCGCCTGCTACCTGTGCGGGCGGCCGTTCCACTTCTCCCGCGAGCGGGCCTGCGGCTACGCCCTGCCTAACCCCTACGCCTGTTGCGGCCTCGTTTACGCCTGCGCGACCTGCGCTTACGATCTGGCGCGAGAGCTGACGCTGACGGCAATCCCCTAACCCTCACCGAACCGGCCCATCAGGGCGGCTACAGCCTTGGCCCCGCGCAGGAAGTCCTCTAGGCGGATGTTCTCGTCGGGCGCGTGGATGCGGGTGTCCGGATAGCCGATACCGAAGTCGAACACGGGCAGACCCAGTTCCGCAACGAACGGGTACATGGGCCCGGTCCCGGCCATGGACGGCACCACCACGGGCTCCCTGCCGTACACCTGGGCCAGCACGTCCCGCACCATGCCGACGATGGGATGGGTCACGGGCGTGCGGCCGGGGCGCACTCCGGACAGGTAGCGCACCTCGATATCGCCGAACCCCTCCCGCTCCAGGTGCTGCCGCAGTTTGGCCAGGATATCCTCCGGATCCTGGTCGGGCACCAGGCGGAAGTCCATTTTGGCCAGGGCCTGGGCAGGGAGCACGGTCTTCGGCCCGGGGCCGGTGTAGCCGGCTACCAGGCCGTCCACAGTGGCCGTAGGCTCGAAGATATGGCGGCGCCGCACCTCCGCGCCGGTCTCACCGCCCACGTAGCGGGCGGCCCCGTAGGCCCGCAGGGTGTCCTCCTCTTCGGCCGGCATGGCCTCCACCGCCGCCACCTCCTCGGGCGTGGGCGGCCGGACGCGCTCGTAGAAGCCCGGGATGCGCACGCGCTCGTCGGGTCCCTTGATGGTGGAGAGGGCCCAGACCAGCCGCCAGGCAGCGTTGGGTAGCACCGTGCCCCAGGAGGAGTGGGCGTCGCGCGCCAGGGTGCGCACTGCCAGCTCCACGTACAGCAGCCCCTTCACGCCCAGCGTGAGCTGAGGGCGTCCGTCCCAGGTCACGCCTCCCCCTTCCCACAGGCAGGCATCGGCCCGGAGCAGGTCGCGGTGGCGGGCCACGAACTCCTCCATGTAGGGGCTGCCGATCTCCTCGTCACCCTCGATGCAGAACTTGACCGAGCAGGGCAGACGGCCGCGGGTCTGCTGCCATGCGCGGATGGCCCACAGCCTGGCCACGATGTTCCCCTTGTTGTCGGACACGCCCCGGCCATAGAGCCTGCCCGTGCGCAGAGTGGCCTGGAAGGGAGGCGACGACCATTCTTCCAGGGGCTCCTCGGGCTGAACATCGTAGTGGTCGTAAAAGAGGAGGGTGCGCGTCGAGTCGCCGGCGGCGAAAGCGTACACGACCGGATGGCCGCCCTCGGGCTTGGGCAGCACCTGGGCGTCGAGCCCCAGAGAGCGCAGGCGGTCCACCAGCCAGCCCGCCGTCTCCTCGATAGCCTGCCCCTTGGCGCTGACGCTGGGCAGGGCACACAGCTCCTGCAGCTCGCGCAGGGCTTCGTTGAGGTGGGCGTCCAGGTAGCTGTAGACGTCATCCATTGCCTATCCCTCCGCACCGCGGACCATGACCATGTGCTCTCCCATGACCCCGTCGGGACGGTAGCCTAATCGTAGCCAAAAATAGAAGGCCAGGCCCATGGAAAGCGGCACCAGGGCCCGGAAATGCCGCTGCCCTGGCCCTGCCATCGACTTCTCCACCGCCCGGACGGCCTCGCTCCCCAGCCCGAAACCCCTGCGTTCCGGCCTCACCACTGCCAGGTAGAACGTGCACCAGTCCGGGGCGGGCTCCCCAGCCCGGTAGCCTATCGCGCCCACGAGCGCCTCGCCAGCCAGCACAGCCAGCAGCTCACCGCTGGGCCCATTATAGCCCGGACACCAAGAGTGGAGGGCCTCGCTCTCGTGGGGGAGCAGGGGGCGGAGCGTCACCCTGGGCCCCGCCGTCGGGGCCGGCACCGCCGCCTCCCTAGCCGGGGATCAGGTGGGCCACCGTGTCCTCGAAGGGGCGCAGCTGGCCCAAGTTCAGGCCGGCGGCCGGATAGTACCGCCCGGCCTTCAGGAGGGCCAGCATATGCTCCTGGGACTCCAGCTCCTCTTCGAACACGGTGGTGAAGCAACCGAGGCCGTTGGTAGAGTGGCAGTCGCTGGCGCCGATGCCACGCTTGCCCAGGATCCGGGCCACCTGCAGGGCGAAGGCGTTCTCTCGCGGCGTGCAGCCGCCGTTCGCTACCTCTATCTCATCCACGAGCTGGAAGATGGGGAGGCCCGCCGCCTCCTCCGGCGTCAGCTCCACCGCCGGTCGCCCATCCCGCCGGTAGTGGACGGGGTCGAAGAAGTGGCGGAAGGGGTGGGCGGCGATCATGAAGCCACCGATCTCGTCCACCACACGTCGCAGCTCGGTAGCCCGCCGTATGCCCGGCACATAGCGGCTGATGCCCACCACGATGATGTGCCCCAAATCGGTGGAGACCTCCATGCCACGACTGAGGAAGATGCCCGCCCGCTTGCGGAAGGCCTCCCACTCGTAGTCGTCCCACGCGCGGTCGTGTTCGGTTATGTTCACGCCGGTGAGGCCGATACGGTGCGCCTCTTCCACGAGCTGGTCGGGCGTCAGGGACGAATCGGACGCCCCGCGCACCGTGTGTACGTGCATGTCGACGATGGTGCCCATCCAGGCCCCTTCCTTCCGCGGACGTTAACTTCACACACCATGGTAAGGGCGGCTCACCCCACCGCTCAAGGGGCCCGTTCAGGCGGCTGCTCCTCTATGCCCACGGGCACTGCCAGCAACCGGCCGTCGCGCAGCAGTTCCATCTCGTAGACCCGGCCTACGGGTTCCTCGTCCAGGAAACGGTGCAGGTCGTCGATGCCAGCGATGGTCCGGCCTCCCAGGCCGACGATGACGTCCATGGGCCGCACCCCGGCCCGCGCGGCCGGGCTTCCGGGCACCACTTCGAGCACCATGACCCCCGTCCGCTGCCTGCCCCCCACCAGCGCCTGCAGGGGCGCCGGCAGCTCCCGCGGCTCGGCGAAGATGCCCAAGTAGCCCCTGGTGACCCGCCCCCGCGCGATGAGCTGGCCCGCGATCCGCTTGGCCGTGTTGACGGGGATGGCAAAGCACAGCCCCTGGGCATAGGGGATGACGGCCGTGTTGACGCCGATGACTTCCCCTGCAGAGTCGCACAGGGGCCCGCCCGAGTTGCCCGGGTTGAGTGCGGCATCGGTCTGGATGATGTTCTCCAGCAGCCGGCCGGTGCGGGAGCGGAACGCCCGGCCCACGGCGCTGACCACGCCCGCCGTCACCGTCCACTGGAAGCCGAAGGGATTGCCGATGGCCACTACCAGTTGCCCCACCCTCAGCCTGGCCGAGTCGCCCAGGGTGGCCGTGGGCAGGCCCGAGGCCGGCACCCTGACCACTGCCAGGTCCGTGTGCGGGTCCTCCCCCACGGGCTCGGCCGTGAACTGTCGGCCGTCGTTCAGGGTCACGTCCAGTCTCTGGGCCCCCGAGACCACGTGGCTGTTGGTCAGGATGTACCCGTCCGGGGAGATGATAACGCCCGAGCCGGCGCCCGTACGCTCCCTGGGCACCATCCGCTGGTACCGGTCCCGCACCAGCACCTGGTGCGACACGGCAATGTTCACCACCGCCGGCCCCACCCGCTCGGCCACGGCCACAACCACCCGCGAATAGGCGTCGAGGGCTTCCAGGTCGTCCTCCGACATGATGCACCTCCCGTCGTCTCAGGGGGCCGCCTCCGCCAGATACGGGAGCCCCCACCCGAAGGCCCCTACCCACAGGGCGACCACCACCACCAGCCACCACCACATGCGCGACCAGACGTAGTAGACCAGCGCCAGCACCAGGGCGCCCGCCGAAAGGATGCCCACCGTGAAGGGCCAGTTGGGGCTGCCCAGGCCCGCCCCCGGCAGGTTGTCCAGCGCGCCACGGTACAGCATCCCCAGAATGATGCCGATGAGAGGGCCCCATACGAACAGCATCAGCGACACCGGCACCGCCAGCATCACCGGGCCAAGGTTGGGAGCTATGGCCTTGGCCACGGCCGGAACGCGCTCGCGCAGGCGCACCAGGCCCAGGCTCACCGGCCACACCATCACCAGCGACAGGCCGTAGCCCAGCACGGCGCCGGAGAAGACCTCGGCCACGCCTCAGCCCCCCAGGGCCTCCTGGCGGCCCACCGTCCGCGCCACCAGCGCCTCCATGCCGGCGGCTCGCAGCCTGGAAGCTATCGCCTCCGCACCGGCCTCGTCGGCGGCCAGGGCGAATAGGGCCGGGCCGCTGCCGGCCAGGTGGACATTGCGCGCTCCCGCCTGCAGCAGGGCGCGGCGGTAGCGCGCCAGTTCCGGCAGCAGGGCATAGGCCACGGACTCGAAAGCGTTGTGCATGAGCCCCTCCTCGATGGCCCCCTCCTCCAGAAGCCTCTTCACGAACGAGCGGGTGAAGGAGCCGTCGCTGTACTGGGAAGGGGACAGGTTGCGGTACATCTCCGCAGTCTTCCCGGGCACCGTCAGCGGCGGCACCACCAGCACGAGCCAGGCAACCGGGGCGTCGGGCAAAGGCGACACCACCTCGCCGCGGCCGGTGGCCAGGGCCGTGCCGCCTACGAGGAAAAAAGGCACGTCTGAGCCCAGCGATGCCGCCACCCGCGAAAGCTCTTCCGGGCAGATGGGAAGCCCCAGCAAAGAGCGCAGGGCCCTGAGGGCGGCGGCGGCGTCGGAGCTGCCCCCGCCCAGGCCCGCGCCGACCGGAATGCGCTTGCGTAGGCGCAGCTTGGCGCCTTCCCCAGACAGGAGCAGGCGGGCAGCCCGCAGCACCAGGTCGTCCTCCCCGAAGGAGGGCCCGTCCACTGTCTCCATCTCCAGGGTGGCGGCCGGCTCTACCTCCAGCTCGTCCCACAGGGCGATGGTCTGGAGCACTGTGGCCACCTCGTGATACCCGTCGGGGCGGCGGCCCAGCACCTCCAGCGTCCAGTTGATCTTGGCGGGGGCCCGCACCAGCATGGTCACACCCCCGTCGCTACCCGGCGGGCGGCCAGGGCTCTGTACAGCCGGGCCCACTCCTCCAGACTGAGGGTGCCGGGCCGGCGTTCCGCCTCCAGCCCGGCGGCGGCGATGGCCTCCCCTGCCTGGCCCGGCGCCAGCGACAGCCCGATGGCCAGTGAGTTGCGCAGTTGCTTCCTGGGGGCGGCGAACCCGGCCTGGACCACCCGCAGGAACGAGTCCACATCGTCCACCTCCACTGGCGGGCTGCGCCGCACGTCCAGCCGCACCACCGCCGACTGGACCTTCGGGGGCGGACGAAAGGCCGTGGGCGGAATGATGAACAGCACCTGCACCTCGGCAAAGTACTGCATCTCGACGCTCAGGAAGCTCATCTGCCCGGGCAGGGCGGCCATGCCCTCCGCGACTTCCCGCTGCAGGGTCACCACCATCCGCCGCGGCGGCAAGGGGGAGCGCAGGAAGTGGCGCACCACGGCCGTGCCGATGGAGTAAGGCAGATTGCCCACCACTATGTAGGGCGGGGCGACGCTGGCCAGGGACAGCAGGTCAGCAGGGGGGATGCGCAAAACGTCTCCGGCCACCACCGCCAGGTTGGGCGGACCGCCCAGGCGCTCTGGCAACGCCCGGGCCAGGGCGTTGTCCAGCTCTACAGCGATGACCCGGGCGCCTATCGCCAGCAAGCGGCGGGTGAGGTTGCCGGTCCCCGCGCCTACCTCCACCACCACCTCGTCGGGGGAGATCTCGGTGGCACGGGCAATGCGCTCCAGATAACGCCCTTCGACCAGCCAGTGCTGGCCCAATGCCCGCCGCCGACGCTGGCCCATGCTCTCCTCAGCTCCCCACAGACCATGATAGAGCACGCCGATGTATCATGTATGACGCAGGTACCCGGCATCGGCCCCCACCGTTTCCCGCCCGGCGCGCAGCCATATCGCCACCGGCGAAGGAGGACAGGTTGACGGACAGGCAGCGACCTTCGAGGAAAGGCAAGACGACTGAGGAGCCACTGGAAGGGTTCACGCCCGAGGAGCGGGCCGCCATGCGGGAGCGCGCCCGCGAGCTGAAGGCGGCTCGCCGCGGCTCGCCGGCCGACGACGAGGCCGCCGTCCTGGCCAAGATCGCCGAGATGCCCGAACCGGACCGTTCCATGGCCCAGCGGCTGCATGCCCTGATCAGGGCGACCGCCCCTTCCCTTTCGCCCAGGCTGTGGTACGGCATGCCGGCCTACGCCAAGGACGGGAAGGTAGTCTGCTTCTTCACGCCGGCCTCTAAATTCAAGGAACGGTATGCCACCTTCGGCTTCAACTCCGCCGCCAATCTGGACGAGGGCAACATGTGGCCCACCTCCTTCGCGCTGAAGGCGCTCACCGCCGCCGAGGAACAGAGGATCGCCGAACTGGTGAAGAGAGCGGTACGCTGAGGTCGTCCCAGGTCTAGCTCTTCGTCCGGACGGCCTCAGTCCAGGATGTAGATAGTGACGTAGCCGGTGCGCCAGTTGGGTACGACACCCTCGGGGTACGCCAGGTCGATCATGTAGCCGCGGACACCTCCGCCCGTGTCCGCTGCTACCGCCATGCCATAGCCGGGCACGCACATGCGGGTGCCTAGCGGTATGACGCTCGGGTCCACAGCCACGATGCCGTAGCCCACCCTGGCGCCCGTGGCAGTGTAGTAGCCTGCGCCCCGCCCCGGAGCGTACCAGGTAGCGTAGACCGTCATGGTGCGGCTGTAGGATATCCCCAAGCAGTCGCCGCCCGGGGCCGAGGCGGCCACGACCGGCGGAGGTGGCGGCGGTGTCCCGGTTCCCCTGACCACTATGCGCTCCTGAGGAGGCACCGTCGTCTCCGAGACGAGCCGCCGCGCCGTCTCGCGGCCGTCCTCGTAGGTGACCTCGTACTCGCGCCGCACCAGGCCGTCCGCGCCCTCCTGGGCCACATATGTACGGCCACGCAGCACCGAGGGGTCATCGCGGTAGACCACCGGCCTGGGGATGGACTCTTCCTGTACGTCCTTGGCCACCTGCACTCGGACGATCTTGACGTACATCCCGTCGTTCACGGGGGCCGAGGCCCCGGGCAACACCCTGTCCAGCGGCTGGACCACCACGCCCCGCTGCGAGAGCAGGTCGGCGACGCTGACGGCATGAGTGGCCACCCAGGTCTGGTTGCCGTCCACTTCCAGGAAGACATGCTTGGCGCGCCGCACCACCACTCGCAGCCCCGGGGTCAGGGGCGCGTCGCGCGAGGGGCTTACCAGGTCGGCCTCGTCCAGCGCGATGCCGAGGTCGTCGAGGGCCTCACCGACGGTGGCGGCGTGGGCGGTGACGTAGACGGTCATGCCCCGGTCGTGCAGAGTGAAGGGGACGAGGGTGGGTGACAAGTGTTGTTGGGGTGAGGCCCACGCCACCCCTTTGTTGTCGCCGGTGCCACCCCTCGCCAGGGCCAGCACCACCACCGCTACAGCCACCGCACCGCCGGCCAGGGCCAGGGATACGTGGTGTCTGGCCCCTGGTCGGCCGCTAACCCACTCGGCTATGAGGTTACGCGCACTCGCATACAGGCGGGCACCGACGGGCCGGGCCCGCCTATGTAAGTCCGGCCCCATCACCTCGTGTTCGCTTGTCCCCGGCCCCTTCGGCAGGTGCTGGGGAGGGGCAGCCGTGCACCCGCTGTCGACCCGTGACTACGGCCTTGCCGCCGTTGGCCAGCTCCGGCCAGGCCGACCTGCGGCGCCCGAGGCCACCACTTACCGCTGCTCCCTTCCGGGCCTGACGGGGTTCGTGGCGCCCCGCCGCGCAGGACCCGACCATCTTCGCCGCCTGTCGGCGGTAGCCTCCACAGCCCCGGGCCTCGAGCAGGAGTTCGGCCCCGCTATGGCGGATTGCGGGTTCAGGGCACCGCCAGCTCCCCGCCTAGCACGGCCACCCCGTTCAACCTTACCGTAATATCGTCGCCTGTCAACCCCCATCCGCCGGCGATTATGGCCTAGTCGGTTATGTCTTGCGCCTCCCAGTCCGTGTCAGGCCGCTCTGTTGCCGCTTTTCGGCTCTCAAAGGCTCCCGATACGTTTCCATAGCGTGCAGCGCAGGCGCCCCACTGGGCGTCCTTGCCCCTGGCGGTACGCCGGTGTAGAATTGGCCCGCGCCAGGGACAGAGAGTGGGAATGAGTGTCCGCAGGGGCGTAATACTGGCGGCAGGCTTCGGTACCCGGTTCCTCCCCGCCACCAAGGCCATCCCCAAGGAGATGCTGCCGCTGCTCGACCGGCCCGTTGTCCAGCACATCGTCGAGGAAGCGGCCGCGGCCGGGGTTCGCGAGCTGGTGATGGTCATCTCGCCGGGAAAGGAGGCGCTGGCCCAGCACTTCGCCCGCTCGCCGGAGCTCGAGCAGGCCCTGCAAGCCCGGGGCGACGGCCCCAAGCTGGCGGAGCTGGAGCGGATCGCCGGCCTCGCCCGTATCGCCTTCGTCTACCAGGAGGGACGCATGGGAACGGGCCACGCCCTCCTGCAGGCCCGCTGGCTCCTGGACGGGGCACCCTTCGCCCTGTTCTACGCCGACGACGTGGTGGTGGCCGACCCGCCGGCCATCGGCCAGCTCGTGGAGACCCACGACCGTCGCGGCGGCCCCGTCCTCGGCCTGGTGGAGGTGGAGGCCGAGGAGGTCTCCCGCTACGGCGTCATCGACGGCGACGAAGTGGGCAACGACGAGTTCCTGGTACGCTCCACCGTGGAGAAACCGGAGACCCACGAGGCCCCGTCCAGGCTGGCCATCATCGGCCGGATGGTCCTGACTCCGGACATCTTCCCCGCCCTGGAGGAGACGCCGCCCGGCCGGGCAGGCGAAATCTGGCTCACCGACGGCCTGGCCCGTGTGTGCGGCCGTCGGCCCGTCTACGGGCGGCGGTTGAGCGGGCGGTGGCTGGACACGGGCAATCCGGCGGGCCTGCTGGAGGCTGGGCTGTGGCTGGCCTCCCGCGACCCGGGCATGTCGGCCCGACTGCAGCGTTACCTACGAGCGCTCAGCTAGCCATGCGCGTACTGGTCATAGGGCTGCCTCTGCCCGACCCCAGCTTCGACAACTACACCCTGCTGTCGGCGCCCTCCTTCTTCGATTACGAGGCGCTGGTGGTGGAAGCATCGGCAGTGAGCAAGGCCATTGCCGAGGCTGCCGCAGGGGCGGGCGAGCACGAGACCTACGACCGCCTGCGGGTAGTGAACGGCCCCAGTGGCCCGGAGGCCATGTCCCTGGCAGCACTGATCCGCATCCGCCGCTGGGAGACGGAGCGCTTCCTGGCCAGAGGCGGAGTCCTGGTGCTGTTCGCCTATCCGGAGGTGCCGGTGCCCGGTGTGGAGGGCCTGCCCGACTGCCGTCGCTACTACTGGCTCCCCGAGCACACCCTCGGCCCCTGGGAGGACTTGCTGGTGCCAGGCTTCGGCAGCAGGGGCGCCGAGCTGGTGGACCCGCAACACCCGTTCGCGCCTTATGTCGAGCAGTTCGGGCCTCGGCTCTCCTTCCGCGCTCACCTCTCGCCGCGGGCCGAGTCGGAAGCGCGCGTGTTCGCTCGCAGCCCGGGAGGTGCGGCGGTGGGGGCCGAGCTTGCCCTTAACGGGGGGCGCCTGGTACTGTTGCCACCAGTGGGGGACCTTAACCCGACGTTCGACCGCATGACCCTCGCCCAGACCATGCGTGCGTGCATAGAGACTGCCCTAGGCCTAAGGCCGGCTACTGGCGATGTCCCGCCTACCGGCCAGCAGGAGGTAAGGGAACATGGCGTCCCTTAAAGGCAAGTGGGCCCTGGTGCTGGGGGCCTCCAGCGGCCATGGCGCCGCTACTGCCCTGGAGCTGGCCCGACACGGCATGAACGTCTTCGGGGTGCATCTGGACACTCGCGCGACCCTCCCCAACGCCCAGCGTGTCCAGGCTCAGATCCACGACCTGGGCTGCGAGGCCGTGTTCTTCAACACCAATGCCGCCGATGACCAGAAGCGGCGACAGGTGCTAGAGGCGGTCCGCCAGCGGCTGCCCGAAGGAGAGCACGTCCGCGTGCTGATGCACTCCCTGGCCTTCGGAACCCTGCGACCCTACGTGCCCCCCGACCGCGCCGACGCCGTGACCCGCAACCAGATGGAGATGACCCTGGACGTGATGGCCCACAGCCTCGTGTACTGGGTGCAGGACATGTATTACTTGGGGCTGCTGGGACCAGGCAGCAAGGTATTCGCCATGACCAGCGCCGGCTCCCACCGCGTCTTCCCCAACTACGGCCCCGTGGGTGCGGCCAAGGCGGCCCTGGAGTACCACGTGAAGCACCTGGCGGTGGAGCTATCGCGTCGGGGCATCGCCGTCAACGCCATCCAGGCCGGCGTCACCGACACGCCTGCCCTGCGCAAGATCCCGGGCCACGAACGGATGCTGGAGTATGCCAGCCAGTACAACCCGGGCGGCCGCATCACCACACCCCAGGACGTGGCCCGGGCCATCGTCGCCCTGAGCCAGGACGAGTCGCCCTGGCTCACGGGGAACGTGATCTGCGTGGATGGCGGCGAGGACCTGGTGCTCATCTGAACCGATAACGCCCCGGAGGTGCGTCGTTGATCGAGATCGGCAGGGACCAGTACCGTCGGGTGGAGGTCTCCGACGAGAATGGCGAAGTGCTGCTGACCATCGAACGCCTCCCCAACGGCAACGTGATGGTGGAGGCCCGCATCTACGACCGCAACGGCCGACTGCTGGCCACCATCGAGCCCGACGGCCTGCACGAGCAGGTGCCGGGCTGCGTCAACCTGGGCGGCGGGCCGCCCGGCTAGGGCGCCTTCGCCCTCGAGGCTGTGCTCTGATACCATGGCCTTCGGTATGGAGCAGGGCCTCATCCGTAACTTCTGCATCATCGCCCACATCGACCACGGGAAGTCCACCCTCGCCGACCGGCTCCTGGAGCTGACCGGCACCCTCTCCGCCCGCGAGATGGGCGAGCTGGTCCTGGACGATATGGACCTGGAGCGGGAGCGGGGCATCACCATCAAGGCGTCGGCCGTACGCATGACCTACCGCGCCCGCGACGGTCGGGAGTACGAGCTGAACCTCATCGACACACCCGGGCACGTGGACTTCACCTACGAGGTATCGCGCGCGCTGGCGGCGTGCGAGGGCGCCGTGCTGCTGGTGGACGCCTCCCAGGGCATCGAGGCCCAGACCCTCGCGAACTTCTTCCTGGCCCTGGACCAGGGCCTGGTCATCGTGCCGGTGGTGAACAAGATAGACCTGCCCGCGGCCGAGCCCGAGCGCGTGGCCCAGGAGCTCTGCGACACCTTCGGCTTTCGGCGGGAGGAGGTCCTGTTCGTCTCCGCCAAGGAGGGCGCCGGCGTGCACGAGCTCCTAGAGGAGGTGGTGCGCAGGGTGCCCCCACCCTCCGGGCGTCCCGAGGCACCGTTGCGCGCCCTCGTGTTCGACTCCAAGTACGACCCGTACAAGGGCGTGGTGGCCTACGTGCGGGTGGTGGACGGGCACCTGGACACCCGCCGCCCCCTGAGGCTCATGGCTACCGGACGCCGCCTGGAGCCGCTGGAGGTCGGCTACTTCCGCCCCTCGCCCACCCCGTCCCAGGCCCTGGTGGCGGGCGAGGTGGGATATGTCGCCACGGGCCTCAAGACCGTCGGCGACTGCCGCGTGGGCGACACCATCACCTGGGACGATACTCCGGCCTCGGAGCCCCTGCCTGGCTACCGCCCGCCGAAGCCCATGGTGTTCGCCGGGCTGTATCCCGCCGACGCCGAGGAATACGGCTCCCTCCGCGACGCCCTGGAGAAGCTGAAGCTCAATGACGCCGCCCTGGACTTCGAGCCGGAGTCTTCCCTGGCCCTGGGCCCGGGCTTCAGGTGTGGCTTCCTGGGTCTGCTGCACATGGACATTGTCCAGGAGAGGCTGGAGAGGGAATTCGGCCTCAATCTCCTGGCCACTGCCCCCAGTGTGGAGTACCGCGTGCTGACCACTGACGGGCAGGAGCTACCCGTGCGCAGCCCCGCCGAGCTTCCCCCTCCCACCAAAATCGCCGAGATCCGCGAGCCGTGGATGCACCTCTCGGTCATCACCCCCGACCGGTATATCGGCGCGGTGATGGAGCTGGTGACATCGCGCCGGGGCGAGTTCGTGCGCATGGAGTACCTGGAACACGGCCCCAGCGTGCGCGAGGGCGAGCGGCGCGTCCTGCTGGAGTACCGGATGCCACTCGCGGAGATGCTGGTGGACTTCTACGACCAGTTGAAGTCCCGCACGCAGGGATACGCCAGCATGGACTATTCGTTCATCGGGTACCGCCCTGGGCGGCTGGTGAAGCTGGACATACTGGTCAACAACCAGCCCGTGGACGCGCTGGGGCTGCTCGTCCCCGCCGATAAGGCGTACCAGGTGGGTCGAGCGCTGGTGGAGAAGCTCAAGGAACTGATCCCGCGCCAGCTCTTCGACGTGCCCATCCAGGCCGCCATCGGGGGCAGGGTCATCGCCCGCGAGACCATCCGGGCCATGCGCAAGAACGTGCTGGCCAAGTGCTACGGCGGCGACGTCACCCGCAAGAAGAAGCTGCTGGAGAAGCAGAAAGAGGGCAAGAAGCGACTGCGCCGCATCGGCCGGGTCGAAATCCCCCAGGACGCCTTTCTCGCCCTCCTCCGCCTGCAACGCTAAATCCGCCGTCTCCCCTGCCCGCCGGCGCTATCCGCCACGGTTCGGCGGCGCCGCCAAGGTGCCAGTATCCCCAGCAGGCGCCACGGCCCACCCCGCCCCGGCCGCTCGATGCCCAGCAACGCCTCGATGCGCCGGGCGAGCCGCTCCGCCTCCAGTGCATCGGCCCGCTCCAGCCGCGCCAGCAACACCCTCACGTACAGCTCTCGCGGCGATAGCGCCACCGCCTCTTCCTTCCGCTCCCCCGCCGCCCTCCTTTCTAACACCGTTTCCACTGGCTGCCGTTCGTCACCGCCCTCTCCTTCCCGCTCCACCACACCAGCACTACCCGCCGCCTCCACCCGCTCGCCTTTCGCTTCCATTCCCCACCACTTGCTCCTCCGCTCAACCGGAGCCTTGCGCAGGCCCAGGACCGCCGCTATCCCCACCGCAAACGCGGCCTGCCTTCTCGCGATACCCTTTCCATAACGCCTGAGAAACGCGCTCTCCAGCTCGCCCCGCTCCCGGTCGGCCCATCCCACGTCATCCAGCGCCTCTTTGTATGCGTTATCGATAGCCCTCGCCAGGGCTCCCTGCCCTTCTGGCCACGGCGCCAGCAACAGTCCGTACCTCTCACCGGGGCGATCGGTGGCCGGATCCACCAGGCCGAAGAAGCGCAGCGCGACCAGCACCTCCCAGGCCGACCCTCCCTTCAGCCCCATGCCTGCCAGGAAGGCATGATCCACCGCCTCCGGCCACCCATGCTTCGCTGCTTCCCGCAGGAAGCGCAGGAAGGCCCGGACCGACCCGTACGGCGCTGCCTGAGACCGCTGCCAGGGCATACTCGTACTTAGCTCGTATTATACTCGTATACGAGCTGGCCGCAACAACGGCCTTGCGCCCGCCTCGGCCAAGCCCTGCCTGGCCTGCTCGCGCCTGCGAAAGTGACGACGGCCAGCGGCGGGCGGCGGCACGTGTCCAGACTCAGGGTGCGACACCGAAACAGGGGCTCAAACAGCGAGGCTGCCGGAGGAAGACAAGGGGCATAGCGGGGAGGCCGTATCTGCCGTCGGCGAGCTCTCAGAGACGGCGCAGACCGGGAAGGCTCCGGAGGGCCCTCACTGGCCCCCGTCCTTACGGGCAACGTACTGCCATCACGGTCCGGAATCTATACAGCGATAACGCCGGCCAGGCGGTTCCTTTCTTTCGGCGGACGCTGCCTCCCGGCTACCGCTGGAACCTTGGGGGCATGGCGCACCGGCTCGTGGTGGCGATGTCATGGGGCAGGGCGGCGTACCGCCCCCTTCCCTGCCGCGCTCCGATCGGCGGCCTATTTGGCGTTGTCCGGCTTGACCCCTGTCCAGCCGTCCAGCTTGCCGCCGATCACCCGGTGGCAGGCGACCCAGTGCGGGCGGTCGGCGGTGCCCACGTTACGCCACTCGGGCACCCGCGTGCGGCACTCGTCGATGGCGATGGGGCAACGGGTGTGGAACACGCAGCCGGGCGGAGGACGCATGGGGCTGGGGATCTCGCCAAGCAGGATTATGCGCTCGCGCTTCGCCTCCACCGCCGGATCGGGGACCGGCACCGCCGAGAGGAGGGCCTTGGTGTAAGGGTGCAGGGGGTTGGAATACAGCTCGTCCCTGTCGGTGAGCTCCATCACCTTGCCGAGATACATGACTGCCACCCGGTTGCTGATGTGGCGCACCACCGACAGGTCGTGGGCAATGAACAGGTACGTGAGCTGGAAGCGTTCCTGCAATTCCTCCAGCAGGTTGATGATCTGCGCCTGGATGGACACGTCCAGCGCCGACACCGGCTCGTCGGCCACGATGAAGCTGGGTTGCACGGCTAGCGCCCGCGCGATGCCGATACGCTGTCGCTGGCCGCCGCTGAACTCGTGCGGATAGCGGTTGGCGTAGAAGGGGTTCAGGCCCACCACCCGCATCAGCTCTTCGACACGCTCGCGGCGCTCTCGCCGGCTCTTCACCAGACCGTGGATGATCATGGGCTCGGCGATGATGCTGCCCACCGTCATGCGCGGGTTCAGGGAGGCATACGGGTCCTGGAAGATCATCTGCATGCGGCGGCGCATGCGTCGGATCTCGCCCGGCTTCATGGCCGTCAGGTCCTGGCCCTCGAAGACGATGCGGCCCGACGTGGGGCGATAGAGCATTAGGATGCAGCGGCCCAGGGTGGTCTTGCCACAGCCCGACTCCCCCACCAGGCCCACCGTCTCTCCCCGCTTTATGTCGAACGTCACGCCGTCCACCGCACGGATGGTGCCCACCCGCCGCTGGAAGAGGATGCCGGCCGTGACGGGGAAATGCATCTTCACGTCCCGGACGGAGACGAGGACGTTGTCGCCCACCGTCTCGCTGGGTCGCGTCTGGCCCGTCGTCTGCAGGGACATATCTCCTCCTTTCGCCCCGCCCTCAGGAGGCCGGCGTGGGGGCTTCCACCTGTTGCGCCAGCCGCTGCCACTCCCAGCAGGCCGAGAGGTGGTCTTCGCCGACCATCATCAGCGGCGGCGCCTCCACCTTGCACCGCTCCACCGCGAACCGGCAGCGCGGCTGGAAGGCGCACCCCGGCGGCATGTGTACCAGGTCGGGCGGGAACCCTTCGATGGGGTCCAGCCTCGCCTTCCGGGGCTGGTCCAACCTAGGCACGGAGCGCAGCAGCCCCAGGGTATAGGGGTGCCGTGGCCGATGGTACAGCTCCTGGGCAGTGGCCGACTCCACGATCTTGCCCGCGTACATGACGTTCACCCGGTCGGCGTAGCGGGCGACCACCCCCAGGTTGTGGGTAATGATGATAACCGCTGCACCCAGCTCCCGCGTGAGCCGCGTCATCAGCTCCAGGATCTGGGCCTGGATGGTCACGTCCAGGGCAGTGGTGGGCTCGTCGGCCAGCAGGAGGCGCGGGTTGCAGGCCAGCGCCATGGCGATCATCACCCGCTGCCGCATGCCACCGGAGAACTGGTGAGGGTAGTTGTCAATGCGCTTGTCCGGCTCGGGGATGCCCACCATCTCTAGCAGCTCGATGGCCCTTCGCCTGGCGGCCTCGCGGCTCATGCCCAGGTGAACTTCCAGGGGCTCGGTGAGCTGCCGCCCCACGGTCAACACCGGGTTCAGTGAGGTCATGGGCTCCTGGAAGACGATGCCGATCTTGTTGCCGCGGATCTGGCGGATGCCCTCGTCGTCCAGCTTCAGCAGGTCCTGCCCCTCGAACCAGATCTCGCCGGATACGATCCGCCCGGGCGGCTGGGGTATCAGGCGCAGGATGGAGAGGGCGCTGACGGTCTTGCCGCAGCCCGACTCCCCCACCAGGCCGACGATCTCGCCCGGGTAGACGTCGTAGGACACCCCGTCCACCGCTCGGACCACCCCGTCGTCGGTGTAGAAGTATGTGCGCAGGTCGCGGACGCTGAGCAGCGGTGTAGCCACGGCCCCTCCTTTGCCAGCTCTATAGGCTGGCCAGGGTCTCGTGGCCCATATTTTAGTGGTCTATGGGACGCTTGACAATCAGGGGCAAGGCCCATCAGGGGCCGCGCACACCCCCTCTTTCTTCCCGATCCTCTCCAGAAGTCGAGGCGCAGGTTTGCAGCTACTCCCTGCCGCTTTGCCAAGATTCCTCCAGCCTGCTGAAGTTGTTGCATACGCAGGCCCCCAGTCTCGGCTGGCGGAAAAGGAGTCGGGCCCAAACGGCTACGCTCGATGAGCTCCTCAGTATCAACGGCGTCGTCGCTGCCGGAGAGTTCACTGCCGACGCCAGGCTGGTGGACTACGAGCGAAGATGGACATGTCGCCACAAACGGCAGCGACGGCGGCCCAATTCTGCGCCACGGTCACCATGATGTTCAACACTCTGGCCGGCGCGTTCACCCAGCTCAGCGCCATGAACTGGGTGCCGCAGCAGGGTTGGGCATACTCGGGAGGCGAGTGGACAGTAGCCATCGGCGGCAACAAGGGCGTGTTCGTGGAGACCGCTGCAGCCGATTTCAACAGGCTGTTCGAGGTGCTGGTCGGCCAGCGGTGACCCGGCGGTGACGGGCTGGCCGGGCAGCGTAGGGCCAGCCCATCCCCCAAGTTGCCGAGGGACTCCCACTGCCCGGGGCCAGCACCGCGGGGCTGCATCGTGCGGGGCGCCGCACTCGCCGCTTTCGGGTCTGCGCCGGCAAAGGGCGCCAGCCCGCCGGTACCTGTGGATGGAAGCGGCGTCGCCGAACGAACGCCAGTAACGACTGGCGAGCGTCAGCCCACCAGGCGCGGGATGCGGATATCGGACATCGGGTTGTAGGGGCCGAAGCGCATCCGCTCCTCGGCGGACATGACCGCCTGCACGAAACGCACGCGCACGTCGCACTGGTTGCCGGTGGGGCAGTCGAAGCTCTCGATGAAGGCCACGGCGAAGCCCAGCACCGTCACCTCGCTTCGCCCAGGATCATCGTCGTCGGAGATGACTGGGATCAGCACCACCCGCTTGCTGCCCTGCCCCGCCTCGGACCAGGGGTTGCAGTCGTCGCTGCGGAAGCGCCAGCTATCGCCGACTCGCTGGAAGACCTCCTCGAACGTATCGCAGTCCGCATCGGTGGCCTCGAGACGGTCCTGCAGCCCCTGACGCGTGGGCCCTCGCATGTTTCCCGGCTCGGTCGGGTAACGGATACCGATCTGGACGGTGGCACCCTCGCGAATGTTGCAGCGGTAGAGATTAGCGCCGTTGTTGCCCGCACACCTGGGGTTCTGAATGGAGAGCGCGCCGTAGTCTCCCTGGCTCCCTCCGCCGGCGCTGTACTTGACAGTAACCAGGTCGCCATACCGGGCCCGGCGCCGAACCGAATCGCGCAGCGACCAAGGCATCACGTTGTCGGAGAGCTGCGGCGATTGGATGGCCGCCTGCGCCCGCGAAGCTACGGTCGCCGTGGTAAGGCCCAGCACGCGACCCAAAAAGAACGGTGCATCGGGATGACGTACCCGCACTTCCAGGACCGTGCAGTCCTCTTCCTCGGCGCTGCAGCCCGCTGGCAACACCATCACAGACTGCAGCACCCAGCCGCGTGAGCCGACGCCGTTGCGGGTCGCATAATCGGTGGCGATCTCCACTGCCGCATCGGGGTCATCGGGCAGTTCCTGCACGCCGGCCAGGGCAGCGGCATCAGCGATGTTCTGCAGCTCCCGCTTCTCCCACATGAACAGGCCCACGTCGACGGCCATGGCCATGAAGCCCAGAAGCACAGTGAGGAAGAGGGCGACGATGATGACCACGTTGCCCCGCTGGCCACTTATGGCTCCGGCGGTAAGGACCCTTTGGCCCGGCGAAACGTCCGCCACGGCCGCCACCCCTCAGCCTACGTGACCGCGCCTTCCAGCATGCTGAGGAACCCGTCAAAGAACCCGGAGACGGCCACTCCCAGCGCGGTGAGTCCCGCCACAGCGGCCAGCACTACCAGGGCGATGATGAGCGAATATTCGCCGAGGGCCTGTCCCCTTTCCTCGCTGTAGTGGAGCACCTTCGAGAACATGAGCACGGCCCTCAGCATCGTCTCCTCCTTCTCCCCGACACCTGCTACGGCACCAAGGGGCCAGCCTGGCCGCCCTGCATCGGGGGGCCACGCCTGGGAGGAGATGCACGAAATCTCGAGGAGTTACACTCCTATTTGCTCTTTTCGGTCGAAGGCTGCCCGTCCCGCACAGGGCGGCGTCCCGCGCCCCTTCGCACGCTGCTGCGATCGTCGCCCCAGCGTGGCAGGACCAGTCGCAGGGACAGAAAGCGCTCGCGACGTCGCTCTGCGTCCAGGAGCCGGGCCCGTCCCTTCAACACGTCCGTGAGCCCCACCAGGCCCTCGAGCTGCCGCGGATCGTCGCGGCGCGCTACGGGGAAACAAGTCAGGCCCGTATCCGCGCCGACACGCTGCAGCGCCTTGATGGCCCACGCCCCGATGCTATCCAGCAGTCGCATCATCGCCTTGGCCCGGTGGTTGGGAGATGGCATGGCGTCCTCCGCGCCGCCGACTAGCAGGAGCGACGATCCGTTGCAGGGCCCGTACCAGCCCCGGCCCGATGGACTGCAGTTCCTGCCAGTGGAACATGGAAAGCTCGCGCAAGGCCCGCTCGCCTTCCTCGGTCAGGTAGACATGCACTCGGCGACGGTCGGCGGCGGCCCGCTCGCGCCGGACGAGGCCTCGCCGCTCCAGCCGGTCGATGAGCCCCACGAGGCTGTGGTGCTGGAGCTGCAACCTCTCTGCCAGTTGACCGATGGTAGGGTCGCGCCCCTCGGGCAGCCCTCGGATGGCGAGGAGGAGCTGGTGCTGCTGAGGCTCCAGTCCAGTGGCCCGGGCCGCTTCCTCGCTACGGCGAAGAAAGCGCCGCAGTTGGTACCTGAACTCGGCCAGCGCCCAGTAGTGTCGGTCGGACAGCGCCTGCATCGATATCGCCCGCAGGCTATTACATCCCATCACGATGTATACGCCAGCGGTTCGACACTCGCTGAGTGGTGTGGGGCAGGCCCATGCCACGTTCAGTGCTGCAGGGTCGACCGCTGCGACCGAAGCAGCCGTCGGGACACGGGCCCGCCATGACTTGACAGCGCGGGTGGGTACCGGTACCCTGGCCATGCCTTGGCCGGCGCAGCGCGGCACTACGCCAGCTCGGGCGGCCCCGGTGTGCGGGCCGCCGGTCAGGAGATGCCCAGGCGCAGGTCCATGACGCCCCGACCCGCCCGCATAACTCGGATATGTCGGCACTCCTGGCGCCGCAGGCAATCGGCCATGAACCATCGAGGAGAAGGGGGGATGGGCCCTACATGGACCCGGAACAGCGGCCAAAGCTCGTCCCGCACCTCTGGTACACCAGTGAGGCAGAAGAGGCTGCCCGGTTCTACGCCTCCGTCTTCCCGGACTCCAGCGTCGACAAGGTGTCTTATCTGCCCGCCGATTCCCCTAGCGGCCCGGCAGGCTCCGTAGCCGTCGTCCGGTTCACGCTGTTCGGCCAGCCGTTCCTGGCCATCGATGGCGGTCCGCACCAGCCTTTCAACGACGCGGTGTCGTTCCTGGTCCTGTGCGACTCGCAGGAGGAGCTGGACCGTTACTGGGATGCCCTAGTGCGGAACGGGGCCGAACCCCAGGCCTGCGGGTGGATCGCCGACCGGTACGGTCTGCGCTGGCAGATCGTGCCCCGTAGGCTTCACGAAATGCTGGACGACCCCGACCCGGAAAGGGCGAGGCGCGTGGCCGAGGAGATGCTCAGGCAGGTGAAGTTCGACCTGGCAAAGCTCGAGGCGGCCTATCGGGGGACGTAGCGAGGCCCGACAGCCACACAAGCACGAGCGGATCCATCCCCGCCCCGGCCCGGGCGGCCCGGCCGCGGCCTGCCCTGACAGGCGAGAGGGTCTGGGCTAGAGCACGGGAGCGGCGCATCACCCGCCAGCAGGCAGCCCTGGTGCGGGGGCACCTGCGCCGCCTCCCAGTGGGATGGTCACCTTCGGCCAGGGCCAGGGAGGCACCCAGGGACTGTGGCATCGTGCTCCCGGGCGGCTACACCTTCGTCCGGCCCCATGCCCGGGGAGGCCAGGGCACAGCGGTTGAGGCCAGGGGCCTTGCCTCCCTCCTCGCCATCGTCCCTGCCGGGAGATGACGAAGGAGGAGACAAGAGTGGTCCAGGAGCAAGCAGGCTGCTGCTGGTTGAGGCAGGGAGCGTTCTGCTTTTCCACTCCTACACAAATACCCACCCACAGGTCTGGGGTTCGGAGCTGTCATGCTCCGCATTTAATTTCCTGGCAGCCCCTATTGCCCTGATGAGGCTTTCAATCGCTGCCGGGCACGTTCCCGCAGCTCGTAGAGCCTGGTGATGGCCTCCAGGGGGGGTGGGGGAGTCCACGTCCAGCGCGGCCAGCTCCTGCAGCAGCCCCAGGCCATCGGCGTCCAGCGGCAGCTGCACGGCCGCCTTGCTGCGCCGGCGCCGGCGGGAGGGAGGCAAGGCGTCCCGCCGCTCCATCTCCTGCAGGAGTTCCTGGCCGCGGGCCACCACCGGCCGGGGCAGGCCGGCCAGCTCGGCCACCTGCACGCCGTAGGAGCCATCGGCGCCGCCGGGCAGCACCCGGTGCAGGAAGACGATGCGTCCGCCCTCCTCGGCCACGGCCACGTGGTAGTTGCGCACCCGCGGCAGGAAGGCGGCCAGGTCTATCAGCTCGTGGTAATGGGTGGCGAAGAGGGTCTTGGCCACTACAACAGGCCGCCTCCCTTTGGGCAGAACTGCCACGGCTGGCACCTTTGGCGGCCTAGGGACGTTTATACTGTAGAGGCCCAATGGGCCTTCCTCTGCCGAGGGGGCATGGGTAGCGGGGGTGATGGCGGTGAAGCAGCTGCTTCTGGCAACGCTGCTCCTCCTGGCGGTCCTGCCAGGCTGCGCCGGCGGCTCTCCGCCTGGGAGGCAGGAGCCCCAGTTGCCTACCCCGGCCGCCCGTGAGTCCCTGCGCCCCGTCCAGGAGCTATTCGACCGGAGCTTGGAGAGCATCGGTGCCGACGGCAGCGACTGGCGCCTGCTGGCGGGGGGCTTCTCCGGCTCTCGGCCCGCCTTCTCGCCGGACGGCGCCGTCGTAGCATACGAAGAGCTAACGCAGAACGGCGTCAGCCTGCATCTCTGGGACCTGACGAGCGGGCAGAACACGGTGGTCCTGAGTGGCTACAACGTTTTCAAGCTCACGTGGAGCCACGACGGGCGCTGGCTGGCGGCAGCCCATGAGCCATCGGGCACCATAGAGGTCCAGGCGGTGGTGCTGGGGCGCGACGGCGTGGTGACGGCGTCCGCCCCCGGGCACCCCGTGTCGTGGCGCCCGCAGCACTCCCAGCTGCTGGTCTTCCGGGGGGCGGACCTGCTGCTGCTTGATGCCGAGACCGGGGAAGCCCACCAACTGGTGGAGGTGCGCCAGGCCGCAGACAGGACGGCGGGGGCCTGGTCGCCCGATGGACGGCAGCTGGTATATCCCACCCCGGCCGAGAAGGCCTGCCCCCCAGGCGCAAGCCCCGTCGCCTTGCGGGTGCTGGATATGGAGACCAGGGAGGGACGGCAGGTCTGGGGCCCCGCCTGCGCCCTGGTCCTGGACATGGCCTGGTCGCGGGAGGGCGACCGCCTGGCAGTGGCGGTGATCGAATGGGCGGAACAGCCGCAGCCAGGCATCCACATCCTGCATTTGGGGACCGGGCAGGCGCTGTTCCTGCCCGCGGTGGGGGGCGTGGACAGCCGCCTCAACTGGCTGGCCAGCGGCCACCTCCTGAGCCTGCGCCCCGCATGCTACGCCTGCAACCCGGGCTACTGGGGGCTGTGGCTGTTCGACACAGAGGGGCAGCCCGTGGCCTCCTGGGGCCTATCGGCCGACGACCGCAGCTACGCCGTCGCCGTCGACGGGAGGAGGGTAGCCATCGGCACCGGCGACGGCGAGCTGCTGGTGCTGACCGTTGACGGCAAGGGGCCCAGGCGGCTGCTGGACGTGCGCCCCTTCCAGGCCTTCGGCCTCTCCTGGGCGGGGCCTGACCGCATCGCCTTCGTGCGGGGTGCCCTCTGGAACACGGTGTCCGTGCTGGTTGGCGCCGACGGCAGCGGCAAGGCAGTGCCCCTCCCTGCCAACGCCCGCGGGACCGCCCTCTCCCTGGCCTCAGGCCGGTCCGCCTATGTGCTCATCCAGCCTCTTCGCCGGACTACCTACATAGCTGACTTGCAGGGCGCCCGCGCCCTGGCCCTGGCCCAGGAGCAGGTGGAGCCCCTGGCCTGGTCGCCCGACGGTGCACGCCTTGCTGTACGCATGGGCCGAGAGGGCGCCCCCCAGGTGCTGGCAGTCCTGGATGGCGACGGGCGGACGCTGGCCAGCGGGCCGCCCGTCCCCAGCATCTACCCGTCCCTGCTATCCTGGTCGCCCGACGGCCGGCGCCTGGCCTGGAGTGCCCAGGAAGAGATCTGGCTGTGGGACGTAGAGGGAGGGCAAGTGCGGCCGCTGGGGCCAGCCTATCCACGCACCGGCCAGGCTAACCTGCCACTGGGTTTCGTGGCCTGGTCGCCCGACGGCCGCTACCTCGCCTACGACGGCCCCGAGGGCCTCACCCTGCATGAGCTGGCTAGCGGCCAGAAGCGCCTCCTGGCCCCTGTGCACCCGCTGGCGGTGGCCTGGTCGCCCGATGGACGGCAGCTGGCCTACCTGGGGCACGACCCCCTCGGGCAGGGAATGGGGCTGCGAGTGGTGTCGCTGGAGAATGGCCAGGTGCGGGAAGTTGTCACTTCGGCGGCCTCACCCGAGGCCTTGCATGGGGAAGTCGTTCTGCGCTGGTCGCCCCAGGGCGACCGCCTGGCCTACGTCTCCGCCTCGCCGACGCTGGCGTCCGGGGTGGAGGTGCTGACGGTGGAGGTTACCACCGGCCGGCAGCAGTCCATCACCGGCCCATTGCAATGTCGCGCCTCCCTGCTGGACTGGTCGGCCGACGGCCGCTGGCTCGCGGTGGCTGTGGACGGCCTCTGCGTGTAGCCGGCCCTATTGTACCTGGCCACCATCCGCCTGTGACCGTGGCTGTTTCAGAGACAGCAGGTCTCGCTCCCGGTGAGAGACCGGCTCTTAGCAGGTTGGTGAGCTCCACCTACCTGGACGAGGAGCAAGCTGTCTACGAACCGGTGAGACGCCGCTTCCGGTCAGCAGGTGATCCGGTGGACATCGATCGTGCCGCTGAGCTCCTCGCGAAAGCGGAGAGGCCCGTGCTCTATGCTGGCGCGGGAGTGCTGTACGCCGAGGCATGGGACGAGTTGAGGGAACTGGCGGAATTGCTCTCGGCCCCGGTCATGACTACCCTCAACGCCAAGAGCGCCTTCCCCGAGGACCATCCCCTAGCGCTGGGTCTGGGCGGGTTCCCCATAGGGCTGTTCGCTACCAAGCAGGCGGTACACTTCTCCCGCACTGCAGATGTCTGTCTCGCCATTGGGGTAAGCTTTAAGCCTTCTGCGACTCGCGGTGCCAGCCGAGAATCAATTCTGGGCAGAGCATAGACTTCCGCTCTTCTATCATGTTTAGAAGCGAATACGAGGGGCTACATCAGGGCCTTGATACGAGTTGAGGTTCCTTGACGGGGCCCAGCTAGCATCGCTAGAGTGAGGCCATTCAGTGGGGTGCAGGAAATGAGTAGTTTGTTATCGCTTTTGATACTACTGGCCGCTTTACTCGCCCTCTCGGCCTGCGGTGGCGGAGGGAAGGAAGAGACGGCAATAGTCAATGGCAATACTACCACGAAGTCCCAGTTCGAGTCCCTCAAATCAACCCTGATCGAATTCACCGATGCCTTAGCGGAGGAGTACTGGAGCCGAGTGCATGGCTTGATGGACGCTGAGTCGAAACAGGCATGTCCACGTCTGGCATTCGTCACCAATATGGGGGCATCGCTCGGCCTTGCCAAAAGCATCCTCGGCGAGCAGTGGTGGAGGGAGGTAGTGCGGGCGCTCAGGGAGGCGGAAGGCGTCGTTCGTAGCATCACCTGGGAGGAGCTGCGAGACGACCCGGAGCCCTCAGAGCGGCGGCTGGAGCAACGGCTGAATGAGATATTTGGCCCGAGCGAGGACGAAGGCTCGTCCGACGGACTCGAGGACTGGCGCTTCGAAGATGGACGGGCGAGGTTGCACTGGCCGGATGCCTGTGAGTCATCCCTGGGCCAAAGCGACTAGCCATGGCGAAGAGGCAGGTTGCCTGGTGGCCCTGCACAGGCCAGGGCGGACGGTCACGGTACCGGCGGTAGTCGGCCCGGTCAAGTACTGAGCAGGCGGTGGAGGCGGCCGAGGGCCATCAGCGGCCAGTAGTTGCGGTAGAGGTGGTAGTTAATGTAGAAGTCCCGCGGAAAGCCGGTGCCCGTGAAGTACGGCTCGTG
>BEIA01000014.1 GCA_002898715.1 bacterium HR24 | reverse complement strand
GCTGCGGCCAAAAGAGCTGGAGGAGCACGGGCTGGCAGGCGCGCTGCGCTGTCTCGCCGATGACGTGAGGGAGCGCTCGGGGATCGAGACCGAGGTGGAAACCAATGTAGAGGGCCTGCGTCTGGAGCCGCACGTGGAGTCGGCCCTATTCCGCATCGCTCAGGAAGCGGTGAGCAACGCAGTCCGCCACTCCGGCACCCGTCGACTGCGCGTCTCACTGGAGCAGAGAGGGGACGAACTGGTCCTGACGGTGCGGGACTGGGGCAAGGGCCTGCCCGAGGGGGGCCTCGTGGGGGGCAGGGCGGCTGGCGTCGGGCTAGAGAGCATGCGCGACCGCGCCCGTCTGCTGGGCGCCCGGTTCGACATCCGCAGCCGCGCGGGCGAAGGTACCGAGGTCACGGTCGCCCTGCCCCTCCGGAAGGCCGAACCCTGCCAGTAGTCTCCCGCCCCCTCGGCCCGCGCCACCTATTTATGCCCCGCGCCGGCGCTGTTAAGCTCTTTTCCTGAGGATGATGGACATGGACGATGCCGGTCGCGGGGGCGGGCTGGCCCTCCTCACCGATCTCTACCAGCTCACTATGGCCCAGGCCTACTGGCACCACCGCGTCGACGGCCGGGCCACGTTCAGCCTGTTCGTGCGAAGGCTGCCCGAGGAACGGGGCTACCTGGTAGCGGCGGGGCTGGAGGACGTGCTGCGCTACCTGGAGGGGCTGCGGTTCACGAGCGGAGACCTCGAGTACCTGGAGAGCACGGGCATCTTCGACCCCGCCTTCCTCGAGTACCTGGCCACGGTGCGGTTCACGGGGGAAGTCTGGGCCGTGCCCGAGGGGCGGATCGTCTTCGCTCAGGAGCCGCTGCTGGAGGTGACGGGGCCCATTCTGGAGGCGCAGCTGGCCGAGACTTACATCATCAACCAGGTGCAGCTGCAGACGCTCATCGCCACCAAGGCGGCCCGCTGTGTGTGGGCAGCCAAAGGGCGAGGGGTTGTGGACTTCTCCCTGCGCCGCACCCACGGCACAGATGCCGGGCTCAAGGTGGCCCGCTGCTCTTACCTGGCCGGCTTCGACGGCACCAGCAACGTCCTGGCGGGCAAGGTCTACGGCATCCCCATCGCCGGCACCATGGCCCACTCCTTCGTCATGGCCTTCCCCTCGGAACTGGAGGCGTTCCGCGCCTTCGCCCAGAGCTTCCCCGAGCGCTGCGTCCTGCTCATCGATACCTACGATACGGTGGAGGGGGCGCGGGTGGCGGCCCAGGTGGCACGAGAGATGGAGGCCCACGGCAGCCGCCTGCGGGGCGTGCGCATCGATAGCGGTGACCTGCTGGAGCTGTCCCGCCAGGTGCGTCGGGTGCTGGACGAGGCCGGGCTGGACTATGTGCGTATCGTGGCCAGCGGCGGCCTCGACGAGTACCAGATCGAAGAGCTGACCGAAGCGGGCGCTCCCATCGACTCGTTCGGCGTGGGCACGCGCATGGGCGTTTCGGCCGACGCGCCCTGGCTGGACATGGCCTACAAGCTCGTCTCGTACGAGGGCCGCCCCGCCCTGAAGCTAAGCCAGGGGAAGGCGTCGCTGCCGGGGGAAAAACAGGTCTACCGTTTCTACGATAACGAAGGCCTCATCCGGGAGGACGTGCTGGCGCTGCGCGACGAGCACGTCCCCGGAGGGGAGCCGCTGCTGCAGAAGGTCATGGAGGGTGGGCGCGTCCTGGGGCAGTACCCGAGTCTCGAAGAGCTGCGCCAGCGCTTCCGAGACGAGTTCCGCCGCCTCCCTGAGGCCTACAAGGCGCTGCGCCCTTCCGCCAGCTACCCGGTGCGGGAGAGCGCGGCGCTGGAGGAGCTGGGGCGCCGCCTGGCGCGAGAGGTGACGGCCCACCAGCGACAGTTGGGAGAGAGCTGAACTCAGCGCAGCAGCAACAGGGCCAGCGGCACCGCCAGGTACGCCGCTAGGAAGAGAGCGAAGCGCACCCTGCCACCTAGGACGCCCCTGGCCGCCGCCAGCAAGAGTCGGGAATAGGGACGGTAAAGGAGCAAGAGGACGCACAGCGTGAGGGTGGCCCCGGCAGCCATCTCGGCCAGGACCATGCCCACAGCGGCGCCCGAACCCAGCAGGGCGGCAGCAGCCAGCGTGTCCACCCAGGTGGAAAGATTGGCGGCCATGATGTACGGCACCACCCGCTCGCGGTGGACGTAGCCCCGCAGCGACAGCGGCACCAGCAGCCCCACCGAGATGGACACGGACATGGTGACGGCCGTCACGCCCAGGCCGAGCAGAAACATGGCCCAGGCGCGTCTGGTGAAGGCGTGCAGGCGGCGAGCGGCCAGGCCCTCCGTGTCCAGTTGGGGCAGCGCCCGGTCGAATACGTAGAAGGATACCAGCAGGACCGCCACGCCCGCCGCGAACAGCAGCAGGCGGTGCAGGTGGCCCTGGGCCCAGTCCACAACGGGACCGTACAGGCCATTCACCCCTTCGGTGATGGCGCCGGGTACTGCCAGGTTGTCGGGGTGGAACCAGGGGGAGTGCAAGAAGGCGAGCCCCAGGGGCAGGGCTGGCAGCCACAGGGTGCTCGCCACCAGCAGCGCTACCACGCCGATGAACAGCCCGTCAGCCGAACGGCGGCGCAGCAAGTAGAGGACGAAGCCCACCACCAGGACAGAGGACGAAGCGCCCATGCGCGAGCCGCTCAGCATGGCCAGACCTTCGAAGGTGGAGACCGTGCCGGCAGCGGCCAGGCTCACCGCAACCGCGGCCAGGGGCGAGCCGCTCATGAGCAGGGCAGCGCCCAGCCAGCCCAGGCCGAGGAAGGGAAGGGCGCCTTCGGCAGAGATGGCCTTCAGGAACGGGCTCAAGCCGGCGGCTCCCGCCTTCATGAACTGTAACGCCAGGCCGAACAGGAGAATGCCGGCCCCGGCGGCGAGGAGCCGGGTAGCGGTCTCCGCTGCGCCGGCCCAACGGCGGCGGACAGCGGCCCGTGGGCGGGCCGAAAGGGCGCGCTCTATCGCCAGCTCTTCCGAGAGTCCGTCCGGCTCCACCTGCCCCCTCGCAGCGTTATCTTTACTAACTCGACCAACTTAATCGAGAAAAAGGCTAACAGACGCGGTCCCAAAGCGCAAGCCCCCGGCAACGTAGGGCAGGATCCGAGAGGGCGGCAGGCTATTCTTTCAGGACGCGGGAGCCGTCGGGGGACTTCACTACCCGCAGGCGGGCGGGCATGCGTTCGGCCAGGGCGGGCACGTGCGTGATCACGCCCACCATCCGCTCGCCGGCGCCCCCCAGCACTTCCAGGGCCGACGCCACCACGTCCAGCGTGTCGCCGTCGAGGTGACTGAAGCCCTCGTCCACGAACAGGCTCTCCAGGGCGGTGCGACGGGACGCGTGGGCCAGTCCTGGCAGGCCCTCGGCCAGGGCCAGCGCCAGCGAGAGGGAAGCGAGGAAGGTCTCGCCGCCGCTGAGCGTGTGGGCCGGGCGGCCCTCGTCGCCGTTCCAGTGGTCCAGGACGATGAACCCGTCTCCCTGCACGGCCAGGCTGTAACGCCCCCGCGACAGCTCTTCCAGGTGGCGTGAACCGTCCTGGGCCAGAAGGGCCAGGGCCTCGCGGCGCAGGAAGGCCTGAAAGCGGTCGCTGCGCAGAATGTCGCCCAGGGCCCTGGCGATGGAGGCCCGCCTGCGGGCCTTTTCGGCTTCCTCGCGCAGACGGGCGGCTCGGTCCAGGTCGCGTTCCAGACGCTCTGCCTCGGTCTCCAGGGCACCCAGTCGGCGCTCGGCCTCGTGCAACGCTTCGCGCTGCTCCTGCAGCCGTCGCGACAGCAACGGCGCCACGTCCCGTCTACTGGCCAGAGCTTCCGCCTCGTCCTCCCAGCCCTGTTCGTGAAGGGCGGCGGCCAGCGCGGGGGCCAGGCTCTCCTCGTCGCCGCGGGCAGCGTCGGCCTCTTCCCTGGCGAGGCGGGCCTCGGTCTCCAGCGCGGCGGCCCGAGCGCGGGCAGCGGAGCGGCGCTCCTGCCAGTCGCGGAGCTCCCGCCCCAGTCCCTGCTCCTTCGCCCGCAGCGCCTCTACCTGGCTCTTGGCCTCCTCCAGCTCAGCGAGCCTCGCTTCCAGCCCTGCCTGCGACCATCCTTCCCCCAGGCTGGCCTCCAGCTCCTCCGACTGGACGGCCAGATCTTCGATCTGCCTGGCCAGAGACTCGGCCTGCGACTGCCAGCGGGCCTCGTCCCGCTGGGCCGCCTGGAGCCGCCGCTGCGCCTCCTCGAGGCCCACCAGCGCTTGCTCGACGGCCTCCTGGGCCCTGCGGGCCCCATCCTCGGCGTCCTGCAGGGCGACCCGGGCGCGGTCGACCGCCTCCTCGCGCAGCAACTGGACGCCTAGTTCGCGCTGCATGGCCGCGGCCCTCTGGTCGCGTTCCACCACCAGTTGCTCCAGGCGGGCCCGCGACATCTCGACGGCCCGGGCCTCGGCCTCCTCGGCAGCGGCGGCGCGGCGCAGGGACTCCTGGGCCGCCTGCCACCGCGCCTGACAGCGGCGGGCCGCCTCCTCGGCAGAGGCCAGGTCCGCGGCGACCTCGGCTGCTGGCGGGGCCGCCGCCACGGGCTGCCCGCAGACGGGGCAGGCGTCGCCCGGCCGCAAGTGGCGGCGTAACTCGTGGGCGGAGTGCTCCCGTCGCAGCCTCTCCAGCCGTTCCTGGGCCTGCTGGGCCTCCTGGCGGGCAGCCTCCTCCTCGCGGCGGGCCGTCTCGGCCATCTGGCGGGCCTGGCGCAGCGCCTGCTCACGCTCGGCCAGCTCCGTCCGGGCGGCGGCGAGCTTGCTCTCTGCGTCGGCGAGCTGGCGGGCTGCCTGCTCGACCATCGTCAGCCGCTGGCGGGCCTCGGCGAGGGTGTCCTGGGCCCTGTCGCGGGCGGCCTGGGCTTCGCGAGCCCGTTCGGCTGCCGCCTCAGCTTCCCGCCTGGCGGCTTCCAGTCGCTCCCGGGCGCGGGCCAGCTCCTCCGTCGCCCTCTCGAGCTCCCCATGCAGGGCAGCGAGGCGGGTTCGGGCCTGGGCCAGGTCGCGGGCGCGCTGCAGGGCCATCTGCACACGGGCGTACTCGTCGGCCGAGAAGGGCAGCGCCTCTATCTCCTGACGGACGCGGGCCATCTCTCCTTCCAGCCGCTCCACCTGGGCCTCGGCCTCCGCCAGAGAGGCCCGCGCCGTCTCCCCGTCCCGCTCGGCGCGGGCGAGCCGTTCCTGTGCGGCGGCTAGCCGGGCGCGCGCCTGAGCGAGCCTCTGGGCCAGCTCCAGGGCCGATTGCGCGGCCTGGCAGAGCCCGGAGAGGCGGGCGCGCTCCGCCTTCAGGGCCAGCACCTGCTGGCGCAACCGGCGCAGCCGCTCGGGTGTGGCCTCGGCCAGTTCCGCCTCCAGGAGGCGGGCCATGTCGGCGGCCTGGTCTTGGAACCTCTGGGCGAGGTCGTTGGCCCGCTGCATGACGGCGCGGTAGAGGTCGAGCCCCAGTAACTCCTCCAAGACGCGGTCGCGTTCCTCTCGTCCTCCCACCAGGAACAGCTGGAACCTGCCCTGGGGAAGGACCACCGAGCGCACGAAGCCCTCGTAGTCCATACCAACGATACGTTCCACCAGCTCGTTGACGTCTCGGCGGCGGTCGGCCAGTGGCCGCCAACTGTCCGGCTCGGCCTCCAGCTCTTCCAGCTGCACTTCCGCGTGGCCGTGGCGGGCAGTGGAGCGGGCGATGCGGTAGCGTCGCCCCCCGCTCTCGAACTCGAACTGCACCCACATACGCTCCGCTCCCTGGCTGATGAGCTCCCGGACGCGGTTGCCCACCCGGGGGGCCTGGCCATAGAGGGCAAAGGCCATAGCGTCCACCAGCGAGCTCTTGCCGGCGCCGGTAGGCCCAGTGATAGCGAAGAGGTCCAGGTCGGAGAAGTCCACCTCCACCCGGCGGCGGTAGCTGGTGAAGCCTTCGAGACTAAGCCTGATCGGCCTCATGCGCCACCTGGTCCCACAGTTGCTGGAAGAGTTCGAGCATCTCGGGCGAGGGCTCTGCCCCGTACGTCTCGCGGTGATAAAGGGCGAGAAGCTGAGCGGGCGTCAGGCCTTCCAGGCGCGGCCGCGAGTCCTCGGCGCGGCGGTCGTATACGGGCACCACTTCCACAGCGTTGGGCAGGGCGTCCCGCACCTGCTGGGCGAGCCCCGGGAAAGGCTGGTCCACCCTCACGTAGAGCCGCAAGTAGGCATCACGCAGGTCGGGGCTGTCACCCAGCCTGAGCGCCTCGGCCAGGGGCAGCGGGCGCTCGGGGCGCCCCACGCTGCGGAGCTGGCGGACCTTGCTCAGCGGTACGTGCTCCATGCGGGTTAGGCCCCGCCCTGGCTCCACTTCGGCGATGACGACGCCCTTCTGCTGGCCTTCCTCGCCGAAATCGAGTTGCAGGAGCGAGCCAGCGTAGACCGCCGGCGTGGGCGAGTTCTTCACCCTCTGGTGGCGGTGTACGTGGCCCAGGGCCACATAGTCGGCCTTGGGCAGCCGTTGGGGAGGTACAGCATAGGTGCGGCCGATGTGCAGGGGGCGCTCCCCGGCCGCCTCGCCCCCTACTAGGGCGCCGTCCACCATGACATGGGCGACGAGGACGTTGGCTGTGTCGTCGCTGAAGTGCCGGGCGAGGCTGGCCATGAACAGGGCCACCCTTTCGGCGTATTCGGCCATCCCCTGGCCCAGGGCGAGGCCCTCGAAGGTGCGAGCGCGCCGCTCGCTGATCCAGGGCAGCAGGGCGATGGTGGCGGCCTGTTCCCGATCCCGGCTCGGTAGTTGGACGATGCCCCCTCGCGAGGCTGGCACGGCCTCGCCGAGGATGCGGATGCCTAGCAACTCCAGCACGCGGCCGAAGGCGTCCATGCGCCGGGGGTGATCGTGGTTGCCGCCGACGATGATGGCGGGGATGCCCGCTCCCGCCAGCTCGCGGAAAAACTCGAATGCCAGATGTTCGGCCTCGGGAGGCGGCACCACCGAGTCGAAGACGTCGCCCGCAACCAGCAGGCAGTCCACACGCTCGTAGCGGGCGATGTCCAGCACCTCCCAGAGGGCGGCCTGGAACTCGTCGTCCCGCCGCCGGTGGCGGAGGGCCTTCCCCAGGTGCCAGTCTCCCGTGTGAAGGAACCTCATCTCGCTCCGTGGTCGGCTGCGGCCCGGGATGCGCCCGCCCCTGGCCATGCAGGGGTCAGGGCCCGGGGCGTTAGCGCAGGATATGCTCCTCGTCCAGGGTGTGGGCCACCTCCTCGGGACGGGTGGCCCAGGCCGGGAACGGGAACTGCACCAGCAGGGGCACGGGCAGCTCGGGCTGGTGCAGGAACATGGTGCCGGGCTTGAGGATGCTCGCCCGCGCCCGCGCCTGGGTGCCGAGGAACCCGTACTCGCTGCGCTCGGCCTCGGCCGTGTCCAGACGCCCCGCCACGCGGAACGAGGCGTTGGTTACCACCCGCCGCTCTACCTCGCTGGCCGTTTGCTGGGCGCCGATGAGGATGACGCCCAGGCTACGGCCGCGCTCGGCGATGTCCAGCACCACCTCCTTGATGGGGCTCCACCCTTCACGGGGGGCGTACTTGTTCAGCTCGTCTAGGACCACGAACAGCAGGGGCTCCCGCGTGCCCTGCTTGTCTTTCGCCTGCATGAGCTGTCTGAGCACCACACCCACCACGAAGCGCTTGGCCCGGTCGTGCAGGGCATGGATATCGACGACGTTGAGCTGGTGGGCCAGCACATCTATGCGGTGCCGCTCCTCCTGGTCGGGCGAGAGGTCGCCCCGCACCAGGTGACTGACGGCTTCCACGGAGCCCTGCAGCCGCCGCACGAAGGCGCCGACGGTGGCCTGGCTGAGGTGGCTGCCAGCGAACACCTCGTCGCTGTGGTCGGTCAGGTAGTCCACCAAGTCCTGGAAGTCGGTGACGCGCTGCCCTCCCAGCATCACCCAGGCCTGTGACGAGGGCTGTCCTTCCGTTTGGTGGGCGAGAAAGCGCTCGGCTGCGCCTACGGCGAGGTGGAGCTGGCTCGCTTCGCTATCGGCATCAGCGAACAGGAACGGGAGCAGGCGACGCTGGCAGAACTCCCTCAGGCTCCAGGCGTAGGGCGTTACGCCCTCCTGCCGGGACACGGTGCTGGTCACCAGGTCGCCGAAGCAGTCGCGGTGCGGCGGCGCCCAAAGGGCCACGTCGCGGAACGGACCCGCCGGCAGGCCCAGGCTGGAATAGCGGGCCTTCTCCGCCTCCGAGAGCCGGGCATTGGGCTTGTCAAGGAAAAGCAGATCCTCACCCTTGACGTTGAAGATGACGGCACGGTCGTGTCTGTTGCGGGCGGCCGTGGCCGGGTGGTGGAAGAGGCCGTAGAGCAGGAACAGCGCGTATGACGTCTTGGTGGCCACGCCGGAGACGCCGGCGATGTTGACGTGGCCTCCGCGGGTGCCGTCCAGGAACTCCAGGTTGCCCCAGACGATCTGGCCATCACGGCTGAGGCCGGCGGGGAAGCGGCGCTCCATGGAATCGAAGTACAGGGCGCGCTCTCGCTCCACTCCTTCCGCCCGGCATACGGGCTGGCCGGGCAGGGGCGGGACGAACACCTCCGGCTCCACGCGCGTAACCGACACATGGGCAGCGCTGGAAATGCCCACCGGCAGCAGGCCCTCGGCCGCCCGGAAGACGTCCGAGTCGAAGCGGGCGCCCTCGTACCGGGCGCGCACCTGGTCGACCACGCCGTAGACCGTGACCTCGACCCCGTCGGGCAGGGGCGTACGCACGTAGACCACGTCGTCCAGTTGCAAATATCGGCCCTCGGCCACGGCCACCCAGAAGTCCAGGGGACGGGCATCATCGGTGCCGAGGACGCGGCCTACCTCCGTCATGATAGCCCTCCCAGGCGATAGATGAAGGACTCGATGCTGCGGCGCACCCACTGATAGTCGCCCAGGCCGTGGCGAAGGCGCTGTTCCAGGGCGGTCACGGGGTACAGGTTGTTGGGCGCCCTGTCGTCCCAGGCCATGGGCGGCGCGAAACGTGGCAGGAAGGCTGCCGTCAGGTCGGCCAGGGCGCGGGCCCGCTCGAGCCCCGCCTGCGCCCACGTCTCCAGACGCACGATGCCCACCAGGGAGTGGTGAAAGGGCGGCGGCTCGGCCAGACGCACGTACCAGGAGAAGCGGTCGTCGGGCGACGCCTTTGGCCGGACGACGAAGATGGGCGTCCGCTCCCCGGGTGCCAGGGCCGTCATCCAGGGGGCCAGGGGCGTGCCCTCCAGATAGTAGCGGTGGTGGGTCTTGATGAGCCCCGCCACGAGCGCCCGGCGGCCCGCGTCGCGAGGCAAGAAGGTGATCGGCCCGTCGACGACTACGACGGCGTCCTGGGTGGGGGCGTCGCCGCTGGCCACCAGTTCGGCCTCCAGCATGCGCATGCGCTGCTGTACCTCGCGCCGAACATCGTTCTGGCCCTTGTCCTCTCCCACAGACTCTACCCTATAGGCGAGGACAACGCTGCCCGCCGGCACGTTCACCTCACCCTCGTAGCCGACGGCGGCCAGTACCAGGGAGCGGCGCACATGCTCCCTCACCACCTGCGCCCTTCCCGGACGGCAGACGACGGCACCGGCCCCGTACGAGCCGAAGAGGCCCCAGGCAGGGCGGTCTCCGTCCTGGGCCACCACCCCCACGTCTATGCGACGGACGCCGTCCACGAACATGAAAGCAGGCGGCTCGCCGGCGGCGGGAGGCCGCAGCGGGCGCCAGTCCTGAGGCGGCACCTCCACGGCAGGGTCCACGTAGGGCCGCTCATCTTCCTCGTCCTCGTCGGACGCGCCCGGTTGGCCCTCCCACGTTGAGGCCCAGGGGTGCAGCCTGAGGGTCGTCAGCAACGCCATTGTCGAACAGACGCTCTACTTTTGGCCCCCATTATAGGGCGTCTCCGGCGGGAGTCAACGGTTGCTAGGTAGCCCGTCGTTTTTTCCACACAACAGGTGGCGGCCGGGCGCCGTTGACAGGGCGGAGTCGCCATCTTAGGCTGGCGCTGGAAACGGCTGTACGCGCGGGCCCTGAACAGCGAGGGCAGCTATGCCGGTGCAGAAACGGCTCGACATAAATGCCCCGGGCGCGGTGCTGGAAGGCATCGTCCACGTCCCTGACGCGCCGCCCACGGGGGCCGTGGTCGTGTGCCATCCGCACCCCCTCTACGGCGGCGACATGGACAACCACGTGGTCGTCTCCCTGTGCGAGGCGCTGGTGGACGCGGGCCTGATGGCCCTGCGCTTCAACTTCCGCGGCACCGGGCGCAGCACCGGCGCCCATGACCAGGGCCGGGCCGAGCAGGAGGACGTGCTGGCCGCCCTGGCGGAGGCAGCCCGCCATCTCGGGCCAGAGGGCGGCCCCTTGGGCCTCGCCGGCTACTCCTTCGGCGCCGTCGTCGCAGGCCTGGTGGCCCCGCGCGCACCCGGCGTGCGGGCGATCGCGCTGGTCTCGCCGCCCGCCCGCTCGCTGGAGCCGGAGGCCCTGAGCGCCTTCCCCGGGGCCAAGCTCATCCTGGCCGGGGAGCAGGACCAGTTCGCGCCCGCCGAGGAGCTGCGGGCGCTGGCCCTCCGGGCGGGCGATGGCTGCGAGCTGGCCCTGGTGCCGGGAGTGGACCACTTCTGGTGGTCAGGGCTAAGGCCGGCCGCTGCGCGGGTGGCCATGTTCTGCCGCAAGCACCTGGCCCGGTAGCCCCGTTAGCGCGGTCTTCTCGCTTGCCCTGCGGTAGCGGACATCGCGGCCGAAGACGGCGCCGCACTCCTGGGCGATGGTCAGTGCGACCTCCTCCAGGCCCGGGCAGGGCTGGAGGTGTCGGTGGAGCGACGTGACGCCCCTGCCGACGATGCCGCAGGGGACGATGGGGCGGTACCAGCCCGCATCTACGGCCACGTTGAGGGACAGGCCGTGCATGGTGCACCAGCGGGAGACCTTGACGCCGATGGCGGCGACCTTCTCGCCACCCAGCCACACGCCGGTGAGGCCCTCGATTCGCTGCCCGCGCAGGCCGTAGCGGGCCAGCACCCGTAGGGCCACCTCTTCCAGAGCCCGCAGGTAGGCGTGGACGTCGGGCCGCCAGGCCCGCAAGTCCATGACCAGGTAGGCGACCACCTGTCCCGGCCCGTGGAAGGTGACGCCGCCGCCCCTGTCCACCTCGTACACCGGCGCGGGGAGGGCCGAGGGCGGCGTCACTAGCTGGCCGGGGGCGGTGCTCCGCCCGCAGGTGTAGACGGGCGGGTGCTCCAGCAGGAGGAGGGTATCGGGGCAACGGCCCTCCTGCCGCGCGGCCAGCAGCTGCCTTTGCAGGGCCCAGGCCGCGTCGTAGGGCACGCGGCCCAGCCAGGCGGCCTCAAGCACGGCCTCAGGCGCCGCGGACGGCCTCCACCGCTCTGCGGGCATGGTACGAGGAGCGGACAAGGGGCCCGCTCTCCACGGCCGCGAAGCCCAGGGCCAGGGCCTCCTCCCTCAGGGCCTCGAACTCCCGGGGCGTGTAGTAGCGGGCGATGGGCAGGTGGCGCTCGCCGTAGGTGGGCCGCAGGTACTGGCCCACGGTCAGCACGTCCACGCCGGCGGCGCGGATGTCGCGAAAGGTCTGGCGCAGCTCGTCCCAGGTCTCGCCCAGGCCCACCATGATGCCCGTCTTGGTGACCATGTCGGGCGCCAGCTCCTTGGCCCGGACAAGCATCTCCAGCGAGCGGTAGTAGCGGGCGCTGGGGCGCACGCGGCGATAGAGGCGGGGCACGGTCTCCACGTTGTGGCCGAACACGTCGGGGCGGGCGTCCACCACCGTCCGCAGGGCGGAAAGGGAGCCGCGGAAATCAGGCACCAGCACCTCCACCGTGCAGCCGGGCACTGCCTGTCGGCAGGCCTCGATGCAGCGGGCGAAAATGCTGGCGCCGCCGTCGGGCAGGTCGTCCCGGGCCACCGAGGTGATGACGATGTGCTTCAGGCCCAGATGCCTGGCCGCCTCGGCCACCCGCCTCGGCTCGTCGGCGTCCACCGTGCGCTGGGGCCGGCCGAAGGTGACGGCGCAGAAGCCGCAGCGGCGAGTGCAGACGTCGCCCAGGATCATGAAAGTGCCGGTGCGCTCCTCCCAGCACTCGAAGATGTTGGGGCAGCGGGCCTCTTCGCACACTGTGTGCAGGGAGAGGCCGCGCATCAGCCGCTTCATCTCCAGGTAGTTGGGGCCCATGACCGCCCGCACCTTGAACCAGGGCGGCTTGGGGTGGGGGCGAGGCGGCGGCTGCTCGTAGAAGTCCAGCGGCTGCACCACGGCCTCAGTATACAGGGGTGTCGGGGCCGATGGCCTCCAGCCTCTCCTTGACGAAGGCCACGAAGGCTGCCGCCTGGTGACCGTCCACGATGCGGTGGTCGAAGGAGAGGCAGAGGTTCATGACCTGCCGGACGGCGATGGCCTCGTTCTCCAGCACCCTCACCTGGGGGCGGATGGCCTCGCTGGTGAGGATGGCCGCCTGGCCGGGGAAGATGATGGGCATGGTGGCCACGGAGCCGAAGACGCCGGTGTTATCCACGGTGAAGGTGCCGCCCTGCACGTCCTCCAGCCTGAGCCGCCCGGCCCGGGCGCGCCTGGCCAGGTCGGCGATGGCGCGGGCCAGGCCGGCGATGCTGAGACGGTCGGCATCGTGCACCACCGGCACCATGAGCCCCTGCTCGGTGGCCACGGCGATGCCGATGTTGATGCGCTTCTTGAGCACGATGGCCTCGTCGCTCCAAGAGGCGTTGAGGTGAGGATGGCGGCGCAGGCCCTCGGCCACGGCCCTGACCACGAAGGGGAGATAGGTCAGGTCGACCCCTTCCCGCCGCTCGAACTCGTCCTTGAGGGCCTGACGCAGGCGGACCAGCCCGGTGACGTCGGCCTCCATCATCAGCCAGGCGTGGGGGGCGGTGAAGGCCGAGGCCGCCATGCGCTGAGCGATGGTGCGGCGGACGGCGGTAACGGGCACGCGCTCCTCTTCCTCGGCGGGCGGGCGCGCCGGCGGGGCCTCGGGGCGGGCGGCCGGGCGCTGGGCGGCGTGGCGGCGCACGTCCTCCTCGGTGATGCGGCCGCCAGGGCCACTGCCCCGCACCTGCGAGAGGTCCACCCCCAGCTCCTCGGCCAGCCGTCGCACCCTGGGGGTGGCGCGGGGGCGCTGGGGCGGCGCCGGCGCCTCGACCGGGGTGGCCCTGGACGGGGCCTCAGCCTCGGCCGCTGCCCTCTCGGCCTCGGCAGGCGCCTGGGGCTCCTCCCGTCCGGCTTCGGCGATGGGCGGCGCTTCGGGGCGGATGGCCTCCGCTGCCTCCGCCTCGTCGATGATGGCCAGGGGCTGGCCTACCTGCACCACGGCGCCCTCGGGGGCCACCACCTCCCTCAGCACCCCCTTCACCGGCGAAGGTATCTCCACGTCCACCTTGTCGGTGTTCACCTCCACCAGTGGCTCGTACCGCTCCACCGGGTCGCCGGGGCCCTTCAGCCAGCGCGACACGGTGCCCTCGGTCACCGTCTCGGCCACCTGGGGCATGACTACGGTGAAGGCCATGGCCGCACCCTAGTAGGCCGCCAGGCGGCGGATAGCCTCGAGGACGTTCTCTTCCCCGGGCAGGATGGCGTCTTCCAGGGCCGGCGAGAACGGGGATATGGGCACGTCCGGAGCGGCGAGACGCGTCACCGGCCCGTCGAGATAGTCGAAGGCCTCTTCGGCGATGAGGGCCGCGATCTCGGCCCCGTACCCGCCGAACAGGTTGTCCTCGTATGCCACCAGCGCCTTGCCCGTCTTGCGTACCGAGGCGAGCACAGTCTCGCTGTCCAGGGGCCGGAGCGTGCGCAGGTCTATCACCTCCACCTGTATCCCGTCCTCTTCCGCGGCCCGCTCGGCCGCCTTCAGTGCGTGCTGCGCCATCATCCCGTAGCTGACCAGAGTGATGTCCTTCCCCTCCCGCTTGACCGCTGCCTGGCCCAGGGGGAGGACGTAATCGTCCTCGGGCACCTCCTCGCGCACCAGGCGATAGGCCCGCTTGTGCTCGAAGAACAGCACCGGGTCGGGGTCGCGGATGGCCGCCTTCAAGAGCCCTTTGGCATCGTAGGGTGAGGCGACGCAGACCACCTTCAGGCCCGGCACATGGGCGAAGACCGACTCCACGCTCTGGGAGTGGTAGGGGCCGCCGCGGATGCCGGCGCCGTAAGGTGCCCGCACCACGATGGGGCAGCCCCAGGCGCCGTTGGAGCGCCAGCGGATACGGGCCGCTTCGTTGATGATCTGGTCCACGGCCGGCCAGATAAAGTCGGCGAACTGGATCTCGGCGATGGGCAGCAAGCCATTGAGGGAAGCGCCGATGGCCACGCCCACGATGGCCGACTCGGCCAGAGGGGTGTCGAAGCAGCGCTCCCGGCCGAACTCCTGGACGAAGCCCTCGGTGGCCCGGAACACCCCTCCTTCCTCCACGTCCTCGCCGAAGACGATGACTCGCGGGTCGCGGCGCATCTCCTCCGCCATGGCTTCCCGCACCGCCTCTATGAGAGTCTTGACAGCCACGGCGACCGCCTCCTCCTCACTCGGCGTACAGGTGCCGGAAGACGGTGGCCGGGTCGGGCGGCGGGGCCTGCTCGGCGTAGTCGGTGGCCTCGTCCACCTCCCGGGCCACGCGGCGGTTAAGCGATTCCTCTTTCTCCTGGTTGAGGAGCCCCAGTTCCTGTAGCAGGGCGCGGAAGCGGACGATGGCCTCGCGCTGTGACCAGGCCTCCACTTCCTCGCGACTCCGGTAGCGTCGGTCGTCGTCGTCGCTGCTGTGGGGAGCGAGGCGGTAGGTCTTGACCTCGATGAAGGTGGGCCCCTCGCCGGCCCGCGCTCGCTGGTGCGCTTCCAGCGCCGCCCGGTATACGGCAAGCACGTCGTTGCCGTCTACCGTCACCCCAGGGAAGCCGTAGCCCTGGGCGCGTATGGACACGTTCTCCACCGCCATCTGCTTGGATATATGCACCGAGATGGCATAGGAGTTGTTCTCGCAGATGAAGACCACCGGCAGGCGGTGCACACCGGCGAAGTTCATGGCCTCGTGCGTGTCGCCCTTGCTGGTGGCGCCGTCGCCGAAATACACGAACGTTACCTCGTCCAGGCCACGCAGCTTGCTGGCCAGGGCGATGCCCACGGCGTGAGGGACCTGGGTGGCCACCGGTGCCGAGCCACTGACGATGCGCAGCTCCCGGTGGCTGAAGTGGTTGGGCATGTTGCGTCCGCCGCTGGAGATGTCGTCGCGGCGGGCGAAGAAGGCCATCATCACGTCTCGGGCCGTCATGCCCACGGTGACTGCCACGCCCACGCTGCGGTAGTACGGGACGGTCCAGTCCTGGCCGGGTCGCAGGACGTAGGCGCTGCCTACCTGGGCCCCCTCGTGGCCCTCGGCGCTGACCGCGAAGGTGCCTTTGCCCATGCGCTGCAGCACGCGCATGCGTTGGCTCAGGGCCCGCGTCAGCAGCATCTTGTAGTACACGTCGAGAAGCTCCTGGTCGGTCAGGCCCGCTGTGTCCACCTTCTCGACGGCCAAAGCTCTCACGTCCTTTCACAGGTATATGCTGATGCGGGCGGCCAGCTGGGCGGCATCCATGAGGGCCTCGCTGAGGCTGGGGTGGGGATGGACGTTGCTGCCCAGCTCCCAGGCGGAGGCCTCCAGGTAGCGGGCGAGGGCGGCCTCGCCGATGAGCTCCCCCGCCTGGGGGCCGAGGATGTGCACGCCCAGCAGGTCGCCGGTCTCGGCGTCCACCACCACTTTGGCCGCCCCCTCCGTCTCCTGGCGGATGAGGGCCATGGCGTTGTAGCGGAAGGAGAAGCGCTGGGCCCGCACCCTGCGCCCGTCCCGGCGGGCCTCCTCCTCGCTGAGGCCCACGGCGGCGGCGTGGGGCCGGGTATAGACCACCCTGGGCACGCGGGCGTAGTCCAGGGGTCGCGGTGACCTGCCGGCCATGGCCTCGGCGGCGATGGCCCCCTCGGCCGCGGCCTTGTGGGCCAGGAGGGGCCCGCCCACCAGGTCGCCCACGGCGTAGATGCCCGGCTGGTCGGTCTGCATCTGGCCGTCCACCCGCACGAAGCCGTCGGCCAGCTGGACGCCGGCGTCCTCCAGGCCCAGGTCCTCCACGTTGGCCCGGCGGCCGATGGCCACCAGCACGTGCGAGGCCCGCACGACCTTCTCCTGCCCATCGTGCTCCACGGACAGCTCGATGTGGTCGTCGTAGAGGCGGGCCTTCTCGGGCAGCACCCTGGCCGAGGTGAGGACGGTGGCGCCGCGGGAGACGAGCACCTTCTCCAGCCCCCGGCCCAGCTCCTCGTCCTCGGTGGGCAGCAGGCGGGGCAACAGCTCGATGACGGTGACGGGCACGCCCACGTCCAGGAAGAAGGAGGCGAACTCCACGCCCACCGCCCCGGCGCCGACGATGGCCAGGCTACTGGGCAGGGCCTCCATCTCCAGCAGGTGGTCGCTGGTGAGGACGCGACGGCCGTCGACGGGCAGCCCTGGCAGCTCGCGGGGCCGGGAGCCGGTGGCCAGCAGGACGAAGCGGGCCCTGAGCCTCGCTGGCTCAGGGCCCTCCACCGCCACCTGGCCGGGCGAGAGCAGGCGCCCCCGCCCCGCTATGACCTCGACCTTGTGCCGCTGGAGGAGGCGCTGGAGGCTGTCGTACAGGGCGGCCACGGCGGCCCGCTTACTCTCCTGGAGGCGGCCGAAGTCCAGCCCTACCTCCCCCACTTCCACCCCGAAGCGCGCTGCCTCCCGCGTCCGCGCCAGGACCTCAGCCGCCTCCAGCAGGGCCTTGGTGGGAATGCAGCCCTTGTGCAGGCATACCCCACCCACCTTCTCCTGCTCGACCAGGGCCACCCGCATGCCCAACTGCGTGGCCCTGATGGCGGCAGTGTAGCCTCCCGTCCCCCCACCCAGGACTACGAGGTCGTATTCCCTTTCCTGCATCATGCCCCGGGGCAGCCATTCCCCGGTGGGCCCATTGTATCACATCGACACGGCCGCTATCGGAGCTCGGCCAGGAGCTTGCGGTAGCGCTCCAGGTTCCCCTCCACCGAGATGTCGGCCAGCGCGGGCGCCCGCTCCGGCGAAACGCCCAGCGCCTCCTCCAGCGTTGGGGCGGACTCGTTCACGAGCAGCAGCCCCGTCACCTCGCGGCCCATCTTCGCCGCCTCCTCGATGAGGCGCAGGGCGTACAGGGCGGCATCGGGGCTTGTGGGGTCGTAATCGGACGGCAGGTGGGCCCGCTCCTCCTCGCTGAAGACCTGGTCGCGCATCTCCCGCCAGGCTTCCTGGATGTCCAGCACATAGTTCAGCCGGTACCAGTCCACGATGGCGCCGCTGCCGCGATAGCCCGGCTCGCGGTGGTAGGTCACGCAGGGAGAGAAGACGTCCAGCAGGGAAAAGCCCTTCGTCTGGATAGCCCGGAGCATGAGTTCGGCCAGCTCCTTCTTCTTCCAAGAGACGCCACGGCCGACGAAGGCGGCTCCAGCCGCGATGGCCAGCTTCAGGGGGTTCACGGGGCGCACCTTCTTCCCCTCGGGGGTGGAGCTGGTCTTCAGCCCCAGGTGGCCCGTGGGCGAGGCCTGGCCACGTGTCAGGCCGTAGACCTGGTTGTTCATGACGATGAGGGTCATGTTGACGTTCTTGATGCAGGCATGGACGAAGTGCTCCATGCCGATGGCATAGCTGTCGCCGTCTCCGCCGAAGTCCACCACCACCAGGTTGGGGTTGGCCAGCGCCACCCCCATGGCCACGGGGATGGAGCGGCCATGCTGCCCGTGATAGGCGTTGAGCCGCAGCATCTCGGGCTCCTTGCTGGAGCAGCCGATGCCCGACATGACAAAAACGCGCTCCAGGGGCACGCCCAGTTCGTTGACCAGGGTGACCAGCACATCCTTGAAGGCGGCGGTGACTCCGAAGTCGCCGCAGCCGCTGCACCACCAGGCGCCCGGGCCGGTGATCTCGGCCGCCGTCAGGGGCTTCTCGGGTGTGTATACCGCCATCTGCTCTCCTCCTCGCAGTTCAGAGTGACTGGAGCACGTAGCCCGGCGTCATGGGCCGCCCGTCGTAGCGCAGCACCGAGCGGAGCTTGCGCGGCATCGGGCCGGTAGCCTCCCGCTGCACCAGGCCTTTGAGCTGGGCCGTGGCTGAGTACTCCACGACGTACACGACCCGGCAGCTGTCCACGAAGCGCCGCACCTCCCGGCCCGGGAAGGGCCAGATGGTGCGCAGGGCCATGAACTTCGCCTTCTGCCCCTTCTCGGCCAGCCGCTGCACCGCCTCCAGCACAGGCCCGTACACGGAGCCATAGCCGATGAAGCCGATGGGAGCATCGGCGGGGCCGTGAACCACGGGCGAAGGCAGATCGCGGTCGCGGACGATGAGCTGCATGCGCTTCACGACCCGCTTCTCCACCATGGCCTTGCGCACTACCATCTCTTCGGTGATGTAACCCTCTTCCGTGTGCTCGTTGGTGTTGACATAAATGGTGTGAATGCCCGGCATGCCCGGGAAGGCCCGCGGCGAGATGCCGTCCTCGGTGAGGGCGTAGCGCCGGTAGCGTCCGTTGTGGCCGTTGGCAGGGGCTGCCACTACCTTGCCCCGGTCGATAGTGAAGCGGGACGGGTTCAGTGGCGGCGTGGTGTAGGTGGACTGGGCGAACATCTGATCATAGATGACGAACACCGGGCACTGGTAGCGGTCGGCCAGGTTGAACGCCTTCTCCATCATGTAGAAGGCGTCCTCGGGCTCGGTGGGCGCCAGAACGATGCGGGCGAAATCGCCGTGGCCGCCGAAGACCGTCTCGTTGAGGTCCTCCTGCCCCACCTTGGTGGGCAGTCCGGTGGCCGGGCCTCCACGTTGCGAGACGACGATGACCACCGGCGTTTCGGTCATCCCTGCCGCCGAAATGGCCTCCTGCATCAGGGAGAAGCCCGGACCGGAGGTGGCCGTCATGGCACGGGCACCGGCCACGCTGCCGCCGATGACGTGGTGGGCTGCGGCCATCTCGCTGTCGGCCTGGACTACCACGCCGCCTACGGACGGCAGCTTCTCAGCCATGTACTCCAGCACCTCCGAGGCGGGGGTGATGGGATAACCGGCATAGAAGCGGCAGCCAGCCACGATGGAGCCGAGGGCCACGGCCTCGTTGCCCAGCAGTAGCTGCCGCTCGTCGTCCTCACGGGGCGTCAGCGGCAGCCGCAGGTCGGGCAGCTCCCAGCCCTCGGCACGGGCGTACTCCAGCCCGGCCCGGAAGGCCTCGAGGTTCAGGCGGAAGAGGTCGCTTCCCTCGCCGAAGATGCGGACGAAGCGGCGGGCGAACGCCTCCTCGGGCAGGCCTAGCATGTGCGCCAGTACCCCCAGAGCGATGGTGCCCCGGACGATGTAATTGCCGAACTGCTCCTTGGCCATCCGCCCCATGGGCAGGCCGAACAGCCGCGCCTCCCTGGCCTTCAGCTCCGCCTCCACCTGCTCCGGTCGCACCTCGTGGCCGGCGTTGGGATACTCGAGCCGCGGCGAAGAGTCGTACAGGACGATGCCGCCCTTGCGCAGTCGGGCCAGGGGCGGCACGCGGCCTTCGCCTGTCCAGTCCACAAAGGCGCCCTGGTCGAAGGCCTCCAGGATGTCGAATTCGTCGTCGGGGCCGTACACAGGGACATCGGCGGCGCGCAGGCCGAACGCTGTGTCTCGAGTCTGGATGTTGGAGTAGACCTCCTCGCGCCAGACGAAGGCCCAGGCGCCCAGGTCTTTCAGGACCTGTCCCAGCATGGAGATGTTGGTGTTCGTGCCGTCGCCAGCGCGGCCGGCCCCGCAGACCTGGATAGACCGCATATGACTCCCTCCTGCCTCGACCATAAATAGGACGTCCCTATCGCTGATATCCATGCGCTCAATTACATTGAACCCAATATAGCTCGTACCGTCAACGCCCTTCCTGTTAAGAGCGGGTAAAATGGAGGCAGCTCGAGAGGAGGCCAGGCTATGGACTTTCGCCTCACGCCGGAGCAGGAGGCCTTGCGGGCCGAGGTCTGTCGCTTCCTGACCGAGACCCTAGGCGCCGACCACGATACCGACCCCGTGCCTGTCCCGCCTGGATACCTGCACCACAAGGAGTTCGAACGCAAGCTGGGCGAGCGGGGCTGGCTCTCCCTGAACTGGCCGCCGGAGTACGGCGGCGCCGGTAGGCCCGCCTTCGACCAGTTCCTGGTGGAAGAGGAGGTCGGCCTTCACGGCGGCCCGGCCAGCGACGCCCTGGGGCGGGTCATAGCCGGCCCCATCATCCTCGCCTTCGGAAGTGAGGAACAGAAGCGGGAGTTCCTGCCGCCCATGGCCCGGGGCGAACTGGCCTGGTGCCTGGGCTATACGGAGCCCGAGGCTGGCTCCGACCTGGCGGCCGCACGCACCCTCGCCCGTACTGATGGCGACTATTACGTGGTCACGGGGCGAAAGCTTTACAGCAGCGGGGCCGAATCGGCCGATTTCTGCCTGCTGGTAGCCCGCACGGACCCCGAGGCGCCGAAGCATGCCGGCATCTCCCTGCTAGCGGTGCCCATGGATGCCCCCGGCGTAACCGTGCGGCCCCTGTACAACCTGCTGGACCTGCACTGGTTCAACGAGGTCACGTTCGACGAGGTGCGCGTGCCCCGCCGCTACCGTATCGGCCCCGAGCACGGGGGCTGGCAGGTGCTCAACTCGGCCCTGGGGGTGGAGCGCATAACCGTCTATCGCTGCTTTCTTCACTGGCGCCTGTTCCGGGCGCTGCTGCGCTGGGTGCGGGAGCATGACCTGGGCCCACGGCAGGCCCTGGCGCGTCAGCGCCTGGCCGACCTGGCCATCGGCTTCGAGGTGGCGCGCCTGCTACTGTACCGGGCGGTGTTGATGCACGACCGCGGCCTGGACTACCGTCCCCAGGCAGCGATGGTCAAGCTCTTCAACAGCGAACTCGCCCAGCGCCTGTACGATGTCGCCGTTTCCCTGCTGGGCCCCTATGGCTCCCTCCGGGAAGGTTCGCCCTGGGCCCCCTGGCAAGGGGCGGCGGCCCACGGCTATCTCTCGGCGGCGCAGGAGACCATTGGCGCTGGCACCTCGGAGGTCCAGCGCAACATCATCGCCCTTAGAGGGCTCAGCTTGCCCAGGGGTTAGGCCGAGACTCGGCCACCTCCTTCAGCTGGGACAGGATGCGCGCCCGGAAGCTCTCCAGCTCCTGAAGGGAGCGGCGGGCCTTGGCGATCTCCATGTCCAGCCGCGCCAGGAGCGAACGGACAGCGCCCAGGGTCTCCTCCAGTTGGATGGCGATGTCCACTGCCTGCGGCGGGCTGTCGGTGGCCTGCCCTTCCCTGATCAGGACCAGGGCCCTGCCGTCGCCCTTAGCTGTGTCTGGCCCGCCTGTGTCGGTGCCGGCCGGCTCGATCATCGTCCACCACCTCCCGTCCTCTCTTCCCGATGATCCCGGCCAGGCGTTGGGGCAGCCCTTACCCTTCGAGCCTGGCCTTGAGGCGCTCCAGAGATGTCTCCATGTCGTTCTGGAAGACCCGCTCCATCACCAAGACGTCCAGGAGACGGCCCAGAGCGCCCATAGGTGGCTCATATTCTATCAGCCATTCGACTCGCGTGACTTCGCCGCTCTGCGGTACCAGGACAAACCGGTCCCTCAGGTTGAGCCCGCCCTCCCTGACCTCGCGGGCGATGGTCTGGTTGTGCCTGTAGTCGGTGACGATGGCCAGCAGATCCCAGGTGCGGGGTCCCACCTTGAAGCTCCAGCGCTGGAGGGTGCCCTGGCCGACCGGACCCTCGTCGGGGACTTCTATGGCCCGGAAGGGAAGGGCCCACTCTACCTGCCGGGCGGGCTCCGCCACCTCGGCGAAGACGTGCTCGGGGGTGGCCTCGATGTCGATAGCCTTGCGGATGCGCGGCATGCGGGCCTCCTGCAGGCGGTAACTCCCAAAGGCAGGCTAGTACCGGCTAAGGGCCGGTGTCAAGTGTCGGCTGGCCCTGGAGAAGGCGCGGTCGTAGCGCGGGGCCGTCAGCGCTGGCAGAACGGGCCCCCGCACCTCGCCGGGCGGCAGAGGAGCACAACGGCCGGCAGATACGCGAGCAGGATTGAACCCATAACGGCAAATGTATATCATCGTGCTGAACTCGCGACCATCCTGGGGCCGCAGGAGGAGAGAGCATGGCGCAGATGAGGCTGGGCGTGGCGACATCGATACCTTGGTGGCCTGGCTACACTCAGGAGGAATGTTACCGGTACGGTATGCGGCTGGCGGAGATGACCGAGGAGCTGGGGTTCGACGCCTTCTGGGTGACGGAGCACCACTTCGCCGTCCACGGCCTGGCCTCCGGCATCACCGCCATCCTGGCCACGGTGGCGGCCAAGACCGAGCGCATACGCATCGGGCCGGCGGTGTTCGTCCTGCCCTACTGGAACCCGGTGCGGCTGGCCGAGGACGTGGCCACGCTGGACCTGCTCAGCGGGGGCAGGATCGAGTTCGCGGTGGGCAGCGGCTACCGGGTGGAGGAGTTCCGGGGCTTCAACGTGCCGCCGGGTGAGAGCCGGGAGATGGCCCAGGAGGCGCTGAGGCTGGTGCTGGAGCTGTGGAAGGGGGAGCCGGTGACCTTCCAGGGCAAGTACTACCATGTGGAGGAGCTGGTCATCACCCCCCTGCCCAAGCAGAAGCCCCACCCGCCGGTTTGGTACGGCGCCAACTCGCTGGAGACTATCGACTACGCCGCCCGGCACGGCTACAACTGGATGACTGCCTCTACCCTGCTGGACGTGAACGCCATTGCCGAGCGGCGGCGGTACTACGAGGAGGCGCTGCGGAGGTACGGCCGCGATCCCTCCCAGGCGAGGGTGTACGCCCACGTGCCTACCTACGTCCACCCTGGAGGGTACGAGAAGGTGCGCGAAGACGCCTACGACGGCGTCCAGTACTTCCACCGTGCGGCCCGCGGCGCCGGCACCATCTACGACCAGCAGGCCGCATCGCAGGGCGGGATCGCCAGGTCAGAGGTGGATTTCGACCTGTACTACCAGAACAACTTCTTCGGCACGCCCGACGAGTGCTACGAGAAGATAGTGCGCTTCTGCGAACTGGTGCGGCCCACCGACCTGAACTTCCTCTTCACCCATGGCCCGGCGCCGGAGAACGCCCTCCGCTCGGTAGAGCTGTTTGCCAAAGAGGTGCTGCCCGCCATCCGCCAGCTATCGTTCTCGTAACCAGGCGGAAGCAGAGCAGGGCGCTCTCAGATGGCCGGGCCCCGCCAGGGCGGAGTCAGGAATTGAAGGGCCGCGGGGCCACGCTGTCCTCCAACGGCACCTTCAGATTGTTGATGACCCCGGCTATCAGCTGGTAGTAGCCGCAGAGCACGGTGAGTTCGAGCAGGCCCTGCGGCCCCCACTCCCGCAGGATGCCGTCGATGACCTCGGCGGGAACCTCCTGCCGCTGAACCACCAAGCGCGCATAGCGGGTGGCCAGACCCACCATGCCAGGCTCCTGCTCGATGGCCGGCGTGCCTGCCTTGTGCAGCAGTTCTTCGGGGACTCCCGCCTGCACGGCCGCATTCCAGTGGTGTGTCCACTCATAAGTGCATTCCATCTGGCGCGCTACGGTCATGATGGCTAGCTCGCGCACCGTCGGGTCCATGCCCGCCTGGAAGCGCAGGTACTCACCCAGGGCGGCCACCTTCTCCATAGCGCGGGGGCTGTTGGCCAGGGCCTTGAACACATTGGGCATGTGGCCGCCACGGCTGCGGGCCACGTGGGCATATGGCTCCTGGAGCTCCGGCGGTAGCTGGTCTTGTTCCACTAGCGGCACCAGCGGTCGGGCCTGCATCGTCGCCTCCTGAACGTAGTGTCTCGCCGCCGAAGAGGGCAGCGACAAACCAAGTATCGTACCGGCAATATTGTGGCTGTCAATCTGCCCGGCCCCGTCTCGCCGAAGAGTCGCGGTCCTGGAGCGGTCCCGGTGCGACACCGCCGGTCGAGACGAGAAGCGCGAGCGTGATTCCGCAATGCATCGCACAGCCATCGAATCATCAAATTCAGTCCCGTGCATCGTTAGACGCGAAATATAGCGCTTGACTAGGTACAGGCTGGGCACTATGATGCCAGCAGCCTTGCGCAGGAGGTCTTCCATGGACCGGTACGACGGGATAGTCATCGGGGCCGGGCACAACGGCCTGGTGCTCGCCGCCTACCTGGCACGGGCTGGCCTGAAGGTAGCCGTGTTGGAGCGAAACCCCGACATCGGTGGCGGCTGCGTGACGAGGGAGGTTACCCTCCCCGGGTTCCGACACAACACCCACGCCAACTTCCTGGTGGGGTGGGACCTGGCGCCGCCTTTCTACGATTTGGAGCTGTACAAGTACGGGCTGGGGCTCATCATCCCGCCGGTGCAGGTTGGGGTGGCGTTCCGGGACGGCACCGCCCTGACCGTGCACCGGGACCTGGAGCGTACGTGCCGCTCCATCGCCCGCTTCTCGGAGCGGGACGCCAAGACCTACCGCGAGCTGTACCGCAAGTTCGCTGAGGGGGCGCGCGACACCATCACCTACCTCCTGTATTCGCCGCCCCTGCCGCCGGAGGAACTGGGGCCCAGGCTGCAGGAGGCGGGCCTGGGCGAGCTGGCCCAGTACTCGGCGCTGACCATCAGCGAGGCGGTGGAGCGCCACTTCGAGGACGAGCACGTGCGGGTGATGTTCAAGCTGTTCCTGCACGCCTACACGCTGGAGGACATCCCCGGTGCGGGCTTCTTCTTCCCCCGCATCTTCTCGCGCATAGACCGGCTGGCGCTGGCCGTGGGCGGCACGGCCAACCTGTCCCTGGCCCTGGCCCGTGCGGTGAGGGCCCACGGCGGCACCATCGTTACCGGGGCCCATGTGCGTCGCATCCTGGTGCGCGACAACCGCGCCGTGGGGGTGGAGCTGGCCGACGGCACGGCCCTGGAGGCCGACCGCTTCGTGGCCAGCAGCGCCGACTTTCCCCAGACGGTCCAGCTGGCAGGGGAGGGGAGCTTCGACAGCGATATCGTGGACAAGGCCCACCGCTGGCAGTGGGCTGGCCACGCCCTGGTGGTCCTGCACCTGGCCCTCAGGGAGCCGCCGCACTACCGCTCGGCCGCCTTCGACCCGGACATCGACCAGGCCTTCAACCTGTTCATCGGCGGAGACACCAGCGAGGAGATCCGCACCTGCTTCGACGACATCCACCGGGGCCATTTCCCCACTTACCCGATGGGTAACGGGGCGTGCGATACCATCTTCGATCCCACCTACGCCCCGGGCGGGGGCCACACGGCCTTCTGGTGGCCCTTCGTGCCCTACGAGCTGGAGGGCGCCGACTGGGACGACGAGGCGACCAAGCGCGAGGTGACGGAGAGGCTGCTGGAGGTGTGGCGCCAGTACGCCCCCAACCTGGACTCGGGCAACGTGCTGGCCACCTACCTGCACACGCCCAAGGACACGGCCAGGGACGTCATCACCATGGTGCGGGGCAGCCACCAGATCGGCGCCTACACCCTGGACCAGTGGGGCTACACGCGGCCGCACCCCGCCCTGTCCCACTACCGCACGCCGGTGGAGGGCCTGTACCTGTGCGGCTCCACCAGCCATCCGGGGGGCTCGGTGACGGGGGCGCCCGGCTACAACGCGGCCAACGTCATCGCCCGCGACCTGGGGCTGCAGCCCTGGTGGAGGCCCCTGACGCCGCCCTGGCAGCGCTAGGTCGGGGCGGGCCCTGGATATCATCTTCGGCAGGAGGCAGCGGCATGCGCGCCATGGTGCTGGACGAGTACGGCGGCCCCTTCCGGCGGGCCGAGGTGGACGTGCCCAAGCCCGGGCCCGGCGAGGCGTTGATGCGTATCCGCTCCACGGGAGTGGGGCTGACGCTGCAGAACATACGCCTGGGCCGGCTGGGGCCCATCCAGTTCCCGCGCATCATCGGCCACGAGACAGCAGGCGACATCGTGGAGGTGGGGCCCGGGGTCGACGACCTGCGGCCCGGCGACCGCTGCGTGGTCCACTTCTACCTGACCTGCGGCAAGTGCAAGTGGTGCCTGGTAGGCAGGGAGACCCTGTGCAGCAACCATCGCGGTTACGTAGGGGTGGCGGTGGACGGGGCCTTCGCTGAGTACATCAAGCTGCCGGCGCGCAACTTCCTGCCCATCCCCCCCGAAGTGGACTACGAGGCGGCGGCGGTGGCCGCCGATGCCATCTGCACCCCCTGGCACTGCTTCACCAAGCGCGCCCGGGTAGGGCCCCTGGACGACGTCCTCATCATCGGCGCTGGCGGCGGCGTGGCCATCCACGCCGTGCAGGTGGCCAAGCTGTTCGGGGCCAGGGTCATCGCGGCCGACATCTCCGAGGAGAAGCTGGCCCTGGCCAGGCAGTACGGGGCCGATATAGGCATCAATGTCCGTGAGAGGCCGCTGCCTCAGGCGGTACGGGAGGTGACAGACGGCGAGGGAGTGGACGTGTGCGTGGACTTCGTAGGCTCGCCCGCCACTGCCCAGGACGGCATCGCCTCGCTGGGCACCTCCGGCACCTATGTCATCATCGGCGTGGAGCCGGGCACCTTCCCCTTCAACATCACCCAGCTCATCCTGCCCGAGCTCACCCTCACCGGTTCCCGCTACTCCAGTCGCCAGGAGCTGAGGGAGAGCATAGACCTCGTGGCGCGAGGCCTGGTGAAGCCGGTGGTGGGGGCCAGGGTAGCCCTGGAGGACGTGGGCCAGCTCTTCGACATGCTAGAGAAGGGCACCCTCCTCGGCCGCGGAGCCATCGTCTACTAGGGCGGCCGGGTCAGGGGGCAACGTGAGCGGAGTGCCCGCGGGCTGAACCCCGCGGGCACTCGCCTCTGGCCGCCGCATTCCTCGAGGCCGCTCTGCTACCTGGACATGGCGCGGCGGATCCTAGGGTCGAGGACGTCGCGCAGCGCGTCGCCGAACATGTTGAAGCTGTACACGGCCAGGAATATGGCCAGACCTGGCCACACCGACAGCAGCGGTGCCTTGAGAATGTCCTTGCGCGCCTCGGGGCCCAGAAGGGCACCCCAGGAGGGCTGGGGAGGCGGCACGCCGTAGCCCAGGAAGCTCAACGTCGCCTCGATGAGGATGGCCTGGCCTAGCTGGGCCGTCACCGCGACCATCACCGGCGGGAAGACGTTGGGCAGTACGTGGCGCACCACTGTTCGCCAGGCTGGCGCGCCGAGAGTGCGGGCGGCCTCGATGAACGGCATGCTGGAGACGGCGATACTGGCCGATCGCACCACCCGCGTCACGGCCGGGATCAGCACGATCCCGATAGCTACCATCACCTGGATCAGCCCGGGCTGGAACATGGATATGACAGTGATGAGGAGGATAATGCCCGGGAACGACATCTGGATATCTAGGTACCGCTGGACGAACCAGTCGACGCGCCCCCGGAAATAACCGGCGAGGGCACCCAGGACCGTGCCGGTGAAGCCGGAGATGGCCACAGCCCCCAGGCCCACCAGCATCTCCACCCGGGCGCCCCAGATGATGCGGCTCAGCACATCGCGGCCCAGGTTATCGGTGCCCAGCGGGTGCTTGAGGCTGGGGCCCTCGAGGCGGTGGAGGATATCGGTCTCGGCGTAGTGGTACGGCGCGATGATGGGCGCAAAGATGCCCATGAGGGCAAAGATTACCAGCACAGTCAGGCCGAAGGCCCCCAGGGGCTGACGGCTGTAGAAATCTCTGACAGCCTTGGCTATATCCCAGAGCCTGTATAACGGGTGTACCCTGTAGCCTAGCTCAGCAACGGTGACTTCCATCAGTCGCCACCTGCCAGACGCACGCGCGGGTCTAGCACCGCGTAACTCACGTCCACTATGAGGTTCAGGAACACGACCACCACGGCGATGATCAGGTTGATCGCCTGTATCACCGGATAGTCCCGGTTCTGGGCAGCCTCGATGAGCAGCCTGCCGATGCCCGGCACCGAGAAGACCGTCTCGTACACCACCGCACCGCCGATGAGGACGGGTATCTGCAGGCCGATGACGGTCACCACCGGTATCAGGGCATTGCGCAGGGCGTGACGGACGATGATGGCCAGGTTGCGCAGGCCCTTGGCCCGGGCGGTGCGCACGAAATCGGACGTCAACACTTCCAGCATCATGGTGCGGGTCATACGCATCAGGAAGCCAACGAAGTAGAGCGACAGCAGCAGGGCTGGCAGCCACATGAAGGACAGGTTGGCGATGGGGTCATGGTGCAAGGGGCGGAACACACTGGGTGGGCTCCACCGCCACCACACCGATGGCCAAACCACCACCAGTGTCGCCAGCCAGAAGCCCGGAATGGCCACACCGATGATGGCGAAGCTCCGTGCGAGGTAGTCCGACCACGTGTTGCGCTTTACCGCCGATATCACCCCCACCGGGATGGCTATGGCCAGGGCCATGAGCAGAGCGAGGCCCGCCAGCTCCAGGCTGACGGGCAAACGTGTCTTCAGCTCACCGGCGATGTCTCGTCGGGTGCGCAGCGAGTCGCCCAGGTCCAGGCGGCCCTCGGGGATGCTGCGGAAGATGGCGCTGAACCAGTCCCAGTACTGCTCCTGCCAGGGCTTGTCCAGGCCCAGCTCGTGTCGCAGGCGGTCCAGATCCGCCTCCTGACTGAAGCCCTGCTGGGCTGCCAGGACCATCACCGCGTCGGCTGGAAGCAGGCGGATGATGAGGGAGACGAGCATAGTGATGACGACGATGCTGGGGATGATGACGAACAGGCGCCGCACCACATATGCGGTCATGACAGCCTATCCCTGGCCGCTGGCCCCCGCCGTGGGCCAGCCTGTCTAACCTCGGCTGCGACCGAGCCGCGTCGCCGCTGTGCCTGCGCCGGTGCCGGGCCGCCTGGCCAGGCGCTCGGTCGCGGGCTCCAACAATTTGACCGACTTATAATCATTGGCGCTGTCGTGGTCTCGGGCCGCTTCATAGTCAGCCTATTTATAGGGGCCATCCAGGCTGTTGTCAACTAGTGGCAGTGCATTTAGGAAATCTTAGTGTGCGCTGAGAGCGACGGGCTCTTTGCCTGCGCGGCCCACCGCTTGCCGGCGTCCGGGCTCCTGGGGCCTAAGATAGCCCCATGCTATAATTCGGGCCGAATGGACTCCCGAGAAATCCGAGAGTCGTTCCTGCGCTTCTTCGAAGAGAGGGGTCACCGACGGCTACCCAGCGCGCCGCTGGTGCCAGTGGGCGACCCCACCCTGCTGTTCACCAGCGCCGGCATGGTGCCTTTCAAGCCGTACTTCATGGGGCAGGCACAGCCACCGCACAGCCGCCTGACCACCGTCCAGAAGTGCTTCCGCACCACCGACATCGAGTCGGTGGGGGACACATCCCACCTCACTTTCTTCGAGATGCTGGGCAACTTCTCCATCGGCGACTATTTCAAAGCCGAGGCCATCGCCTGGGCCTGGGAGTACGTGACCCGGGTGCTTGGGTTCGAGCGGGACCGCCTCTGGACCGCTGTCTATCTGGACGACGACGAGGCCCTCGACCTCTGGCGCAAGGTGGGCGTGCCGCAGGAGCGCATCCGCCGCTACGGGGAGGAACACAACTTCTGGTACTCTGGCCCCGTCGGCCCCTGCGGCCCCTGCTCGGAGATCCACTACGACTTCGGCGAGGCCTTCGGGTGTGGGCCGGACTGCGAGCCGGCCCACGACTGCGGGCGCTTCCTGGAGATCTGGAACCTGGTCTTCATGACCTACTTCCGCCACCCCGATGGCTCCTACACGCCCCTGCCCCGCAAGAACATCGACACCGGCGCCGGGCTGGAACGGCTGGCGTCCGTGGTCCTGTTTCAGAGCAGCAGTTGGGACAGGTCGCGCCGTCCCAGCGTGTACGACACGGACGTGTTCCGGCCACTGATAGAGGTCGTGGAGGCCATGAGCGGCCGCCGCTACGGCCACGACGAGACCACCGATCGCGCCCTGCGCATCGTCGCCGAGCACGGCCGGGCCGTCACATTCCTCCTCGGCGACGAGCGGACACCAGTGGTCCCCTCCAACGAGGAACGGGGCTACGTGGTGCGCCGCGTCTTGCGCCGGGCCGTCTACTTCGGCTACCGGTATCTGGGCCTGGAGGAGCCCTTCCTGGCCGGCGTGGCCGGGGCGGTCGTCGACACCATGCGAGATGTTTATCCGGAGCTGGATCGGCAGCGGGCCTTCGTCCTCCAGAGTGTGCAGCAGGAGGAGGAGCGCTTTCGGCTCACCCTGGAGCGGGGGCTGCAACTGCTGGAGGAGCGGCTGGCCGCGGCCCGAGGCCGCCTGCCTGCCCAGGACGCCTTCGAGCTGCACGACACCTACGGCTTCCCTGTGGAGCTGACGCGGGAGATAGCGCGCGAGCGGGGGCTGCAGGTGGACGAGGAGGGGTTCGAGCGGCTAATGGAAGAGCAAAGGGAGCGTGCCCGGGCGGCCGCCCGCGCCGCCGGGGCCGTCGCCGGGGCCGATACCTACGCCCACCTGGCCGACGGAGAGACGCCCTTCGTGGGCTACGACACCCTGGAAGCGCCCGCCCGGGTGCTGGCGGTGCTGGTCGTCCAGGACGGCGCACCAGCCAGGGCCGACGAGGTCGCGGCCCCTGCCGAGGTGGAAGTGGTCCTCTCGGAGACGCCGTTCTATCCAGAAGGCGGGGGCCAGGTGGGCGACCGGGGCGAGATCGTCGGCCCCCGCGGGCGCGTGGCGGTGGTCGACACGCAGCGAGTGGCGGAACGCATCATCGTTCACCGCGGGCGAGTGACAGAAGGGGTCATCGCCGCCGGCGAGGAGGTGCTGGCCCAGGTGGACCGCCAGCACCGAGAGGACACTATGCGCAACCATACCGGCACCCATCTGCTGCATGCGGCCCTGCGGCACGTTCTGGGCCCCCACGTGCGCCAGGCAGGCTCGCTGGTGGCTCCCGACCGGCTGCGCTTCGACTTCACACACCCGCAGGCACTGACGGCCGAGGAGATAGCGCGGGTGGAGGCGCTGGTCAACGAGAAGGTGAGGCAGAACCTGCCCGTGGAGGTGCGGCACACCACCTTCCAGCAGGCC
>BEIA01000013.1 GCA_002898715.1 bacterium HR24 | reverse complement strand
TCCAGGATGCGCACCGACTGGCGCATTTCGGCCAGGCGCACCAGGAAACGGTCGTAGCAGTCGCCGTTGGTGCCCACGGGGATGTCGAACTCCACTTGGTCGTAGGCGGCGTAGGGGTCAGCCTTGCGCAAGTCCCAGGCGACGCCCGAACCGCGCAGCATAGGGCCTGACACCGAGTAGCTGATGGCCTTGTCGGCGGGCAGAACGCCCACGCCGCGGGCGCGGGCGATGATGATCTCGTTCTCCACCAGCAGGTCTTCGTATTCGCTTATGCGCTGGGGCATCTCCTTCACGAAGTCGCGCAGGCGGGGCATGAACTCGGGCGGCAGGTCGCGGGACACCCCGCCGATGCGCATATAGTTGGTGGTCAGCCGCGCGCCGCAGGCCAGCTCGAAGAGGTCCAGCACCTTTTCCCGCTCCCGCATCATGTACAGCAGGGGCGTGTGCCAGGCGCCGCAGTCGTTGATGAAGGTACCGATAGCCATACAGTGGGAAGCGATGCGCTGCAGCTCGGCCATGATGGTGCGGATCCACTGGGCGCGGGGCGGCACCGGCACCGAGGCGAGCTTCTCCACCGCCAGGCAGTAGGCCAGGTTGCCCGTCATGGCTGCCAGGTAGTCGGTACGGTCGGTGAAGGGTATGTTCTGGGTGAAGGAGCGCTCCTCGGCCAGCTTCTCCATGCTGCGGTGCAGGTAGCCCATGACCATCTGGCAGTCGACGATGCGCTCCCCGTCCAGGGTCAGGCGCAGGCGGAAGACGCCGTGGGTGCTGGGGTGCTGAGGCCCCACGTTCACCACGAAGGGCTCGGTGCGCATGGCCATCCCTATCCCCTCCCCGTATCGGGCTCCCCGGGCTCGCCCGGGAAGCGCTGCAGCCCCGGCATGCGCTGTCCGGGCATGGCCAGCCAGTCCTTGCGCAGCGGATGGCCCGGGAACCCTTCCCACAGGAACAGTCGGCGCAGATCCGGGTGACCCCGGAAGCGGATGCCCATCAGGTCGTAGGCCTCCCGCTCCTGCAGGTCGGCTCCCAGCCAGACGGAGGTCACGGAGGGCACCTCTGGCTCTTCGCGGTCCCAGACCTTCACTTTCAGCACGCCCAGCTGATTCAGGCGAAACGACTGCAGGTGATAAACGACCTCGAAGTGGTCGAGCCTGTCCACGGCCGTGAGGCAGCTCAGGAACTTGAAGTCCGTCTCCTCGTCGTCGCGCAGGAAGCGGCAGACCTCCACCAGGTCGTCGGGCCGCACCTCCACCCACTCGGGGTTGGCGTCCACCACGGCCTCGGGCAGGCGTTGCGAGATGCGGTGGGCCAGCTCCAGGCCCGACAGGTAGCGGGTGCCCACCCTATCCCCCTCCATGGCGGGGGGCGGAGCGCCGGCGGGAACGGGACCCGTTCGCTACAGCCACTCCAGCGCCCTCTTGCGCCAGGCATAGATGAGCCCGATGAGGAGCACCAGGACGAAGGTCAAGACCTCGATGAACCCGGCCACAGCCACCCTCTCCAGAGAAGTGGCCCACGGGAAGAGGAACACCGCCTCCACGTCGAAGATGACGAACAGCAGGGCGAAGATGTAGTAGCGGAAGTTGAACTGCACCCAGGCCGGGCCCTCGGTGGGGATACCGCACTCGTAGGTGTCTTCCTTGACCGGATTGGGGCGGTCGGGGCGCAGTCGCAGGCGGGAGAAGAGCCAGGAGGTGACCACGCCGCCCAAGGGGAAGATGATGGCCAGCACCAACAGGAAGCCGACGTGACCCCACTCGGACAGCATGGGCGAGAGTTTGTGAACGCAGTCGCGTTTCGGCGCCAGTATAGCATGCGCCCCCCATAGGCACAAGCGAGGCCCGCAACCTTGACCCTCACGGGAAGGATAGCTACCATCGGTGCGTAAGCGGTGAGAGGCCCCTTCCGGCCTCTCGCTCTTTATAGGAGGAGCCCGTGGCCCAGAGCCGCTCGTACGCCAAACCGGTGCCCGAGCCCAGCCCCGAGACCCGCTTCTTCTGGGAGAAGTGCCGCCAGCACGAGCTGTGGCTGCCCTACTGCCCCCGCTGCCAGCGCTTCTTCTGGTACCCGCGGGACTTTTGCCCCCGTTGCTTCGCCTGGGACGTGGAATGGCGCCGGGCCAGCGGGCGCGGCAGGGTCTACACCTTCGCTATCCACTACCGGGCCTTCCACCCTGCCTGGGAGGCGGAAGTGCCCTATGTCACGGCCATCGTGGAGCTGGAGGAGGGTGTGCGCCTTTACACCGCCCTGGTGGAGGTGGAGCCCGAGCCGGGCAAGGTGCGCTGCGACATGCCGGTGGAGGTGGTCTTCGAGGACGTGGACGAGCGCACGAGCCTGCCCAAGTTTCGCCCCCTGCCGGAGGACGCCCATGCCTGAGGCCATGCACGAGGAGCGGATCCATCCCCTAGAGAAGCTGGACATCCGGGAGAAGCGCGAGCTGTTGCGCAAAGTCGCCATCGTGGGGGTGGACGAGAGCGACGAGATCGGCATCGTGCCCCACAAGTCGGCCCTGCAGATGCATGCCGAGGCGGCCAGGAATGCCCTGGCCGATGCCGGTATCGACAAGTCGGAGGTGGACGCGCTCCTGACCTGCTCGGCAGGGGTGATGTCCACTGTGCAGCTCGCCGAGTACCTGGGCATCATCCCCACCTACACCGATACCACCATGACCGGCGGCTCGTCCTTCGCCATCCAGTTGGAGCATGCGGCCCTGGCTATCGCTGCCGGTGTCTGCAAGGTCGCGGTCATCACGCACGGGCAGCGCGGTCATTCGGATCGGGGGCGGGGGCGGCCGGCGTTCGACCCCTGGGCGCCGGCAGCCCAGTTCGAGGCCCCCTACTACATGGGCGGCGCCGCTGGCCAGTATGCCCTCGCCTGCATGCGTCACATGCACGAGTACGGCACCACCCACGAGCAACTGGCCGAGATAGCGGTGGCCACCCGCAAATGGGCCATGCTCAACCCCAAGGCCATGATGCGGGAGCCTCTGACCATCGAGGACGTGCTCTCCTCGCGCTGGGTGGTGTATCCCTTCCACCTTTACGACTGTTGCCTGGTGACCGACGCCGGCGGGGCGGTGGTGCTGACCAGCGCCGAGCGGGCCAGGGACTGCCGCAAGCCTCCGGTGTGGGTGCTGGGCGCGGCCACCAGTCACACGCACCTGACGCTCACGGGGATGCCGGACCTGACCCAGACGCCGGCGCGCTACTCGGGCCCACGGGCCATGGCCATGGCAGGCATCCGGCACGAGGATATCGATGTGGTGGAGGTCTACGACTCCTTTACCTACACGGTGCTGGTGACGCTGGAAGAGCTGGGCTTCTGCGGGAAAGGCGAGGGTGGGCCCTTCGTCTCCGGCCAGCGGACGGCCCCCGGGGGAGACTTTCCCCTCAACACCAACGGGGGTGGGCTCTCCTACACCCACCCTGGCATGTACGGCATCTTCCCCATCATCGAGGCGGTGCGGCAGCTGCGGGGCGAGTGCGGCCAGCGGCAGGTGCCTGGCGCGAAGCTTGCCCTGGTTAACGCCACCGGCGGCACCCTCTCTGCCACAGGAACCTTGGTGCTGGGGGCGGACTGAGCGCGGCCATGCTCATCGACCTGCACACCCACACCGCCCGGCTCTCGTACGACAGCCAGCTCTCGCCCGACGACCTGATAGAGGCGGCCAAGGCGGCGGGACTGGACGGCATCTGCCTGACGGAGCACGACTTCACCTGGGACCCCGAGGAGGTGCGCAGCCTGGCGCGTCGCCACCGCTTCCTGGTCCTGCCGGGCATGGAGGTCAACACCGGTCACGGCCATGTGCTCGCCTACGGGCTGCCCCGCTACGTCTTCGGAATGGACAAGGTGGAGGTGCTGGCGCGTCTGGCGCGCGAGGCTGGGGCCGTGCTGGTGGCCGCTCACCCTTACCGACGACAAGTCCCCTGGGAGCCCGGCAAGGATGGGGCCTGGGAGGAGGCGCTCGGGCGGGCCCTGGCCAACCCCTGCTACCCGCATGTGTGCGCCATCGAGGCGTTCAACGGCCGCGGGAAGGAGCACGAGAACCGCTTCTCGCGAGAGCTGGCCGAGCGCCTCGGGCTGCCCATGGTAGCAGGCAGCGATGCTCACAACCCTGCCGATGTAGGCACCTGTGCCACCGAGTTCCTGCGCCCCGTACGCGACCTGGACGACCTCATGGATGCCCTGCGGCGCGGCCTGTTTCGGCCGGTGGTGCTGAGGGAGCCAGGTTTGACGCGTCCGTCAGGGTGATGTATTCTTCCCACGGGCCGCGAGGCCGACCTCTAGGGACGAAGGAGGGACCCATGACCCAGTCGACCCTCATCACCGACGAAATGCGTTCGTACATCGGCCGCGAGTCGGAGCCCGTCACCGTCGAAGTGGACAAGACGGCCTGCCGCATGTTCGCGCGGGCTGTGGGGTACACCGACCCGGTCTTCTACGACGAGGAGGAGGCCAAACGACGGGGCTACCGCAGCATCCCGGCCCCGCCCGGTTTCCTCGGCCACCCGGTGTACAACCCCGCCCGTCCGCAGGCGGGTTCCTACCTTCCGCCCTTCCGGACCACGGTGACCCGCAACCTGAACGGCGGCACCGACATCGAATACTTCGACGACATCTGCGCCGGCGATGTCCTCACCATGACCAGCAAGGTGGTCGACCTCCAGGAGCGGGAGGGCCGGCTGGGCAAGATGCTCATCATCGTCAGCGAGATGACCTACCGGCGCGGCGACCAGGTGGTCGCCAAGATGCGCGGCACCCTCATCAGGTACTAGGTAGCCGGCGTCGGTGTGACCTGTTAGCGGAGGTACGGGCCATGATCGAGCAGAAGGTCTACTTCGAGGACGTGCAGGAGGGGCAGGAGATACCCACCCTCACCGTGCTGTGCGACTCGCAGCGGCTGGTGATGTGGGCTGCCGGCTCCGGCGACTTTTACCAGATCCACTACGACAAGGACTTCGCCCTGGGCAATGGGCTGCCGGAGCGCATCGTGCACGGGGCACTGAAGCACGCCCTGCTGGGCCGCATGCTGCACGAGTGGATCGCCCCGGGCGGGCGCATCAAGCGGGTTGCGTGCCAGTACCGCGGCATGGACCTGGTGGACAAGAACGTCATCTGTAAGGGCGTCGTTACCAAGAAGTACCAGCAGGACGGCCAGAACATCGTCGAGCTGGACGTATGGACGGAGAGCGAGGACGGGCAGAAGACCACCCCGGGCACCGCCGTGGTCGTCCTGCCCTCGCGGGGGCAGTGACCCCGTCGTAACGATATTCCACCCCCAGGAGGACTGGTCATGGGCAAGCTGGAAGGCAAGGTAGCGGTGGTGACCGGCGCCGGCCGCGGCATCGGCCGGGCCATCGCCATGCTCTTCGCCCAGGAGGGGGCGAAGGTGGTGGTCAACGACCCGGGCGTGGGGCCCGACGGCGTCGGCCACGACCGGGGGCCGGCGGACCAGGTGGTGGAGGAGATCCGGTCGGCGGGCGGGACGGCGGTGGCCAACTACGAGACGGTGGCCGACTACGAGGCGGCGGGGCGGATCATCCAGGCGGCGGTGGACAGCTTTGGGCGCATCGACATTCTGGTGAACAACGCGGGGATCCTGCGGGACCGGATGGTGTTCAACATGACGGAGGAGGAGTGGGACGCGGTGATAGCGGTGCACCTGAAGGGGACGTTCAACTGCACGCGGCACGCCTCGGTGCTGATGAGGCAGCAGCGCTATGGCCGCATCATCAACGTCTCCTCCATCTCCGGTCTGAGGGGCAACGCTGGTCAGGCGAACTACGGTGCGGCGAAGGCTGGGATAGCCGGGTTCACGCGGGTGGTGGCGCGGGACCTGGGCCGCTACGGCGTGACCTGCAACGCCATCGCCCCTGCCGCGCTCACGCGCATGACGGCAGGACTGGCCGAGCTGCGGGCGCAGCGCGGCGCGCCAGCCCCACCCCTGCCGGGGCTGGTGGAGCGGACGCCCGAGCATGTGGCGCCCATCGTCGTCTACCTGGCCACCGACGAGGCCTGGAACATCAATGGCAAGATCTTCCACGTAGCGGGGGGCTCCATCTCCCTGGCGTTCGAGGAGTCGCCCATGAGGGAGATAACCAAGGGCGGGATGTGGACAATCGAAGAGCTGGCCGACCTGGTGCCCCAGCTCCTCACCTATGACATCCCCAACCCGGCCCCGCCGCCCCCCGAGCTGGAGGTGCCCGGGCGTCCTTCCCGCTCCCAGGGCTAGGCGGGCAGCCACTCGCGCCGCACTTCCATCACCACGAAGGTGTGGCCGTTGCGGTAGGCGGTGCCGCAGGGCCTGAAGCCCGCCTTCTGGAAGGCCCGCTGGGCGCGCACGTTCCAGTCGAGAGTGTGCAGGTAGAGGCGGCGGAGGTCCGTAGTGCGGAACAGGTGCCGCACCAGCGCGCGTACGGCGTCGCTGCCATAGCCCCGGCTCCAGTACTCTCGCTGGCCGATGCTGATGCCGATCTCGGCCTCCTTCCGCCAGCGATCCACGTTGTAGTACATGATGTTACCGATGCGCCGGCCGTGCTCGTCCTCTATGGCCAGGTTACGCAAGGGGACGTCGCTGAAGCGCATGTCCATCTCCCAGCTACGGGCGAACTCCTGGAAGGGCATGCGCAGGGCAGGGGCGGCGTCGAAGCGGGCCAGCTCCTCGTCGGCGCGCCAGGCGTAGTCCTCGGCCACGTCCGAGAGCCGTTTGCGGCGCAGCACCACGCGCCGCCCGCGGGCCACCACGTCGTCCCTGGGAGTGATCATCGCCCGTCGCCCTCCATCTCCTGCAAGAGGAGGGCAGCCTGCCTCACCACGTCGGCCTCGTTCTTGTAGGTGAGGCGGGAGAGGGCCTCTTCCAGCGGCACCCACTCGACACGGTCGTACTCCCAGTCGTGCTGGTCGGTGCTGCCGCCGACGGGCTCCATCAGGTAGTGATGGACGCGCTTGTGCACTCGCACCTTCTCCTGAGGCTTCATGAACCAGTACTCGATGGTGCCGATCTTCTGCAGGGGCCGCACCTGCAGGCCGGTCTCCTCGCTCACCTCGCGCACCGCCGCCTCCTCCAGCGATTCGCCGGGGGCAGGGGTGCCCTTGGGGAGGCCCCAGACGCCGTCCCTGGTGCGGCCGCAAATGACCACCTCGATGCCGTTGGGGCCGCGCCGGAAAACGACGCCGCCGGCGGAGACGGCCTCTTCCACAGGTAACCGGGCGCGACGTTTAGCGGTCATCCAGGAACGAGCGCAGGGAGAGGGGATCAGCGGCGAACTCGAGCTCCACCAGGGCCTCCTCCGCCGCTGCCCGGATGGCGGGCGAGGGGTCGTCCAGCAGCGGCGTGAGGAGCTCGCGGGCCTCCTCCCCTCCGATCTCGCCCAGGGCGGCGATGGCGGCCTCGCGGACCTCCTGGTCCTGATCCTCCAGCAGGGGCGCCAGGTGGGGCACCGCCTGGCGGTCGCCGATGGCGCCGCAGGCCAGCGCTGCCTCGTAGCGCAGTTCGGGGTCATCGCTGGTCAGCTCGCGCACCAGCAACGGCAGCCACCGCTCCTCGGCGCTGCGCCCCATGGCGTGGACAGCGCTCACCCGTAGCCGGTGGCGGCCGCTCTCGAAGGCGGTGCGGATGGCCTCCCTCACCCAGGGACGGTCTACGCAGTAGCCGATAGCCTCCAGGGCCCGTGCGCGCACCTCCTCGGCCTCGTCCGGGTCTTCGATGACCTTCCTCAGGGCCTGCTCGATGGGCAGGAAGTGCTTCTCCCGGAGCTGGCCCAGCACGTAAAAGAGGACGAAGTTGCCCAGGGCCAGGGCCGCTTCGGCCCGCACCTGCGGCTCGGGGTCGCCCTGCAGGGTGGCGAGCAGGCGGGAAGCTATCTCCAGCCGCTCCTCGCCGGTGAGGCCCCGTAACGCCACCACGCGCACATCGGCGTCCTGGTCGTCCAGGGCCATGAGGAACACCGGCGAGAAGTCCATCTCGAGATTTTCCTCGGAGAGCTCCAGCAGCCTCTGGACGATCTGGCGGCGACGGGAGACATCGATCCCGGGCCAGGCACGGGCGAGCTCCCGCTGACGCGCGGGGGGCAGATCCGACAGCCTCGCCAGGCGGGAGGCGCGCAGGGGCGTATGGGGGTCGGCCAGTTCCCGGAGCAGTCCTTCCCAGGACACGGTTATCCCTTGGCGGCCACGCTGAGGCGGGCGAACGCTATAGGGGGCACATAGAGGGAGCCCCCGACCCAGCGCCCGCGACCCAGCGCCAACAGGGCCTCGGCCAGGAGGCGATGGACGTTGCCGGCCACCACCGTGTCCTTGACCCGGCCCACTACCTCACCACCCTCTATTTTATACCCCAGTAGCACGTTGCCGGAGAAATCGCCTCCGAGCACGTTGCCCTGGCCGGCGCCCATGAGCTGCTCCACCACCAGGCCGTCGCGCACCTCGCGCACCAGGTCTTCCAGGTTCAGTTCGCCCTCGGCGAAGACCAGGCAGGAGGGGGAGATGCCCACCTGCCCGCCCGGCCCGCGACTGCCGTGGCCGGTGGGCTCGGCGCCGGCAAGGCCGGCCGTCTGCAGGTCGTACAGGAAGTGGGCGACGACGCCGCCGTCCACCAGCGGCAGGCGGCGGCTGGCCACCCCCTCGTCGTCGCAGATGCGGCTGCCCGTGCGGTAGGGGAGGGTCGGGTCGTCCCAGAGGGAGAACCGCTGGTCGTAGAGGGGTTCGCCCAGGCGGCCCGCCAGAGGCGACTGGCCCTGGTGGGCCAGCCGGCCCGAAAAGGCGGTGGCCAGGGGTCCCACCAGCGCCCCGGCAACGCCCTGGGCGGTGAAGACCACGGGCATCTCGCCGGTGCGGACGACCGCGGTGCGGCGGGCCCAGAGGATCTGCCGCACCACCTCCTGCACCACCGTCGCGCCGTCGCGGATGGCCTGGCACGATGCCTGGCCATCGCCGACGAAGAGCATGTCCGTGCCCCGCACCAGGGTGCCGTGCACGCCCAGGGAGAAGACGGTGCGCCGGTATTCGAAGCGGCCGCCGTTGGAGTTGATGCCCACTACCCGGTGGACGGCCCGGCGCACGCTGGCGTCGCAGACCAGCTCCGGCTCCTCGCGGCGGACGGCGTCTATGAGCCCCTGCCCCAGGTGGACCATGTCGTCCAGGGAGAACGACTCCACCTGCGGGTCGTAGGTCTGCACCGAAGGGTAGGAGTCGGCGGCGGGGAAGTGAAAACGGGCCTCGGGGCCGTAGGGCGCCGACTCCAGGGCCATCTCCACCAGGCCCTCCACGTCCCCCCGGCGGCTGGAGGAGGCGGCCCCCAGGCGTCCGCCGGCGATGACGCGCAGGGCGACGCCCGAGACCTGGCGGGCGTTGAGCTGCTTGAGGCGATTGGCCTCGAACAGGACGGGCGTCTCCTCCACCTCGGAGTAGAAGGCCTCCGCCTCCTGCGCCCCACGCCTGAGCGCAAGCTCGATTATGGCCTCCAACATCACCGTTCTCCCACCACGCACTGGCGGATGCGGATGTGGGGGGAGCCGTTGGAGACGGGCAGGGGCATCTGCCCCGCCTTGCCGCACCCCCCACCCTGGTTGAACGCCAGGTCGCGACCGATGCCGTCGATGTTCATGAGCGTCTCGAACACGTTGCCCGTCAGCTTTACCGGCCGCAGCAGCTCCGTCACCTGCCCCCTGCGTATCATGTAGGCCTCGCCGGCAGAGAAGGTGAACATCTCCATGCTGGTGGTGCCGCCGTACCAGTTGCAGGCGTACACCCCTTCCTTGATGTCGGCGATAAGCTGCTCGAAGGTGGCATCGCCGGGCTCGATGTACGTATTGGTCATGCGCACGATGGGCGGGAAGCGGTAGTCCAGGGCGCGGGCGTTGCCCGTGGGCCGCTCGCCCATCTTGGCGGCCGTCTCCCGCGAGTGCAGGCGCCCCACCAGCACCCCCTCTCTGATCAAGTAGGTCTTCTGGGCGGGCACCCCCTCGTCGTCGTAGCGGTAGCTGCCCCGCAGGCCGGGCACAGCCGCCCCGTCCACGATATTCAGGATGGGCTGGCCGAAGCGCCGGCCCAGCACCATCAGCTCGCGCAGGCGCTCGTTCTCGTAGATGTGGTCCGCCTCCGACAGGTGCCCGAAGGCCTCGTGGCAGAAGACCCCTGCCAGGATGGGGTCCAGCACCACTGGGTAGACGCCCGGCCTGACATAAGGTGCGTCCAGCAGCTCTACCGCCCGCCTGGCCACCCGCTGCACCTCGTCGTGCAGCGTCTCGACGAACGAGAAGTCGTTGAGGGCCCCCAGGCTGACGCTGGCCTGCTGCACGTCGCCGTCGCGCCGCGCGGTGGCGCCGATGCGTAGGGACACGTCGATACGCTCCTGCTGGACGTAGGAGCCTTCCGAGCTGGCGAAGACGACCCGCTTGTGGGCGTCGGAGTAGAAGATGTTGGAGGACGATATCCCCGGCGTGGACCATATCAGCGCGTTGTACTCGTCCAGCAGCTCCTTCTTCCTGGCCAGGGGCACCTGGCGAGGGTCTTTGCCGACCTCGAGGGGCACGATGTCCACCACCGGCTCAACCTCGGCCAGGTGGCTGCGCTCGCTGCCCACGAAGCGGGCCTGGGAGACCGCTTGCTCCACTCGCCGGCGCAGGTCGTTGGGATCGTTGAAGCTGACGAACCCCCAGCCGCCGCGGTAGAGGGCGCGCACGTTGCCGCCGAAGCTCCGGGAGCGGCCGATCTCTTCCAGCTCGTGCCCGCGATACAGGATGCGCGTGGCAGACGTCTCGTCGATGCGTATCTCGAGGTAGTCGGCGTCCCAGCCCCTGAGGGCCTTCTCTATCTCCTCCCGCAGGCTGTCGGCGTCCAATCCCGTCACCTCGTCGATACGGTCATTGTCCATGGCCCGGATGAGGGGCCATGCGCGGCCTGCCGCCCTCGCCGATCTTGGGCTCGGTGCCGGCTAGCAGGCGGCGGATGTTGCCCGTGTGCCTGAGCAGCACCAGGGCGCTGGCCACCAGGCCGAAGACGGCGTACGATTCGGGCACCTCCCCCACGCCGGGCATGCTGACCTCGGCCAGGCCCAGCGCCAGGAGGACGACGGCGCCCAGAGGCACGGTGATTATGGACATGAGCGACATGTAGCGGAAGGCGAGCACGATGAAGATGCCCAGGGCGGTGAGCCCGGCGGCCAGGGGGAACAGGAGGGCGGCGTACACCCCGAAGGCCGTGGCCACCCCCCGGCCGCCGCGGAAGCCAATGTAGACCGGGAAGTCGTGCCCCACGATGGCGCAGATGCCCATCACCACCTGGGCGGTGTGGTCGTGGGTGATGTGCCACGCCAGCAGGACCGGTATCCAGCCCTTGAGGGAGTCCAGGACCAGGGTGGCCAGAAAGGCCTTGGGACCCAGCACTCGCAGCACGTTGGTTGCCCCCGTGGCCCCGCTGCCGTACTGGCGAACGTCGACGCCCTTGAGCAGCCTCCCCAGGATGTACCCGAAGGGGACGGCCCCCACCAGGTACCCTACGATGCCCGATACCGCCAGCTCCCACATGTCAGTCCTCGCTCCGCCCCCGGAAGACCATCTTTATCGCTGTGCCCTCGAAATCGAAGGCACGGCGGATCGCGTTCTCCAGGTAGCGGCGGTAAGAAAAGTGTAGCAGATCGGGGTCGTTGCAGAAAAACACGAAGGTGGGTGGCCGCACCTCGGCCTGGGTCACGTAGTACAGCTTGAACTGCCGCTTTCCCGATGGAGGAGGCGGGTGCCTGGCTATCGCCTCGCGGATGGCGGCGTTGAGACGGGCGGTGGGCACCCTCTGCGAGCGCTTCTCGCCCACCTCCAGGGCCAGCTCCAGCAGCCCCTCCAGATTGAGCCCCGTCTTGGCGGAGACGAAGGCGAGGGGCGCCCAGGGCACGAACTTCAGCCGCTCCAGGGCGTGGGCGGCGAAGCGCCGCCGCTGGTCGTCGGTGTCGGGCATGAGGTCCCACTTGTTGACCACGATGACGAGGCCCTTGTACTCCTCCAGTACCAGGCCAGCAATGTGGGTGTCCTGGGCGGTAACCCCCTCAGTCGCGTCTATCACCAGCAGGGCCACGTCACAGCGACGTATGGCCTGCTGGGCCCGCTGCACGCTGTGCCGCTCCAGCCCGGGGGCAATGCGCCCCCGGCGGCGGATGCCAGCTGTGTCGATGAGCAGCAGGCGATGGCCATGGTATTCCAGGGGCGTGTCGATGGCATCGCGGGTGGTGCCGGGCACCTCGCTCACCACCACCCGCTCCTGCCCGAGGATGGCGTTCAGGAGCATTGACTTGCCTACGTTGGGCCGCCCGACAATGGCGAGGGCCAGCTCGGCTGGCACTGCCGCGAGGGCCTCCGCGGGCGGGAGCAGGGCCGCCAGGGCGCGACGCAACTCGTCCACGCCCAGGTCGTGGTAGGCGCTGATAGCGATGGGCTCCCCGAGGCCCAGCTCGTAGAACTGCAGCGCTGCCTGTTGGCGACGGTCGTTGTCGGCCTTGTTGGCCACCAGCAACACCGGCGACCCCGTGCGGCGCAACATCTCGGCGATCTCCATGTCGGTGATGGTGGGCCCCTGGGAAGCGTCCACTACGAACATCACCACGTCCGCTTCGGCCAGGGCGACCTCCACCTGCCGTCGGACCAGGACGGAGAAGGGCTCCTCGCTGGTGGGTTCCAGGCCGCCGGTGTCCACCAGAGTAAAGGCGCGGTCGCCCCATTCCACGTCCGCATATAGGCGGTCGCGGGTGGTGCCGGGGATGTCCTCCACCAACGCCTTTCGGCCCCCGGTCAGGCGGTTGAAGAGGGTGGACTTGCCCACGTTGGGTCGCCCCACGATGGCCACAACCGGCCGGCGGGCGGCCACGGCCCGCCCCGCGCGCTCCTGGCCCATGGTCAGGAGATGACCACCTCTACCTGGGAAGGGATCACTGCCAGGGGACGCGTGTCGGGCGGCGCCGTGACTTGCACGGTCACCTGGTGCCGTCCCGGCCCTAGCCCGGCCAGCGATACCCGTGCCGCAATGGAAGCGGGGTCCAGCGTCTGGAGCAGGGGAAGTGGGCCGGAAAGGGTGACCTGGACAAGCGGCGGCAGGCCGGACGCGGACAGGCCGGGCCCCAGGCCCTCCGCCCTCAGGGGCACGCCGAAGGTAGCCTGGCCAGGGGCGGGCTGCACGCGCACCCTGACCGTCACCTGCCCCTGGCCGCGCACCGTAACTCCCGCCGGCAGGTCCAGGGCCACCGTGCGCACCACGTCGGCGCGGGCGCCCTGGATGTCCACCGCAGCCGTGTTGAGTGAGACGATGGCGCTCACGGCCTGATCGGGGCCCGTCAGGGACACCAGCGGCGGGTCCACCTCCACACCAGTGACATTGTAGCCGGCGGCGGGGCTGCCGGTGATGGTAGGCGTGACGGGCACCAGTCGGGCCGACTCGATGCGGGACACAGGCACCGTCACGTTGACGGCCGAGGGGTCCAGGGACACGCCACGCACCAGCACGCCGAGCCTGTCCTGGGGCTCCAGGGGGAGGGCGCGCATCAGGTCGGCCCGCGCCCCCGTGAGCTCGATCCTGGCCACCGCCTTGGCCACCGTCGACACCAGCTCCTGCGGGCCCAGCACCGTCACCTGTGCTGGCTCCACCTGGGCCGGCCCGGGAGCGAAGCCGTCGGCCGGGTTGCCTTCCAGCACCACCTCCACCGGCACCGACTTGACAAACAGCGGCACCAGCGAGACCTCGATGCGCGCCGGGTCGGCACCCAGCACGCGCAGGCCACCACGGGACGTACGCGGTTCGGCCTGCACTGGCACCTGGTGCCGCCCTTCGGGGAGGCCGCTGAGGACGACGAAGGCGCGGAAGTCGTCGGGACTCAGTCGGTCCCATACGTCGGCGGAAGCTTCGGCCCGCACGCGCACCCTGGGCAGCTCCGAGGCCAGGGCCAGCCCCTGCGGCAGGTTCACGGGCTGCACGGGCACCTCCACGTTGGGCACCAGCCCGCTGCGGAGCGTGCTCTGCTCTTCCTGTCCGCCCACGAACACCCACAGGAGCACCGCCAGCAGCAGGGATAAAAAGGCCAACCCCGCGTTCTCCCGCAGGGAGGCGATGGCCCGGCGGGCCAGCAACAGCGAGGCGTGATAGTAGCGCTGGGCTTCCCTCAGCATGGCCTGTCCACGGCGGGGAGACTAGAGTGGCCGCACTGGGCGCAGGCCCGGCTCGGGCGGCGCCAGGATGCTGCGCAGCACCGCCCTCAACTGGCGCTCGTCCAGCCCCCAGAGGATGCGGCCGTTGGCGGCCACCGATACCTGTCCTGCCTCCTCGGAGACCACTACGCAGACGGCGTCGGTGGCTTCGGCCAGGCCCAGGGCGGCACGGTGGCGCAGCCCGGCGCTCTCCCCTTCCAGCCGCTGGGAGAGGGGCAGGGTGCAGCCGGCCGCCACCACCCGGTTGCCGCGGACGATGGTGGCCCCATCGTGCAAGGGGGAGTTGGGGTAGAAGATGCCCATCAACAGCTCCCGGCTCACCAGCGCGTCCAGCTTCACCCCCGTCTCAGCGTAGTCCTCCAGCCCGGTCTCGCGTTCAAGGGCGATTAGAGCGCCGTGGCGACGGCGGGCCAGCTCTATGGCCGCCTGCACCACCGCGTCCACCGTCTGGTCGTAGGCATGGCGTGGAGGCCGCAACCACAGGCCGGTGCGCCCCAGCCGCTCCAGGAAGCGACGTAGCTCCGGCTGAAAGACGATGGCCAGGGCGATGAGCACGGCGGGCAGGGCGTTGCGCAGCACGAACTGGAGCACCGTTAGGTCCAGCACCTGGGCCAGAATGAGCATGGCCACCACCAAGATGACCACGCCCCTCAGCAGGGTGATGGCCACGGTGCCCCGCAGCAGCACCAGCGCCAGGTAGATCAGGACGGCAATGGCCAGGATATCGAGGACGCTGGCGGGCTCGAAGCGCGCCAGGGCGTCCCGCAGGGCATCGCCCACGGCGCCCATATCCTTTTACCCTCCCTCGCCCGCCAGCAGGAGGAGCAGGAGGGCCTTTACAGCGTGGGTCTTGTTCTCGGCCTGCTGCCAGACCACCGACCGCGGCCCTTCTATGACCTCGTCGACGACCTCCTCCCCTCGGTGGGCAGGCAGGTCGTGCATGAAGATGGCATCGGGCGCGGCCAGCGACATGAGCGCCTGGTCAACCGTATATCCGGCGAAGGCCCTGCGCCGCGCGCCGGCCTCCTCTTCCTGCCCCATGCTCGTCCAGACGTCGGTGTAGACCACGTCCGCGCCGGCCACAGCCTCATGCGGGTGCCGAACCAGGGCGATGCTGCCCCCGCTGCCATCGGCCAGCGCCCGGGCGCGCTCCACCAGGGCTGGCGGCAGTTCGTATCCCTCCGGGGAGGCGATCCGGAAGTGGGCGCCGCTCATGGCCGCCCCCAGGCAGAGGGAGCGCGCCACGTTGTTGCCATCGCCGACGAAGGCGATGGTCACACCGGCCAGGCCGCCTTTCGCCTCCAGCACCGTAAGCAAGTCGGCCAGGGCCTGGGTCGGGTGCTCGTGGTCGGACAGCGCGTTGATGACGGGCACCGCGGCCCAGCGGGCCATCTCCTCCACCTTCTCCTGCTCGAAGGTGCGCACGGCGATGCAGTCCACGTGCCGCTCCAGCACTCGCGCCACGTCCTTGACCGGCTCGCGTACGCCCAGGCCAACCTCCTGCGGCGAGAAGTACAGACAGTGCCCGCCCAGGGAGCGCATGGCCACTTCAAAAGACAGGCGAGTGCGCAGGGATGGCTTCTCGAACACCAGCGCCAGGGTGCGGCCCTGCAAGGGCTGGTCGTGACCGTCCTTCTTCAGGCGAGTGGCCAGTTCCAGCAAGGAGCGCAGCTCCTGCGGGGCCAGGTCGCCGATGGAGAGGATATCCCTGCCCTTCATGTCGCCGGAACGCGTTCGGACTGCCCGTCCCCAGTATATCAGACGGGGCCAGGGTGGCCGGGGCCATAGCTGGGCGTAACCAGGCCCGTCCCGGTAGGGGGCAGTAGGCCGAGGGGCGACTTGTATGCAGGCTCGGGGCCCGTTACGGGAAGTGCACGATGTAGTTGACCGCGACTTATGCTCACTGATATATAGTGGCTGGCCGGTACTCAGGAGAGCGTCGATGGCAGAACTCTGGGAGCGGTACCGCTTCCCGGTGCTGGCGGCCCTGGCCGCTCCCCTGCTGGTGGCGCTAGGCTACTTGCTCGGGCGCGGGGACAGGGCGCATCCGTCCCTAGCGTTGACGCCGTCACCCTCGGAGGTGCGGGTATACGTCATCGGCGCGGTACAGAGGCCCGGCGTCTACACCCTCCAGGAAGGCGACCGCTGGATTGATGCGGTGACCGCCGCGGGCGGGCCTGCCCCCGATGCTGACCTGTCTCGGGTCAACTTGGCACGACGCGCCCGCGACGAGGACCAGGTGCTGGTGCCACGCGTGGGCGAGAGGGCAGCGGCAAGCGAAAGCGACCTGGTGGACATCAACAGGGCCAGCGCCCGGGAGCTGGAGACGCTGCCTGGCGTGGGGCCGGTGCGGGCGGAGCGCATCGTCCAGTCACGGGAGACCGACGGGCCCTTCGCCAGCCCCGAGGAGCTGCTGACGCGGCGCCTGGTGCCCCAGTCGGTCTATGAGCAGATCAAAGACATGGTGACGGTGGGCCCCTGAACGCCCTGGGCTACCTGGCGCTAGCCTGGCTCCTGGGCACGGCCGCGGCCGCCTGGAGCGACGCTCGTCCCCTGGTGCCCCTGGCCACTGCCTGGGCGCTGGTGCTGGGCGGCCTGGCCCTCCGCCCCAGGCTCTTGCCCGCGGCCACGCTGGCTGCCGCCCTGGTGTTCCTGGCTGCCTGGCGCTACGACGCCACCTTGCCCCAGCCCGAGCGCTCCCCCCTGGCGGGACTCGTCGGGGCGGGCACGGTGTTCCTGCGGGGGACAGTGGACGCCGAGCCCGAGGAGAGGGGCAGCGCCGCCCGTTACCTGCTCGCGGCATCGGAGGCGCAGCTGACTCCCGATGGCACATGGCAGCCCGTCCACGGCCGGGTAATGGTGACGGCCCCTCTGCCCCTGCGCTACCGGTACGGGGACGTGCTGGAGCTGGAGGGGGAGCTCGAGCCGCCGCCACCGGTGCCCGGGTTCGACTACCGGGCCTATCTGGCCAGAAGGGGCATCGTCGCCCTGTCCGAGTTCCCCCGCCTGCGGTTGGTGGCCGAGGGGCGAGGGGACGACCTGATGGAGGGCATCATCGCCTGGCGGCAGCGGCTGGCCTCCGCCCTCGCCAGGTCCCTGCCCGGGGCAGAATCGGCCCTAGCGGAGGGAGTCCTCCTCGGCCGACGCGCCGTGCTGCCGGCCGACCTGCGCGCGGCCATGGACGCCTCCGGCCTGGCCCACCTGCTGGCGGTCTCGGGACAGAACGTAGCGCTGCTGGCTGGCCTGGTGACGGGCATCCTGTCGCTGGCCTTGGGCAGGCGATGGGCGGGGGCCGCAGCCCTGCTCGCCATCGCTGGCTATGCGCTGCTGGTGGGCGGCCAGCCTCCGGTGCTGCGGGCGGCCATCATGGGCGGGCTGTTCGTGCTAGCCCGCATGGTGGGCAGGCCGGCCGGCGGGCTGCAGCCCCTGTTGCTGGCGGCGGCTGCCATGGTTGCCCACGACCCACAGGTGGTGCGTGAAGTGTCGTTCCAGCTCAGCTTCGCCTCCACTCTGGGCCTAGTGGTGCTCTCGGCTCCCCTCAGCGGGTGGGCCGAGTATCTGGCCTCGGGCCTGGGGCCACGGGCCCACGCCCTGGCCCGACCGGCCCTCGAGGTGCTGGTGGTAACCGTGTCGGCGGTGGCCTTCGTTCTGCCGGTGATGGCCCTCAACTTCGGACGCGTCTCGCTGGTGGCGCCTGTCGCCAACCTGGCCGCTGCGCCTGCCTTCGCGGCGGTGCTGGGGGGCTCGTCCGTCGTGGCCCTGGCGGGGGCTGTCTGGCCGTGGCTGGCGGAAGGGCTATGGTGGCTGGCCTGGGCGCCGGCCGCCTACCTGGCCGCCGTGGCGAGGGCCTTTGCCACTTTGCCCATGGCGTCCCTCGCTGTGGAGGAGTTCGGCATGGGGCACGCCCTCGCCTGTTATGCCGGACTGGCCATTGCCGTTTGGACGGTACGGCGCCTGCGCGCCCCGTCCGCGGTCAGCCCTCCCCTGCCGCTGTGGCCGATCGCGGCCGGGGGAGTCGCGGTGCTGGCGGCGGCGGTGCTCTGGCTGGCCACGTCACGGGCGGGCGCCGCCGGCGGACTGGAGGTGGCCTTTTTGGACGTCGGTCAGGGAAACGCCGTGCTGGTGACCACGCCTACGGGCCGCCGTATCCTCATCGACGGCGGCCCCAGCGGGGAGGCGATAGTGGCTGCGCTGTCGCGCCATCTGCGGCCCTGGGAGCGGCGCATCGATCTGGTGATCCTCACCTATCCCAGGGCAGGGCGCCTGGCGGGCCTTTTGGAGGTCTTGGAGCGCTACGAGGTGGGACAGGTGCTGGCCCCGCCCGTTGGCGTGGGCACCGCGCTGTTCCGTGTCTGGCAGGACGCCCTGGGGGAGGAGGGGGCAGAGGTGGTCTACGGCACCGCCGGCGTGCGGGTGCCGCTCGATGGCGCGGCGCTGGAGGTCCTGTCTCCCGAGGCACCGCCCATCACGACTCCCACGGATCCTTCGCTGTGGGCGCTGGTGTTGCGGCTGTCGCTGGGGCGGGTCGCGTTCCTCTTCCCGTCCGATGCGCCACAGCGGGTACAGGAGGCCATGGTGGCAGAGAGGGCCCCGCTCCAGGCCGACGTGCTGCATCTGCCCGGGAACGGCGCTCGCGGCTCCCTGTCGCCGCTGCTGCTCGGGCCAGTGGGGCCGGCGGCGACCGTGCTCTCGGTGGGGGAGGGGAACCGCTTCGGGCACCCGTCGGCGGAGGTGGTGGCGCTGGTGGAGGGGGCCCCGCTCTTTCGCACCGGCCGGCACGGCGACGTGACCTTCCGGACCGATGGCCGTAGCCTGTGGGTGAAGACGCAGCGCCAGTAGCGCCCAGCGGAACGACTCTCGGCAGCGTAGCAGACGAACGGACACCAGTCTTTTGCTGCCAGGCTTTAGTGGCAGCCGGAGAGGTCCCTTGCGCCTGAAGTGGCTCGACACCATCCGCCGGCTGCGGCTCGTTGCCGGGGGCAGGAGCTGGCTGCGGTTCCGCGACTTCACCGCCCCCGTGAACTGCCGCTGCTCGAGGCGGAGCGAGACGCCTTCGGTAACGAAGTAATGAGACCCCCGACCTGGTAGAATTGTATCGAGTTTGCCTGCACCCATGATCCGCGTCGATGGCCGCCGCCCCCACGAGCTGCGGCCCCTGTCCTTCCAGGCCGGGGTCCTGGACTTTGCCGAGGGCTCCTGTCTCATTGAGATGGGGCGCACTCGCGTCCTCTGCGCAGCCTCGGTAGAGGCCAGGGCGCCCCAGTTCGCCCGGGAGGCCGGCACCGGCTGGATAACGGCCGAGTATGGCATGCTGCCCCGCTCCACCCTGCAGCGCACGCCCCGCGAGCGGGGAAGCGCCAGCGGCCGCACCTATGAAATCCAGCGCCTCATCGGCCGCTCCCTGCGGGCGGTGGCCCAGCTGGACCTGCTCGGCGAGCGCACCTTCGTCGTCGATTGCGATGTGCTGCAGGCCGACGGGGGGACACGCACGGCCGCCATCAATGGCGGCTTCGTGGCCCTGGCGCTGGCCATGCAGCGCCTGCTGGAGGCCGGTGACCTGCCCTTGCTCCCCCTGCGCGACCAGGTCGCTGCGGTGAGCGTGGGTATCGTGGACGGAACGCCCGTCTTGGACCTCTGCTACGAAGAAGATGCCCGCGCCCAGGTAGACATGAACGTTGTCATGACCGGCTCCGGCGAACTGGTGGAAGTACAGGGCACCGCCGAGGGCCACCCCTTTGACCGTCGTGTCCTGGACCAGCTACTCGACCTGGCCTGGAACGGCGTCCAGGCCCTGCTCGACGCCCAGAAGCGGTGCCTGCAGTCGGCGGGCGTCGCCTTGCCCTTCCTGTAAGCCGCGGCCGTATTCAGGTCGAGCGGCGGCCGGACGGACACCGCCCCGTTGCCTTGCGGCCTGGCGGAGGGCCGTGGACCGCGCGCCTCGGCAAAAGTTGCCGTTTCGGACAACATTCGCCCCACGGCAGCCTTGACTTCCTCTGGCAGCGGGGCTAGACTCTGGGCACCAGCGATAAGCCCCAGCGAGAAAAAGGGAGGAAATCATGCGATACGTAAATGATGATGAAGAAAGCTACTGGTCACGAATGTTCCGTAAGCGGCTGACCCGCCGACAGGCGCTGCGCATGGCCGCCCTGGGCGGTGCTGGCGCCCTGAGTGCCGCTTATCTCGCCTGCCGGGGCGAGGGGCCCACGGCCACCGTCGCGCCAGGCGAGTCCCCTGCCGCCGGCGTATCGTCGGTGCTGGCCGATTACCGCTCCCGCTTCCACTACAGCAAGCTCAAGGACTTGCCCGGCCAGAAAGAGGGGCCAAAGTACGGGGGCACCTTCCGCTTCTCCCACTACCAGGGGTTCACAGGGGCGTGGGACATCACCGGCCCCGAGGCCGACGCTCTGGCCAGCTTCGCTCCCAACCACTTCAACGGCCTGGTCACCTTCCGCCAGGACGACTTCTCCAATGTCCACAACCTGTACGAGGTCGTCAGCGACCTGGCCCAGCGCTGGGAAACGCCCGACCAGCTCACCGTTACCTTCCGGCTGCCCCAGGGCGCTCGGTTCCACAACGTACCGCCGGTCAGCGGCCGCGAGGTGACGTCCGAGGACGTGAAGTTCTCGCTGGAGGTGTACAAGCAGAGCGTGGCCCAGGGGCCCATCCTGGCCGACGTAGACCGTATCGAGACGCCCGACCGGTACACGGTGACGGTCAGGTTCGCTCGCCCCGCCGCCTACTTCCTGCAGAGCCTCACCTACCCGGTGTTCCTTGTCTTCGCCCGAGAGGCCTACGAGCGGAAGGAAGAGGTCTTCGTGCGTCAGCCCATCGGCACCGGGCCCTTCGTGCTGGAGCGCTGGGACCCGCCCAACATCTACAGCATGAGGAAGAACCCCCAGTACTTCCGCAAGGACCCGCGCACGGGGATGCAGCTCCCCTACGTGGACGCTATCGAGGCGCCTATCCTCAACCTGAACGTGACGCTGGAGGAAGCGGCCTTTCGCGATGGCCGCATTCACACCATCTGGACCCACACCAGGCGCGCCTTCGACCAGATGCTGGCCACATTCCCCGACAACGTGGGCCAGGTGACCACGCCCCCGCCGGGCTTCCAGCCCTATATCACCGTTAAGCTGGACAAGCCACCCCTGAACGACCAGCGGGTGCGCGCCGCCCTGCAGCACCTGATCGACATCGATGCCATCGTCGAAGGCATCTTGGAGGGAATGGCTGGGCCCGGCCTGGCCCACGACTTCAGCTTCTTCGGCAAGGAATGGCCCTGGACGCTGGAAGAGCTGCAGGCCATGGGCGCCAACATGGGCTACGACCCGCAAAAGGCCAGGCAGCTCCTGTCGGCGGCAGGGGTGGGCCGCCTGCGCATCAAGTTCATGTATGGCATCGGCGAGCCCATACACGCCGAGGTCTACCGGACGGTGGCCAACTTCTGGCGGCAGGGCGGCATTGAGGTGGTGCAGGACGAGGTACCCATCACCGAGATTGCCCGCTTCAACGCCGCCTTCTTCGGCAAGCAGTGGGGCGATGTGGACGTGATGGGCTTCAGCTTCGCTGGCCCGGGCATGGACGAGGACCAGTACTGCTACGGCCCCCTCAACTCTCGCTCGCCGCGCAACTTCTACTGGGTCAACGACCCGACCCTGGACGAGCTCACCGAGCGCCAGCGCCGCCAGTTCGACATCAACGAGCGGCGCCGCACGGTGGAAGAGATCATCAAGCGGGAGCTGAGTCAGTCTTACCGCATCTGGCTGGTGAACATTTACAAGATGGCGGTGCGCCGGGGCTTCGTCTTCAACGTGGTGGACACCATCCATGCCTGGCACAACATCGGCTGGGGCTCCAAGGGGAACGAGATGGTCTGGTTCAGCCGCGCCCCCTGAGCTCGGGACAGGGAAGGAGGGACGGACATGACTTCCTACCTCGTCAGGCGGGGCGCGGCCTCCATCGTCGTCCTGCTCCTAGTCAGCATCGTGGCGTTCCTCCTGATCCACCTCCAGAAGGGCGATGCTCTGACGGTTAAGCTGCGCCAGAGGCTTCCCGAGGAGCAGGTGCAGCAGCTCCGCGCCGAGATGGGGCTGGACAAGCCACTCTGGGAGCAGTACTGGACCTGGCTCTCGGGGGTGCTGAGGGGCGACATGGGGCGCTCGTTCTTCCGCGAGCAGCAGCCGGTGTGGGACCGCATCAAAGCCGCCCTGCCTGTGACGGTGGAGCTGGTGGCCCTGGCCATCGTCATCTCGGTCATCGTCGGAGTGCCGGCGGGGGTGATATCGGCGGTGAGGCGCAACAGCCTGTTAGACCAGGTGACGCGCCTGTTCTCCGTCATCGGGCTGACCATTCCCGTGTTCTGGCTAGCGACCATCGTCCTGGTCTACGGGGGGATATGGTTCAGCTACTCGCCCCCGCTGACCTTCCAGCAGTTCTGGGAGAGCCCCATGCGTAACCTGGAGGCCATGTGGATGCCGGGGCTCATATTGGGTTATGCCCTGTCGGCCATCACCATGCGTATCACGCGGTCGTCCGTGCTGGAAGTGATGCGCCAGGACTATGTGCGCACTGCCTGGGCCAAGGGGCTGGGGGAGCAGGTGGTGATCGTGCGCCACGTCCTGGCCAACTCTCTCATTCCGGTCATCACGGTGCTGGGGAACCAGTTCGTGTACATCATCGGCTCCACGGTGATCGTGGAGTACCTGTTCCACCTGCCGGGCCTGGGCTTCGTGGCCTTCGAGTCCATCGCCACCAGGGACTACTTCCTGGTGCAGGGGACGGTGCTGGTCATCGGCGCCATGGTGGTGGCCATGAACTTCCTGGTAGACCTTTCCTACGCCTGGCTGGACCCCAGGGTGAGGCTGGCGGGGACGACACAGATATGAAATGACCGGCGAGGAGGGCACTCATGGCTGAGCGCAACCCCGACTTGGCCGTGCCGGTGGCGTTGGGCCCGCGCCTGGCCCCGGCTTTCGCCCTGGAGGCATGGTCGCGGCTGCTTCGCTTCGTCCGGCGCGAGCCGCTGACCGCCGCCTGCGCCTTCATCTTCGTCGCCATAGTCATCGTGGCCATCTTCGCCCCCTGGATAGCGACCCACGACCCCCTGGCCGGCGACCCGAGGGCGCGGCTGCAGGGGCCATCGGCCGACCATTTCTTCGGCACCGATGCCATCGGCCGGGACGTGTTCAGCCGGGTAGTATACGGGGCGCGGGTGTCGTTGCTGGTGGGCGTGGCGGCTACCCTGGCCGGCACCGTCATCGGCGCCATCATCGGCCTGATAACGGGGTACCTGGGCGGCACCGTGGACTTGTTGGTCCAGCGGGTGATGGACGGCATCCAGGCCATACCCGCCCTGGTGTTCCTGCTGCTGGTGGCCGCCATCTGGCAGCAGGGCATGCTGAGTGTGGTGGTGGTGCTGGCGGTGCTCATCGCCCCCTATGTGAGCCGGCTGGTGAGGGGGGTAGTGCTCTCGTTGCGGGAGGAGGCCTTCGTGCTGGCGGCACAGGCCATGGGGGCGAGGCCTCTGCGCATCATGATGGTGCACATACTGCCCAACACCCTGGCTCCTGTCCTGGTGGCGGCATCCATCATCGCCGGCGGGGCCATGCTGGCTGAGGGCGCCCTCAGCTTCCTGGGACTGGGCATCCCCCCCGACGACCCTCTGTGGAAGACCTCCTGGGGGGCCATGCTCAAGCCCGAGAACCTGCAGTACTTCGAGCGCTCGCCCTACCTGGTCCTGTTCCCCGGGGCAGCGCTGGCCCTGACGGTGCTGGCGGTGAACGTCCTGGGCGACAGCGCCCGCGACAGGCTGGACCCCAGGCTGCGGGGCACCCTGTAGGCCGGGGCCGGAGGGCTGCCGCTAGACGTACTCGCCCAGGAAGGTGCCGCCCAGGATGTGCACGTGGGCGTGCTCCTGGGACTGCATGGCGTCGAAGCCGAAGTTGGAAAGCAGGCGGAATCCGTTGGGGCAGAACTTGCGCCCCATCTCCACCGCCACCTCGCCCACGCGGCCCATGTCGCGCCAGAGCTGCTCCTGGGTCATGTGCTCCTTGGGGATGGCCAGGAGCATCACCGGCACCCAGCGCAGGCGGTTGCGGAACACCATCACCTGCTCGTCCTCGTAGAGGACCTCGGCGGGCTCCCGGCGGGCCACGATCTCGCAGAAGACGCAGTAGCCCATGGAGGCAGAGGCGCCTACATGAACTCGTAGCCGCCCCGCAGGCCGGGCGGCTCCTGGTCGAGGATGACGTTGACGCAGGCGGGCTTGCCCGAGGCGAAGGCCCGCTCCAGCGCGGGTCGGATCTGCTGGGGCTCGGTGACGAACTCGCCGTGGCCGCCCAGCGCCTCCACTACCAGGTCGTAGCGGGCGTTGTCGCCCAGCAGCGAGGCGATGACCCTGTCCTTGCCGTACATGAGCTTCTGGCCCACGGTGATCTGGCCCCACTGGCGGTCGTTGCCCACCACCGACACCACCGGCATGCCGAAGCGGACGAAGGTATCGAACTCGAAGCCGTTGAGCCCGAAGGTGCCATCGCCATTGACCATCAGGATGCGTTTGTTGGGGTACACGCAGGACAGGGCCATGCAGAAGCCCGTGCCCACTCCCAGGGTGCCGAAGGGCCCCGGATCGTACCACTGCCCGGGCTGGTTGATGGGCAGCACCTGCGAGGCCAGGCTCACGATGTCGCCGCCGTCCCCTACCACGATGGTGTTCTCGTCCACGAAGCGGGCGATTTCGCGGCACAGGCGCAACGGATGGATGGGTACCCGGTCCGAGTTCTCCCACTCCTCCCGCTGGGCGCGGATCTTGTCCTCCTCCTCGCGCAGGGCGCGCACCCAGTCGGAGTGTCGGTACGAGCGCCCCTCCAGCTCTGCTATGAGGGCCTGCAGGGCGGCCTTGGCATCGGACTCGAGGGCCACGTCCACGTCGCGATTGCGGCCCAGCTCGACAGGGTCGGAGTCTATCTGCACGATCTTCGCCTCGGGCCCGAAGCGCCTCCCATAGGCCAGACGGAAGTCGAAGGGGGTGCCGATGACCAGGGCCACGTCGCACTGGGCGAAGGCGGTGCGGCGGGTGCGCGAGAAGAAGAGGGGGTGGTCCTGCCGGATGCACCCTCTGCCCATGGCATTCAGGTAGACAGGTGCGTCCAGCAACTCTATGAGGCGGCGCAGCTCCTCGTGGGCCTCGTCCCAGTAGATCTGCGAGCCGGCCATGACCATGGGCCGCTCGGCCCTGGCGAGCAGTGCGGCTGCCTGCTTCACCACCTCTGGGTCGGGGTAGCGGCGCCCCTCGGGGCGGTAGCGCTCAGGGAAATACACCTCCGACTCCTCCACCTTCTGGAAGAGGACGTCGGAAGGGATTTCCAGGAAGACGGGGCCGCGGCGGCCGGTCATGGCATGGCGGAAGGCGGTGGCGATGTACTCGGGGATGCGCTTGGTCTCGTAGACGCAGCGGGCCCACTTGGTGATGGGACGCACCAGGTCTAACTGGTCCATCTCCTGCAGGGCACCCATCTCGAAGCGGTTGAGGGGGCTTCGCCCACCGATGACCAGCATGGGGCTTTTGTTGTGCCAGGCGTTGGCGAGGGCGGTTACGGCATCGGTGACCCCCGGCCCGGCGGTGACCACGGCAACGCCGCAACGCCGGGTGGCCCGCGACCATCCCTCGGCAGCGTGGCCAGCAGCCTGCTCGTGACGCACGTCGATGACGCGCACGTTCTCGTCTAGGCAGGCGTCGTATATCGCCTGGACGTGGCCGCCGCAGAGGGTGAAGATGACATCCACCCCCTCGCGCTTGATGGCCTTCACCACCAGGTCGCCGCCGTCTACCAGGGCCATAGGTGACCTCCCTCTCGTCCCGTCGCGGACTAACCCTATTCTTCCTCACTGAGGCGCCGGGTGTCATCCCCCCTGGGCAGGACGTCCACCAGGCCCAGGGCGGCCAGGGTGCCGGGCGTGGCCTCTTCGGCCAGCCAGAGGGCGCGGATTAGCTCCCTGTCCACCTCCACTGCCCTCTGGGCCAGGACGGCCACCCGTTCCGAGTGCTGGATGCTCTGCTGGTAGTCCCCGCAGCCGTAGGCCCGGACCTGGGCGGCCAGGGCGGCATCGGCTTCCAGGGCGCATTCGATGGCCTCCAGGAGGAGGCGATGGGCGTCGTCCAGCCCGGCAGGCGGCGTCATGGCCTGGAGGGCGTCGCGCAGTGGTGCGAGGGCCTCGCGACGCGAGCGGGCCAGAAACTCCTCCAGGCTCTCGTCCGACCGCCGCTGGACGAAAGCGGCCTTTTCGTCGGGCGCGCCGCCGTGAAGGGCGGCATAGGCCCTGCGGAAGAGCTCACCGTAGCGAGCGGCGTCGCTCACATGCCCATTGTAGCCGGCCCTCCTGCCGTCAGGGCATACGGGCGGCGCGCGTTCTGGCCAGTCTCAGGCGGCCGCCGTGGGCCGCGGGCCCGTCTCCAGAGCGAAGGGCGGGTAGGGCTCCACCAGCGAGCCGAGGTAGACGAAGAGCCGCGCCTGCCAGGCCAGCACGCCCCGGAAGAAGCTGGCGATGCCCTCCGAGAAGCTGCCCTGGGTCAGCACCTGGATGGCTGCCACTATCCACATGACGTAGGCCACGAGGTAGAGGATGCCCAGCACCCACGCGCTGGGGATGGCCAGGAAGAAGCGCAGGAGCGCTGAGCCCACGCTGGGGTTGCCGCCGGGCTGGACCTCCAGGGTGACCACCTCTTCGGGCCGCTCGAGCGGCAGCTTGTCGGTGAACATGAACAGATAGGCATAGAAGGCCATGGCCATACGTATCCAGCTGGTGAGCTTGGGCGTGTCTTCCTGCAGGAAGCGCTGGGGCCCCTTCTGGGAGACCCAGAGGGCCGCCACTGCCGGCAGAACGTAGTAGAGCAAACCGGGCACCCAGCCTACCAGCCAGAACACGACCACCCGCAAGAGGACGTGGGCCCGGTCGAACTCCTTCTGCAGGGGGACGTCGAAGGTCACGGGGTAGCCGTTGCTCATACGACACCCTCCTTTCTCGTGCTGAGATTGAGGAAATGCTAACCGTTCCTGGGCGACTTGTCCAGTACCGGGCTGCAGACCTGACGAAGATTGACCAGGAGGCCACGGAGGGAGGGGTCCCAGGGTGCGGCCCGGCGGGCGGCCGGTGGCCCGCCCTCGCGCCGCCAGGCGTGCCTCTCGCGCTGGCCTACTGCAGCACGCCGTCCACTACCAGTTCGGCGATCTCCTCTTCGGAGAGGCCCAGCACGTGTTTGCAGACGTATTCGGTGTGCTGGCCCAGGAGCGGCGCTGGCCCCCTGGGGCCGCCAGGTGTAGCCGAGAGGCGGAAGCCGGGGCCGTCGTAGGCGGTGCGCCCTGCCTCCGGGTGCTCCAGGTAATGGTAGTAGCCGCGCGCCTTCAGGTGCGGGTCGTGGTCCAGCGTATCGGCGGCGCTCTGCACTACGCCGGCCGGTACCCCCGCGGCCTGCAGGCGCTCCATCACCTCTTCGGCCTCGCGCTGCGATGTCCAGGACTCGATGAGGCGGTCCAGTTCGTCCTCGTGCGCCTTCCGGCCGAGGAGGGTGGCGAAGCGCTCTTCCCGAGTCCATTCCTCGCCTACTACCTGGCAGAAGGCCTGCCACTCTCCGTCGGTGAATACGGCGATGGCCACCCAGCGGTCATCGCCCAGGCAGCGGTAGGCGCCGTGGGGGCAGGCATAGGGCAGACGGTTGCCCTGCCTCTCCTGCACGCGCCCGTTGGCGGAGCAGTCCAGGAGGGCCACGGAAATGACGTTTACCGAGGACTCCAGCTGGGCCACCTCGATGAGCTGGCCCTTGCCGGTGCGGTTCCGGTAGTGCAGGGCAGCCAGGGTGGCCACCAGCGCGTGCCCCGGGTTGATAACGTAGTCGGTATAGTTGGTGCCCAGCCCTACCGGTGGCCGGTGAGGGAAGCCCGACAGGTAACTGATGCCAGCCAGGGGCGTGATGACGGCCCCGAAGCCCGCGAAGTCGCGGTGGGGGCCGGTGAGGCCCTGCATGGGCTCCCGCACCATGATGATGTCCGGCTTCACCTGCACGATGCGGTCGTAGGTCAGGCCCCACTTCTCGAAGGTGCCCGGGGTGAAGTTCTCGGCCACGATGTCGCTCTTGGCGATGAGCCGCAGGGCTACCTCCCTTCCCTTCTCGCTGGCCATGTTCAGAGAGAAGGAGAGCTTGCCGGCGTTGAAGTTGTTGTAATAGCCGGAGAGGTTGATCCCGGGCGGCCTGTCCTTGGGCATGGGCTGGGTGATACGCAGCCCGTCCAGGCGGATCTGGGACTCGACACGGATGACCTCGGCGCCGTAGTGGGCCAGGGCTTGGGTGAAGATGGGCCCGGCCCCGAACCAGGAGAAGTCCGCCACGCGGATGCCTGCCAGGGGCAGGTTGTCGGTGGTCATGGCATCACCTCCTCGAACGACGGCGCGACCACTCAGATGACGCCGGCCCCGGCCAAAGACGCCAGTTCGGCCTCCGTGAGCCCCAGCTCGTCCAGGTACACCTCCCGGTTGTGCTCCCCGATACGCGGCGGCCGGCGCCAGATGCGGGCCGGCGTGCCGTTCAGTCGGTACGGCGGCCCTGGATAACGAATGGCAGCGCCCAGCTCCGGGTGCTCCACCGTCACGAAGAAGCCGCGCTCGTTGAGCTGCCTGTTGTCCAGCACGTCGCGGGGCGTGTTGACGGGCGCTACGAGCAGGCCGCGGCGCTGCCCTTCCTCGTAAAGCTCCTGCTTGCGCTTGGTGCGCACGAAGCGCTCGATGATGCCGTCGACGTGGCGGAAACGGGGCAGCCACTCCTGGGCGGCGCTGACGTCGGCGCCCTGGTAGAGCTGGACCAGGAGGCGCAAGTCGAGACGAGAAAACACGTCCTGCCACTCCGGGCTGGTCAGGTCCCCGGCCATGCCCTCTTCGGCCATCCACTGGATGAGCACGGAGATAGGCGCGCCGAAGCCCGGGACGCCGATCATCAGATACACATGGCCGTCGGCGCACTCGTAGGTGCCGATGCCGGGCACCCGGAACCACTCCCCGCTGGGAAGGCGGCGCCCCTCGCCCTGGCGACGCCGCAGCTCCTGGCGCAGGTCCCAGTACTGCATGGCCGTCTCCTGGTTCATGGCCAGGGCCTCCTGCATGGAGACCTCCACCACCTGCCCCTGCCCCGTCCGGTCTCGGTGCAGGAGAGCGGTCAGGATGCCGGCGGCGGCCTGGACGGAGGCGCAGTAGTGGGACTGGTCGCCGTAGGGCCGGTTGGGCGGGTCCTCTGGGAAGCCGGCCAGATACATCATGCCGCTCATGGCCACGGCGATGAGGTCGCTGGCCTTGTAGCTGGCGTGGGGGCCCCACAGTCCGAACCCTGTTATGGAGCAGTAGATGAGGCCCGGGTTGCCCTGGCGCAGCGGCTCATAGCCCAGCCCCAAGGCGTCCATGTGGCCGGGCGGGAAGGAGTCTATGACCACGTCGGCGCGCTGGGCCAGCCGCCGCAGGAGGACGCGGCCGTCGGCGGCGGCCATGTCCAGGGTAATGGAGCGTTTGGAGGTGTTGAAGGCGAAGAAATAGAGGCTCTTCTCGGGATGCGGGTCGTCGTGGAAGAAGGGTGGGATGCGGCGGGACGGGTCGCCGCCCGGGGGCTCTACCTTGATGACGTCGGCGCCCAGGTCGGCTAACAGCTTGCCGCAGTAGGCGCCCACCGCCCCGGGAAGTTCCAGCACGCGCACGTCGGACAGGGGCCCTTCGCTCATGGTCTCTTCCTCCCTCGAGGTCGTGCCCATTTTAACCCGAAAGGTCCCACGCCTGGCAACTGGGCTCTCCCTTAAGAAAGGGAAGCGCCAGCTCCAGAAAGGCGTCGGGACGCTCCAGGACCAGGTTATGGCCGCAGCCGGCGACGATGTGGCAGCGGGCGGACGGGATGGCGCTGGCCAGGCGCACGGAGGCGCGGGCCGGGACCATGCGCGCCTCCTCCCCGTCCAGCACCAGGGTAGGGGCGCAGACCCGGCGCGCCTCGCGGGTGAGGTCCAGGCGCAGGAGCTCGCGAGCCACGTTGACCAGGGTCTGGTTCGACACGCGCATCACGTCCCGAGCCATGAGACGGCGATCCTCGGGCGAGAGATGACGAGTATCGCGGGCCATGTCCAGCCGCCGCACCACCATCCACCACTTGATGGGCGCCTTGGGGATGACTTCTACCAGGCCGGGCCAGTCCACCAGCCGGAACAAGAGGTGGAACCGACGGGGCAGGTCTGCCCCGCGCCACACTGGCCCCACCAATACGAGCCGCCCCACCCGTTCCGGGTAGCGGCTGGCGAAGGCGAGGGCCAGCGTGCCCCCCACCGATGCCCCCACCACGTGGCAGCGGTCCACGTCCAGGTCGTCCAGCAGGTCGCGCAAGAGGCGGACGTAGTCGTCCAGAGCGGGGCGGCGGGACAGGGGCTGGGAGCGGCCGAAGCCTGGCAGGTCGGGAGCGTAGGCGTGGAAGTGGCGTCCAAGCTCGGGCAGTACGTGGCGGAACATCCAGGACGAGGTGCCCACCCAGCCGTGAAGCAGGAGGGCATGGGCATGGGCGGGAGCGATAGGCGCCGCCTCGCGCAAGAAGAGGCGCCTTCCCCAGATGCCCAGGTGCCTGCCCCGGACAGCTACCCCGCCCGCCTCGGCCATGGCCGCCCCCCATCATAGGGAGGCGGTGGGGCCAGGGCAAGGCGGGCGGGGACGCCGGGGACCTACTTCTCGATGGGCGCGCCCACCAGGCTGCCCCACTCCGTCCAGGAGCCGTCGTAGTTCTTCACCTTGGGGTAGCCCAGCAGGTACTTGAGCACGAACCAGGTGTGGGAGGAGCGCTCGCCGATGCGGCAGTAGGCGATGACGTCCTTCTCCGGGGTCACGCCCAGGGACTGGTAGATCTGCTTCAGTTCTTCCGGGTCCTTGAAGGTCCCGTCCTCGCGCACGGCGGTGGCCCAGGGGATGTTCTTCGCGCCGGGGATGTGGCCCGGTCGCTGAGCGCCCTCCTGAGGCAGGTTCTCCGGAGCCAGGATCTCCCCCTTGTACTCGGCTGGCGAGCGCACGTCCACCAGCACCAGGTCGGAGGAGCCCAGCCGCTTCAGGATCTCGTCGCGGAAGGCGCGGATCTCGGGGTTGGGCTCCTTGGCGCGGTACTGGGTCCGCGGGTAGGAGGGCACGTCGGTGGTCAGCGGGCGGCCCTCGTCGATCCACTTCTTGCGGCCGCCGTTCATGACGCGGGCGTCCTCGTGGCCATAGTACTTCAGCAGCCAGAAGGCATAGGTCGCGAACCAGTTGTTATTGTCGCCGTAGAGGACGACCGTGGTGTCGTTGGCGATGCCGGAGCGCGAGAGCAGGTCCTCCAGCAGCTCCTTGGGGGCGATGTCGCGCAGGATGGGGGCCTCCAGGTCGTTCTTCCAGTGCCAACCCACGGCGCCGGGGATGTGGCCTGTCTCGTAGGCGGCGGTGTCCACGTCCACCTCCACCAGGCGCACCTTGGGATCGTTCAGGTGCTCGGCCACCCAGTCGGTGGACACTAGCACTTCGGGATGGGCGTACTGGGACATGACAGCAACCTCCCCTCGACTGGTACAGCGGTATCGTCAATGGAGAATAATATGGTATGGCAGGCTAAATTGTCAAGAATAAACGCGCCCACCTCGGAGGGGGCCCTGGCCACGGTGCACGACCGCACTCTCCTCGCTCGTCGCGGGGCCCTGGTGCCCCTTACGTGACGAGGCCGAATGAGCGCGAGGGCCGGCTCGTTGCCCGCTACAGGTAAAAGGTCTCGGCGATGGCCTGGGCGTACGCTGCCACCTTCTCTGGCGGCAGCCCGCCTATGGGCGGGACGAGGGTGAGGGAATCCACGAACTCGAATACCGGCTCCAGCCGCCGGCGCACATCATCGGGATCGCCGCAGATGACAAAGGTCTGGGCCATCTCGTCGCTCACTTCCTGGGCGCCGGCGGCGTAGTTGCCTTCCTTCACCCAGCGCTGGCAGCGGCGGGCCTCTGCCTGGAAGCCGTGCGCGGCGAAGTAGTCCTCGTACTGCTGGATGCCGGCGTAGAAGGCTACCGTGCCCTTGGCGTCTTCGATGGCTTCTCGCCGGTCGCGGTTTATGACTACCCAGAACCAGGCGTTGAAGTGTACGTCGGCACGCTGCCTGCCCGCCCTGGCGAGCGAGTCCAGCAGGGCCGGCAGCGCCTGCTCCTTGGCCCAGCGCACGGACCAGATAGGGTGGCCGATCAGGCCGTCGGCCATCTCGCCCGCCAGGCGCACGAGGGGCGTGCGCACCGCCGCTACCCATATGGGGATGTAAGGGCGCACGGGCGTTGCCAGGGGCTGGAACTCCCGCCAGTCGTGGCGGTGGTACTTG
>BEIA01000012.1 GCA_002898715.1 bacterium HR24 | reverse complement strand
CCGCTGCGGTGGACGGTGCCGGTTTCTGGCGCCTTTTCCTCCAGATCATCACCCCCCTTATGTTCCCGGTCGTGGCGGTGGCGGTGCTGTTCGGCTTCATCTTCACCTTCACGGACCTAGCGGTGGTCTACGTGCTCACGCGGGGTGGCCCTATCAACAGTACCCAGGTGCTGGGAAGCTGGGCCTTCATCAAGGGGATCCAGGGAGGAGACCTGGCGCAGGGGGCAGCAGTAGCCCTGTTCCTGTTTCCAGTGCTGCTGGGTGTGGCTGTGCTGATGCTGCGGCTGGCCCGGCGGGCAGAGGTGACCTGAAGTGAACGCTGCGAGGTACTGGGGGTCGCGGGCCTCCGTCTACGGAGTGGTCTCGCTGTTCGCCCTGTTCAGTGCCTTCCCCTTTTTCTGGGGACTGGTGACCATGTTCAAACGCAGCCAGGACCTGTACAACCCTAGGAACAATCCCTTCGCCTTTGGGGCTGGCGGGCCGACCCTGGAGCACGTGCAGCTGTTGTTCCAGGAGACGAAGTTCGTCACCTTCGCCGTGAACAGCCTGTTCGTGGGAGTCGTTGTCGTCGCCATTACGCTGGCGCTGGCATTGCCGGCAGCATACAGCCTGGCCCGGCTTGCCGGGCGCTGGGGCGAGGGGCTGGGCATCACCATCTTCCTCGTGTACCTCGTGCCACCCACATTGCTGTTCATACCCCTGTCGCGAGTCGTGGCCGACCTGGGCCTGCAGGACTCCCGCTGGTCGCTGGTGCTGGTGTATCCCACCTTCACAGTCCCCTTCTGCACCTGGCTGCTCATGGGCTTCCTCAAGTCCATCCCGCGAGACATCGAGGAGCAGGCACTCATCGACGGCTACAGCCGGGTCGGCGCTGTGGTGCGGACGGTGCTGCCCCTCGCTCTCCCGGGTATCCTGACGGTCGTCATATTCTCCTTCACCCTGACCCTGCACGAGTTCGTCTACGCTCTGGCCTTCGTGTCGACCTCGTCGGAGAAGACTATCAGTGTGGGGGTGCCCACGGAACTGGTGCGGGGCGATGTCCTGTTCTGGCAGTCGCTGATGGCGGCCGCTATGATCGTGGCCATACCTGTGGCGCTGGTCTACAACCTGTTCCTGGACCGCTTCGTGGCTGGCCTGACGCTGGGGGCAGTCAAAGGTTGAGGCCAGGCTGCCGCTCCGGCCTCAGCCGGCCACAGCCTTGGGGCCGACGTCGTAAGAGGCGGGGAAGGCAGCCCCCTTCAGCAGGGCCAGCAGGGCAGAGGCGGCACTCGAGAGGGGGCGCTGAGGGACGTAGGCAGCATAAAAGTTGTATTCCAGGGGCAGCCCTGGGGCGCGCAGCAGCCGCACCGCCCCTTCAGCCAGGTCCTGTACTACCGAGATTTCGGAGGTTATGGCATAGCCCACCCCCAGGCGCACCAACTGCTTCAGGATGTCCACGCTGCTGACTTCCATCCTCGGCTCCAACCGCACGGCCAAGGACTCGCTCCATCGCTCCAGGAAGGTCCGGTACGGGGTGCCCCGCGGCGTGGTGATGAAGGACAGGGTACCCACCTCCGCAGGGCGGGAAGGAAATTCGTCGGTACCTTCTCCCGGAGGGCCGATGAGCACCAGCCGGTCGCGGAACAGGGGCACGAGGTGGAACTCGCCGCTGACGAACCAGTCGGTCTGAACCCCCAGGTCGGCGTGGCCGGAGAGGACATCGGCGTCGATGTCGGGGGCCGTCGTCCATACCCTCAGACTGAAGCGGACGCTCGGGTATATGGAGTTGTAGCGCCGCAACAGCTCCGGAAGGATGTAACGACTGGACGTGGGCCCGCAGGCGATGCTCACCGTGCTTTGCCGGTCTTCGCTCGTGTCGCTGCGGATCTCGTGCTGGAGGCGCCCCCACAGGGCTATCACTTGGTCGGCGAAGTGCAGCACCTGCTCCCCGGCCGGAGTGAGGGACACCTTGCGGCGGTTGCCGCAGCGGTAGAACAGCTTTACGCCCAGGGCCTCCTCCATCTGCCGGATGGTGCGCGAGACGGCCGGCTGGGTGACGAATAGCTCGCTGGCTGCCCGATTGAAGCCGCCGGCCTTCACTACTGCCCGAAAGACCTCCAGTTGTTCCAGGCTCAGCATATCTCCCTCAACCCGCCCCACCACGAGGACAGCAAGATATTACACCAGGATAGAGCACATTCATAGCCTGCCGCGCCGATGAGGCCAGCCTCGCGCCAAAACGCCTTCTGGCGGGCGTCCCCGCCCTCGCCCATAATAGGGCCCGGTAGCGACCTCTCGGAGGGAGAAGGTGGAGCTGTTCCTGCGCGACAGAGTAGCGGTAATCGCCGGCGGCAGCCGAGGCATCGGCCGGGCCACAGCCCTGGCCCTGGCCGAGGAGGGCTGCCGGCTGGTACTGGCCGCCCGCGGCGAGGAAGGCCTGCGACAGGCCCAGGCGCTGGTCGAGGCCCGCGGTGGCCGGGCGACCATCTTTGCCGGCGACCTGACCCGCCCCGAAGACTGCCGCCGCCTGGTGCAGGCCGCCCTGGACGCCTACGGCCGCATCGATATCCTGGTCAACAGTCTGCACGCTTCCCTGCCGGGCCAGGACGAGGAGACGTGGCGCCGAGGACTGGAGGCCCTGTTGCTCACTCCCGTGCGGCTCACCGAGATGGTGGCCCCTGCGATGCGACAGCAGGGCGGCGGCGTCATCGTCCACCTGGCCTCCATCTGGGGCAGAGAGGCAGGCGGCACGCCGGCCTACAACGCCGCCAAGGCGGCGCTCATCTCCCACGCCAAGTCGATGGCCAGCGCTCTGGCACCCGACGGCATCCGCGTCGTGGCGGTGGCCCCGGGCTCCATTGCCCATCCGGGCGGGACATGGCGACGCCGTCAACTGGAGGACCCGGAGGGTATGGCACGCTTTACCCGCGACAACATTCCCTGGCTGCGCTTCGGCACGGCCGAAGAGGTGGCCAACGTCATCGCTTTCCTCTGTTCGCCACGGGCCGGGTGGGTCACTGGTGCCTGCGTGGTGGTAGACGGCGGCCAGGGCCGCAGCAACATCTAAAGGGGCAACCCCACCCGGGCCGCACAGCCTCGCGGCCGTCGACCGGCCGCGTTGGCCTCACGCTGCCGCACATCTCGCGGCCCCGGCGAGGCCTCTTCGGCGCACGACCGGTCGGGCCTCTCGCGAGGCCGGACCGGGCTAGACGTGGCTGAGGGCGCCGCCCTCCACCCAGATGACCTGCCCGGTGATGAAGTCGGCGGCATCGGAGGCCAGATAGAGGGCCGCCCCTGCCAGTTCGTCCGGCCTGGCCAGCCGACGATAGGGCAGGTAGCGCTCCAGTTGCGCCCTGGTTTCCTCGTCCTGGGCCAGGCCCTCGCCTTCCGTCCAGCCGCAGCCCAGGGCGTTGATGGCCACGCCCCTCCTGGCCCATTCCAGGGCGAGGGCGCGGGTCAGGTTGAGCACCCCTGCTTTGGCAGCGCAGTAGGCAGCAGCGTTGGCCAGCCCCCGCTCGGCCATCAGGGGCACCACATTCACTATGCGCCCCCTGCCCTGGGCCAGCATGACCTTGCCGGCCGCCCGCACCGCCAGGTAGACGGCGGTGAGGTTGCCGTCCAGGACGCGGCGCCAGTGCCGCGGGTCTGTCTCCTCGAAGGGTTCTGCGCAGGGCAGGTCGTGGGCGTTGACCAGGACGTCCAGGCCGCCCAGCTCGCGCACCGTCCTGTCCACGGCCGAGCGCACCTGGGCCTCGTCCAGAGGGTCCAGGCCGAGGGCCAGGGCCCTGCGGCCTATGGCCCATGCTTCGTTGGCGCAGGAGTTGGCCGCCACCTCCGCCTCGCGGCGAGTGGAGGTGGCCACACAGGCCACATCGGCCCCCGCCTCGGCCAGCGCGACAGCGACGGCCCGGCCAGTGGGGTGCTCCACGCCCATCACCAGGGCGACCTTGCCGGCGAGCGACATCTCCCTCATGTCTGCACCTTCCTCAGCGTGATCTGACTGGCCTCCAGGGCAGCGGGCAGGGGTGCCTTCGCGCCCCTGTAGGACCCGGGCTCGCGCATAAGGTACTCCTCTATCCACAGGTCGAAGGGGCGCTGGCCGCTGTCGGCCCAGCGCACCATCTCTTGGTGCAGCGGGTGATTGTAGAACGCCTTGAGCGACTCGCGGTCGCGCCACCAGGAGAGGGCGAGGAACGTACGGGGCAGCAGGCCCTCGGGCCTGAGGACCACCTCCTGGTAGAGGAGCAGCCCCTCGGCCGAGAGCACCGCCCGGCGGAAGCGCCGCCAGCGCCGGCCGAAGTAAAAGAGGATGCCGAACGGGTGACGCCAGCGCATACCGGCCACCACCAGGATGGGCGGGTTTTCCAGCTTCAGCATCCTCAGTCCTCCCGCAGGGGCACGCGGGGGGCCAGGCCCGTAGGGGCCTGTCCACCGGCCAGCCCGCCCCCGTCCAGAGCGATCACCTGGCCGTTCATATAGTCGGAGAGGGGCGAGGCCAGGAAGACGCAGGCCGGGCCCAGCTCCTCGTCGCGCCCCACCCGGCCCACGGGGATGAACTGACCACCCCGCAGGTATTCCAGCGTCTGAGGGTCGTCGTGGGGGAAGAAGCCCGGGATGATGCAGTTGGACTGGATGTTGTAACGGGCATAGGTCAGGGCCAGCGAGCGGGTGAAGTTGATGACCGCTGCCTTGGCCGAGGTATAGATGAAGTTGTTGCGGCCTCCCCGCAACCCGTAGCCGGAGGCGACGTTGATGATCTTGCCTCCGCCTTGCCTGATGAGGTGCGGGATGGCGGCCCGGCAGCAGTAGAACACGCTGGACAGATTGGTATCGATGCCCAAGTGCCACTCTTCGTCGGTTATCTCCTCTACGGGCTTGCCGTAGCCCGGCGTGGCGCCCCCGGCGTTGTTGACCAGCACGTCCAGCTTGCCGAATTCCTGAATGGCGGCCTCTATGAGGGCGGCGCACTGCTCCGGGCGGCTGACGTCGGTGGGGACGACCAGTGCGCGGCGGCCCTTTTCCCTCACCAGGCTGGCCGTCTCCTCGATCTGGTCGCGGGAGCGGGCGGCACAGACCACATCGGCCCCCGCCTCGGCCAGGGCCAGGGCCATGGCCCTTCCCAGCCCCCTGCCGGCCCCGGTGACGATGGCTACCCTGCCATCGAGTCTGAGCTTATCGAGGACCCCCACCTGTACCCTCCTTCTACGAAGGTTCCTTGCGCGGGCGGTCGCCGAACTTGGCGTCTCGCCACTCGAGGGCCGCCCTCAGTCCCTGCTCCTTGGCGATGCGGTAGAACTCTCTCACCACCGGCGCCTGCCGGGCGATGGCATCGCGCTCTGCCGCCAGCCGCTGCATGGTGCGCGCGCCCATAAGCTCCAGCGCCAGGTTGACGATGCGCTTGTTGGCCGCCAGCAGGTCTACGTCGATGCGGGCCATGCGGTCGGCCAGCGCCTCCACCTCCGCCTCTAGCCGGTCGGCAGGCACCGCCTTGAGCACCAGCCCGATACGTTCCGCCTCCCGTCCGCTGATGGTATCCCCGGTGAGCAGGAGCCGCTTGGCCCACTGGGGCCCCACCAGGTAGGTCCACATGTGGTTCACGGGCGAGCCCATGGCCCGCACCGGCGGGAAGCCGAACACCGCGTCCTCGGCACAGATGACCATATCGCACAGTAGCACCAGGTCGGTGCCCCCGGCCAGGCAGTAGCCGTGAACCTGCCCGATGACGGGCTTGTGCATGTCCCACAGGGCCATGCGCAGCTCCAGCCCCCGCTCCAGGTACCACATATCGCGCTCCATGGTGATGTGGGTGGGAGCATGGGTACGGTCGCCGGGAGGGGGCGTTATGTCGTAGCCGGAAGAGAAGGCACGGCCCGCCCCCTTCAGGATGACCACGTGCACGTCGGGGTCGCGGTCGGCCTCCCACAGGGCGCGGGACAGCTCCTGCATCATCTGCCAGGAGATGGCATTGAGCTTTTCGGGCCGGTTGAGGACGATGCGTGCCTTGCCCGCCTCCTTCTCGTAGACGATGGTCTCGTAGGCCATGGCTACCTCCCTTCCGCCGCCAGGTTAGCGCCGGCGCCCGCTGCCCTCAATCCTCTCGCGGCCTGACCACCGCCCCCGCCTCGCCCGTGTCGGCCAGGCGAAGGGCCTCCGCGGCCAGAGCGGCAGGGTCGCCAGCCCCGGTGACAGCCATGAGGCGGACGCCGCTGGCGAGACACTCGTCCACCAGCGGCGATATGTCCACGCCAGCTATGGCGACGATGGCCCCGCCCCCGGCGCGCTTCATCTCACGCGAGCCATAGCGACAGGCCAGGGCCAGGGCGTCTGGCGTGGCGGGCCCCAGGTCGGCGCAGAAGAACAGGGCATCCAGACCTCCCAGGGCCTTGGCCGTCTGGCGCACCATGACCCGGACGGCCATATCGTTGGCGGCGTCGATGGCCTGGGCCAGCACAGGCTCCCTCTGGGGCCTGCTGAGGCGACGGGCCAGGCGCTGGACGGCGAAGGCGGCCTCGGCAGTGCTGCTGCCGGCTACGATGGCCAGGCGGGCGCCAGCCTCGGCCAGGGCCTGGGCCACGGCCCGGCCCGCCCCCGTCTCCGCTCCCAGGACGATGGCCCGCTTCCCCTGCCAGTCCACGGGCCGTCACCGACCCTTACGCGTCCCCGGACGCCAGGACGCGGGCGGCGGCCTCTACACCGGCGCCCCTGGGCACCTCGCAGCCCTGGCGCCACAGCTCCACCTCCAGGGCATGCAGCAGGGCCAGCACGTTCTGGGGCTGCGACGAGTAGCCCATGAGCCCCACGCGCCAGACTTTCCCCGCCAGGGGGCCGAACCCGGCGCCGATCTCGATGCCGTGCCGCTCCAGCAGGTCCTGCCTCAGCCGGGCCTCGTCCACCCCTTCCGGTACGCGGACGGTGGTGAGCGGCGGCGCCCGCAGCGACTCATCCTCCACATGTAGCCGCAAGCCCATGGCCTCCAGCCCCGCCCACAGGGCGCTGGCGTGCCGCCGGTGGCGGGCGATGCGCTCCTCCAGGCCCTCCTCCAGCACCAGCCGCAGGGCCTCGCGCAGGGCGTAGAGCATGCTCATGGGCGGCGTGTGGTGGTAGCGGCGAGGGCCGCCGTAGTACTCGCGCAGCATGGTCAGGTCGACATACCAGCTCCGGCAGGGCTCTCGGCGGCGCTGCATGGCCTCCACCGCCCGCGGGCCGAAGGTGATGGGCGCCATCCCCGGCGGTGCCGACAGGCACTTCTGCGTGGCACTGTAGACCACGTCCAGGCCCCAGGCGTCCACCTCCAGCGGCGCCCCTGAGAGGGAAGTCACCGCATCGACGATGACCAGGGCGCCGCGCTCGCGGCACAGCCGGGCAATGTCTATCAGCGGCTGCAGAACGCCGGTGGAGGTCTCGGCGTGGACGATGCACACCGCCTTGGCCCCCGGGTGCTGGCGCAGGGCGGCTTCCACCTGCTCCACCTCGATGGCCCTGCCCCAGTCGGCCTCCACCGTGACCACCCGGGCGCCGCAGCGGCGGGCCATGTCGGCCATACGCGAGCCGAAGAAGCCATTGATGCAGACGATGACCGTGTCCCCTTCCTCCACCACGTTGTAGATGGCCGCCTCCATGCCCAGGCTGCCCGTGCCCGAGATGGGCAGTGTCAGCTCGTTGCCGGTCCGGAACACCGCCCGCAAGGGCACCTGCGTATCGCTGAGAAGTTGCAGGAAGGCCGGGTCGAGGTAGCCGATGACCGGGGCCAGCATGGCCCGATAGACTCGCGGGTGCACATTGGAGGGCCCGGGGCCGAGGAGCAAGCGCGGCGGCGGGTTCAGTTCCGAGAGCTCCATCACCTCTCCTCCGGTGGCTGCCAGCGGAGCACGGGCCGACGGGCGGCAGTGGCCTCGTCCAGCCTGCGCAGGGGGGCCGTATGCGGCGCCTCCTGCACCAGCTCCGGTTCCTCCTCTGCTTCCCTGGCGATAGCCAGCATGGCCTCGCAGAAGGCGTCCAGGCTCTCCCTGGACTCGGTCTCTGTGGGCTCGATCATCAGTGCTTCGGGGACGATGAGGGGGAAGTAGATGGTCGGCGGGTGGAAGCCGTAATCGATGAGACGCTTGGCGATGTCCAGCGCCTTCACACCCTTGGCCCGCTGCCGCGCCGCCGAGAAGACCACCTCGTGCAGGCAAGTGCGGTCGTAGGGCAGGTGGTAGACACCTTTCAGGCGCGTGCGCACATAATTGGCGTTGATGACCGCATTTTCGGCCACCGACCGCAGCCCTTCGGCACCGAGGGCGCGGATGTAGGCGTAGGCCCGCACCAGCACGCCGAAGTTGCCCCAGAAGGCCGTCAGCTTGCCCACGCTTCGTTCCGGTCGCGCCAGACGGTAAGAGCCGTCCCGCTCCTCCACCACCGGGGCCGGGAGGTAGGGGGCGAGGAAGGACTTGCAGCAGACGGGCCCGGCGCCCGGGCCGCCGCCGCCGTGGGGCGTGGAAAAGGTCTTGTGCAGGTTCAGGTGCACCACATCGAAGCCCATGTCGCCGAAGCGGGCCCTTCCCAGGAAGGCGTTCTGGTTGGCGCCGTCGCCATAGAGAAGCGCCCCATGCCGGTGCAGCATCTCGGCGATGCGGGCGATGTTGGGCTCGAACAGCCCCAGCGTCGACGGGATGGTGAGCATCATAGCCGCCACCGATCCGTCCAGCTCCTGCTCCAGGAAGCCCATGTCGACGTTGCCCTCCCGATCCGAGGGCACAGTCACCACCTGGAAGCCGCACATGGCCGCCGACGCCGGGTTGGTGCCGTGGGCCGAGTCGGGCACCAGCACCCTGCGCCGGCCCTCCTCGCCCCGGTCGCGCAGGTAGGCCTTGACCATCAGCATGCCGGCCAGCTCCCCCTGGGCGCCGGCAGCGGGGACCAGGCTGCACGCGTCCATGCCCGTCACCTCGCACAGGTAGGACTGGAGGCGGTGCAGAAGCGCCAGCGCACCCTGCACGGTGTCCTGCTCCTGGAGCGGGTGGGGAAGCGAGAAGCCGGGAAGGCGGGCCGCTTCCTCGTTCACCTTGGGGTTGTACTTCATGGTGCACGAGCCCAGGGGATAGAAGCCCGTGTCCACCGAATAGTTGAGGCGCGACAGGGCCAGGAAGTAGCGCACCGCTTCGTTCTGGGACATCTCGGGCAGGCGCAGGTCGTGGCGCAGCAGGTCCTCGGGCGGTAGCTCCGCCTCGGGCACGTCCAGCGGCGGCAGGTCGGCCCCCATGCGACCGGGACGCGACAGGTCGAAGGTGAGGCGAGAGCCCATGGAGTCCTGCCGCGGGTCACGCTCGCCCACACGAAAGCCCATGGCCTCACCTCGGCGAGAGCGCAGCCAGGGCGTCCACCAGACGGTCCATCTCCTGGCGCGTGTTCATCTCGGTGACACAGAGCAGGAGCCCATTTTCGACCCGGTCCGAGATGTCCAGCCCGCCGATGATGCCCCGCTCCAACAGGGCCTCGTTCACCTGCTCGGGCGGACGAGGGCAACGCACCACGAACTCCTTGAAGAAGACGCCCGGCAGGGGGAGGGAGTAGCCGGGCAGCGAGGCGATGCGCCCCGCCAGGTAGTGGGCCTTGTGATAGCACAGCTCCGCCACCCGCCGCAGGCCGCGGCGCCCCATCAGGGCCATATATACCGTGGCGGCCAGGGCCACCAGTTGCTGGCTGGTACAGATGTTGGACGTGGCCCGCTCGCGACGGATGTGCTGCTCCCGCGTCTGCAGCGTGAGCACGTACCCCGTGCGTCCATCGCGGTCCTTCGTGCGGCCCACGATGCGGCCGGGCAGGTAGCGCAGGAACTCCTTCCGGCTGGCCAGCAGTCCCAGGTACGGGCCGCCGAAGGACAGGGGGCAGCCCAGGGGCTGACCCTCGGCGGTGGCGATGTCCGCCCCGTAGGTGCCGGGGGGGCGGAACATGCCGAGGGAGATGGGGTCAGTGCTGGTGACCAGCAACGCGCCGACGCGGTGGGCCGCCTCGGCCAGGGCGCCCATGTCCTCCAGATAGCCGAAGAAGTTGGGCGACTGCACGGCCAGGCAGGCGTGCTCGTCCCCGAGTTCGAGGGCGGGAGGCGAGACCACGTCCACCTCCAGGTCGCGCCCGAAGGCGTACGTCCGCACCACCGCCTCGTAGCCCGGGTGCACCGTGGACAGGAGGGCGATGCGCCGCCTGCCCGTGACGGCTGCTGCCATCAGGCAGGCCTCGGCCAGGGCGCTGGCTCCGTCGTACATCCCGGCATTGGCCACGTCCATGCCCAGCAGTTCACAGACCATGCTCTGGAACTCGAACATGGTCTGCAGCGTGCCCTGCGAGATTTCCGGCTGGTAGGGGGTGTAGGCGGTGTAGAATTCGGAGCGCGATATCACCTGCAGGACGGCGCTGGGCACGAAGTGGCGGTAGGCCCCGGCGCCCAGGAAGCAGGCCAGGCCGTCCTGCCCGGGGTAGCGATTGCGCCCGGCCATCTCAGCCATCTCTCGCAAGAGCTCCGCCTCGGAGAGCCCGGGGGGCAAGCGCAGGCCATCTATGCGCAGGTGAGCGGGGATGTCGGCAAAGAGCTCCTCGACGCTCTCGACGCCGATAGCCGAAAGCATATAGCGGCGGTCGTCGTCGGTGTTGGGAATGTACGGATGGGGGGCGCTGTCGCTCATAACCTAGGCCTGCGCCTCCTCGGCTACGTAGGCATCGTACTCGTCGGCGGTCATCAGTCGCTCCAGCTCCGAAGGGTCGGAGAGGCGCACCCGGATCATCCAGCCCCGGCCGTAGGGGTCCAGGTTAACCAACTCGGGCCGCTCTTCCAGCTCGGCGTTAACCTCCACCACCTCGCCGGAGACAGGGGAGTAGAGGTCGGAGACCGCCTTCACCGACTCGATCTCGCCGAAGGGCTCCATCTGCTTGACCGTCGTGCCGATTTCGGGCAGCTTCACGTAGACGATATCGCCTAACTGGTCCTGGGCGTAATCGGTAATGCCCACAGTGCCGGTCCCGTCCTCCACCCGTACCCACTCGTGCTCCTTGGTATAGCGGAGGTCCTTAGGGCTGGGCACTCCTCGCCTCCTCTCGCTGTCACGGCCGGGGCGGCCGGTAAAAGGGCCTGGGGACCACCTGCACCGGCAGGGGGCGGCCCCTCACGCCTACTGTAAGGGCTGTCCCTGGCTGCGCCAAGGGGGGCGGCAGGAAGCCCATGCCGATGCTGGTGCCCAGGCTGGGCGAGTAGCCGCCGCTGGTGACCTTGCCCACCTCGTCCTGGCCGCGATAGATGGGATAGCCGGCCCGCATGATGCCTCGCTCCGTGGCCCGCAGGCAGGCCAGCAGTCGTTGCGGGCCCCGCTCCCGCACCCTCAGGAGGGCCTCGCGGCCGATAAACGGCGCGCCGTCGTCCAGGCTCACGGCGAACGCCAGCCCCAGTTCGAAGGGATTGACGCCCTCGTCGATGTCCTGACCGTACAGGGGAAGGGCCGCCTCCAGGCGCAGGGTGTCGCGGGCGCCCAGGCCGCAGGCCACGACCCCGGCTGCCAGCAGCCGGCGCCACAGGGCGGGGCCAGCCTCCGCCTCAACCACCAGCTCTACCCCGTCCTCACCTGTGTAGCCGGTCCGCGAGGCGAACAGTGTGCCCTCGGCCCACGCTGTCTCCATGCAGCCGCGACGGGGCAGGTCGCCTAGGGAGAGGGCCAGGGCAGCGGAGCAAATCGCCACCGCCTGCGGCCCCTGCACCGCCACCATAGTCGTGCTGCGGTGCCTGTCTATCAGGCCCGCCCCCGGGGGCAGGTGCGCCTCCAGCCAGCGCCGCACCTTGCCGGCGTTGGCGGCATTGGCCACCACCAGGAAGCGGTCACGGTCCAGCCGGAACACGTAGATGTCGTCCAGGATGCCGCCGCCCTCGTTGCAGAGGAAAGCGTAGTGCCCCTGGCCAGGGGCGAGGCGGTCGACGGCGTAGGTGCACAGACGGCGCAGGCCCGCCGCCGCTTCGGGTCCGCGTACCTCGAACCGGCCCATATGGGAGACATCGAACATGCCCGCCGCCTTACGCACCGCCATGTGCTCTTCGATGATGCCCCGGTACTGCAGCGGCATTTCCCAGCCGGCGAAGGGCGCCATGCGGGCCCCGAGACGGACGTGCTCCTCGTAAAGGGGCGTACGCAGGAGGGCAGGCTCACTCATGGCCCTCGGGCGGTAGCGGCTGCCAGCGGCGTCGCCCCTCCTCCAGCAGCAGCCGTCCCAGGCCGGGATAGGGCGCGTGGACAGACACGATGAGGGCGCGTCGCTCCAGCGCCTTCTCGATGACCTTCTTCTTGGTCTCCAGGTTCACCAGGGGCAGCACGTCGAAGGCCGAGAGCCAGGCTACCCGTTCCAGCATGAGGGGATGCTGGGCCACCTCCCCAAGGTAGATGGCCAGCTCGCCTTCCGACTCCAGCTCGACCAGGTAGTGGTGGGCCGTGTGGCCGGGGGCGGGCACCATGCGCACCCCGGGGGCCACCTCGACCGGCCCCTCCACCAGCTCTACCACGCCGGCATCGTCCAGGGGCTCGAAGTTCTCGGCCAGGTAGGTGGCGCGGGTGCGCTCGTTGGGGCGCTGCGCCTCCTGCCATTCCCCCTCGGGGACGAAGTAGCGGGCGCGAGGGAAGGCGGGCACGGGCCTGCCGCCTTCCAGCACCGTGTTGCCCCCGGCGTGGTCGAAGTGGAGGTGGGTGTTGAGCACCACGTCCACATCGGCCGGGGAGATCCCTTCCCGGGCCAGCTCAGACAGCAGGCGCCCCGTCTCCTCCAGCCCGGCGCTGGCCGGGGCGCGCGAGCCCCGCTTCGTCCCCACGCCCGTCTCCACCAGCACCAGCTTGCCGCCCGACCGTACCACCAGGCAGTTGAGGCCGGCTGTGAGGCGGTGCTGCTCGTCCAGGGGCCCCACCAGCGGCTCCCACATGACGCGCGGCGTCACGCCGAACAGCGCCCCGGCGTCGAAGCGGATGGGGCCGTCGCTGACTACCAGGAGCTCCAGCTTACCGAGCCTGAACCAGACACCCATGAGGCAAGGCCAAGATATCCGCCCGGGCCCGGAGAGGTCAACACGCCAGGTCTGGCCCCGTGGACTGGCCTCTCGCTACAATAGCCATGCTATGGAGCCCCGAGAAGCGACCACCGCAGGCGCAGGGCCCCAGCGCCTCCCTCTATCCCGGTGCATCGTCCAGGAAGACCCCTTCAACGCTGAGACCCCCCTGGTCGCCCTGGCCGGGCCCCTCGTGCCCACCGGGATCTGCTTCGTCCGCAGCCACTTCGACGTGCCCGCGCTGGACGGCGGCGCACACCGCCTACGGGTGACCGGGGCCGTGTCCCGGGAGCTGCAATTGTCCCTGGACGACCTGCGCCGGCTCCCCAGCCGCGAGCTGGTGGTGACCATGGAGTGTGCCGGCAACGGTCGCACCCTCATGCGTCCGCCACCGCCGGGCGTGCCCTGGGGCCTGGGTGCCGTGAGCACCGTCCGCTTCGAGGGCACAGCCCTGGTCCATGTGCTCGAGATGGCCGGCCTCGATACGGACGCCATGGAGGTGCTCTTCGTCGGGGCGGACCGTGGCCAGGTCCAGCCGGGGCGGTGGGAGCCCTTCGCCCGCAGCCTGCCCGTGCCGCACGCCCTGCACCCGGACACCCTCCTCGCCTGGGGCATGAACGGCGCCCCCCTGCCGCCGGAGCACGGCTTCCCGCTGCGCCTGGTGGTGCCGCGCTGGTACGGTATGGCCTCCGTCAAGTGGCTGGTGGAGATACGGGCCCTCAGGGCGCCCTTCGACGGCTACTTCCAGGCCGAACAGTACCGCTACGTGGACGATGCCACCGGCGACGCCCGCCCAGTCAGCCTCATGCGGGTGCGCGCCCTCATCGCCTCCCCGGCCGACGGGGAGACGGTGCCCCTGGGCCCGGTGGAGGTGCGCGGCATGGCCTGGTCGGGTCACGGGCCCATAGAGCGGGTGGAGGTGAGCGCCGATGGCGGCTCCACATGGCAGGCGGCGGAGCTGGGGCAGCCTCTTTCGCCCTACAGTGCCACTCCCTGGCGGGTGCTGTGGCGCCCCGACCGCCCCGGCACCTACACGCTGGTAGCCCGCGCCACCGATGCCGCAGGCAACGTGCAGCCGCTGGATCCGGTCTGGAACCGCCTGGGGTACGGCAATAACTGCGCCCCGCGGGTATGCGTGGTGGTGCGGGGCTAGGCCCCTTCCCAGCCGGTGCCCTTTCTACCCAGCGATGTCATAATTGGCACGAAGGACGATCCCCTAGTACGAGGAGGGATCATGTCTGACGAAAGGTTCGAGCGAGGGCTAGCTATCCGCCGCCGGGCCCTGGGCGAGGAGTACGTGGACAGGGCCATCCGCGAGGCCGACGACTTCTCCCGCCCCCTTCAGGAGCTCGTGACCGAGTACGCCTGGGGCACTGTCTGGGCCCGGCCGGGGCTGGGCCTGCGGGAGCGCAGCCTCATCACCATCGCCGCCCTGATGGCCCTTGGCCGCGACCGCGAGCTGAAGCTGCACATCGGCGCCGGGCTGCGCCACGGCCTCACCCGCGAGGAGATCCGGGAGGCCCTGCTGCACGTAGCCGTCTATGCCGGCATGCCGGCAGGGGTGGAAGCCTTCCGTATCGCTCGCGAGGTCTTCCAGGAGATGGAGCGGTGACGGCGCCCGTGGGGTTCATCGGCCTGGGGCAGATGGGCGGCCGCATGGCCCGCCGTCTCCTGGCCCGCGGCCACTCCCTGGTGGTATGCGACATCTCGCCCCGGGCCCTTGCCCCCTTCCGCGAAATGGGCGTGCCTGTGGCCGGCTCGCCCAGCGAGGTGGCGGCCCGCTGTCAGGTGGTGCTGGCCAGCCTTCCCACGCCTGCCAGCGTCGCCGAGGTGGTGCTGGGGCCGGGCGGGCTGGCAGAGGCCATGGGGCCAGGCTCCCTGTTCGTCGACCTGTCCACCACCGGCGTCGAAGTGGAGGAGCGCGTGGCCCGTGCGCTGGAGGCCAAGGGCGCCGGGTGCCTGGACGCTCCCGTCAGCGGCGGCGTGCGCGGCGCCGACGAGGGCACCCTCAGCATCATGGCCGCTGGCAGCCGCGAGGCGCTGGAGCGGGCGCGCCCGCTGCTGGAGGTCATCGGCCGCCACATCTTCCACGTATCGGAGCGCCCCGGCCACGGCCAGGCCATGAAGCTCATCAACAACCTGCTGTCGGCTACAGCCATGGCCGCCACCGCCGAGGCCATGGTGCTGGCCGCCAAGGTGGGCCTCGACCCCGAGACCGCCCTGAGCGTGCTCAACGTGAGCTCTGGCCGGAACACGGCCACGGAGGACAAGTTCCCCCGCTCCGTGTTGCCCCGCACCTTCGACTACGGCTTCCGGGCCGGCCTAATGCACAAGGACGTGGCCCTGGCAGCGGCCCTGGCGCGGCAGGCGGGCGTGCCGCTGGTCGTAGGGCGGGCGGTGGAGCTGGCATGGGAGATGGCCGTGCGGGAAGGGCTGGCGGAGCAGGACTTCACCGCCCTGGTCACCCTCTACGAGCGCTGGGCGGGGGCAGTAGTGGGGGGACGCGAGGCCCGCTAGCCCTGAGAGCCGGAGCGGCGCTGCCGCTTGCGCTCCAGCCACTCGGCGGCGGCCGCCGAAGCCTCGGGGGAGGCCAGGCACTGGGCTATGAGCTCCCTCGCCTCGGCCAGGGCATCGTCGAACGAAGACTGGAAAGCCCGCTGCATGAGCCGCTTGGAGGCGATGGCCGCCATGCGCGGCACCTTCAGGTAGAGCGAGACCACCTCCGCCAGCCTCTCCTCGAACCGTTCCGCCGGCACCACATAGTCCACCAGCCCCAGTCGGTACGCCTCGTCGGGGCCGATGGGCTGGCCCGAGAGGATAAGACGACAGGCGGGCCCCAGGCCGATGAGGCGCGGCAGGCGGTAGGGCGCCATGCCCGGCATCAGCCCTTCGTTGACCGCCGGCAGCCCCAGGGTAGCATCGGTGCTGCACACCCGAAGGTCGCAGGAGATGGCCAGTTGCAGCCCTCCGCCCAGGCAGTAGCCATGGATGGCGGCGATGGTGATCTTGTCCAGCCTTTCCAGGCCGTGAAAGCCGCGCTCCTGCGCGTCGAAGAAGCCCGGCGGCATCAGCTCGCGGCTGTACATGTCCAGGTCGAGGCCGGCGCAAAAGGCGCGGCCCTTGCCCTTCACCACCACCACCCGCACCTCGGGCAGGGCGGCCACCTGTTGCACGGCCTCCTCGAAACCCAGCACCCAGTCCATGTTCATGGCGTTGAGGACGTGGGGCCGGTTGAGGACGATGTTGGCCACCTGGCCGTCGACCTCCACCAGCACCGCCTTCTCGCTCATGTCCGCTCGCTCCTGTTCATGTTCACGCTCCCGCCACTCGCCGCCAGTGACCGGCCCAGTAGGGCTCTCGCAGAACGCGCTTGAGCACCTTGCCGCTGGGGTTGCGCGGCAGGGACTCCACGAAGTCCACCGAGCGAGGGCGCTGGAACCCGGCCAGCCTCTCGCGGCAGAACTCCAGCACCTCCTCCACGGTCACCTCCATGCCAGGCCGCAGGACGACGATGGCCTTCACTGCCTCGCCCCAGCGCTGGTCGGGGACGCCGATGACCGCGGCATCGGCGATGGCCGGGTGCTGCAACAGCACATCCTCCACCACCCGCGGGTAGACGTTCTCGCCTCCCGACACGATGACGTCCTTCTTGCGGTCCAGCACGTACAGGTAGCCGCCCTCGTCCAGGGTGCCGATGTCGCCGGTGTGGAGCCAGCCGTCCCGCAGGGCCTCGCGGGTGTCGTCGGGGCGCTGCCAGTAGCCGCGCATGAGCTGGGGGCCACGGGCGACCACCTCCCCGGGCTGGCCGGGGGGCAAGGGCCGGCCGTCATCGTCCACCACCTGGACCTCGGTGCCCAGGGCGGGCCTCCCGGCGGACAGCAAAAGCCGCGGCCGCTCGCCCAGGCCCAGGCGGTGGTCATCGGGGGTCAGGTAGGTCAGGGCCTGGGTCGCCTCGGTGAGGCCGTACGACTGGAGGAAGTCGCAGCGAAACACCTCGATGGCCCTCCGTAGCGTCGTCTCGGCGATGGGGGAGGCGCCGTAATGGACGAGGCGCAGCGAGCTGTAGTCGCGCCGGTCCACGTCCGGCACGTCGTTCAGGCACATCTGGATCATGGACGGCACCAGCGTGGTCACGTTGACCCCGCCCTCGCTCAGGGCCTGCACCACCCGAGCAGCTTCGAACCGCTCCATCACCAGCAGGGAGCATCCCCGCGACACGGGCGCCAGCACCGTGGGCACGATGCCGGCGTGGAACATGGGCAGCACGGCCAGGCAGCGCTCACCGGGCCGGAAGTCGAAGGCGGTAGCCGCCTGCACCATGTTGGCGGTCACCGCCGCCTGGGACAGCACGGCCCCTTTGGGCGCGCCAGTGGTGCCGCTGGTGTACATCTGGTAGGCGTCGGCGTCTGGGGGCACGTATCGTTCGGGCGGCGTTTCGGGTTGTCCATCCAGCAAGGACGCCAGGGGCTCCCATCCCTGCGCATCGCCCTCGCCCAGCAGCACGAAATGCTCCACGCTGCCCAGGTCACCCCTCACGGCCTCCAGGGCGCGAGCGTACTCTGCCGAGGCGAGGAGCGCTCGCGCGCCGGCATCGCGCACTATGTAGGCCCAGTCGCCAGGGGTGAGGCGGAAGTTCAGGGGTACCAGGGCCACCCCCGCCTTGGAAGCTGCGAAGTACAGCAACACGTACTCGATGCTGTTCAGGGAGAGCACGGCGGCCCTGTCTCCCGTCCTCAGGCCCAGGGCGACCAGCGCATTGGCCAACCGGTTGGCCAGGGAGCAGGCATCGGCGTAGGACAGACGGCGTACGCCGTCGGCCGCGAACTCCATGGCCGGCCGCTGCCGGGCCCAGTAGTCCAGGAAGTCGTGCAGGCGCATCGCTCGGCCGTCACCCCCGCCTGCTGCCCGCCCGGGGACATGCCCCGGCTCAGATGGGCGCGAGGAGCACGTCTATCACCGCCGGCTGACCGCAACGTACCCGCTCCAGGCCCCGTTGCAGCGCAGGCATGACCTCCTCCGGGTCTTCCACGCGCTCGCCATAGGCGCCCACCGACTGGGCCACCAGGTCGTAGCGCAGGGGCGGCCCCAGCTCCACCCCTACGTAGCGGCCGGTGCGCACCGAATCACCCTCGGGGTAGGCAGCTACTAGCGGCTGCTTGGTGGCGTTGTAGCCGCCGTTATCGAAAACGACGGTGAGGAAGGGGGCGCCCGCCTTCTGCGCCGACCACAGGGCTGCCAGGGGCGAGCCGAAGACGAAGGAGCCATCGCCCACGGCCGCGATGACCGGGCGCTCCGGTTGTGCCAGCTTCACCCCCAGGGCAGCCCCGAGCGCCCAGCCGAGGCCGGAGCCGCCGCTCTTGAACCAGGAGCCGGGCCGGGTGGTAGACACGTGTCGGAACAGGACGCGGGCATTGGTCACCGTCTCGTCCACGACGACGGCGTCCGGGGCCCGCTCGGCCAGCAGCCGCCCCAGGCAGTGGGCCAGCCACTCAGGAGCGATGGGCCGCGCTGTGGCCTTCGCCTGCGCCTGCCGCTCCCAGTCCTGCCGCTGCTCGCGGTGTCGGGCGGCCAGCGCCTCCCCGCGCTCCGCGATGCGGCGGCGGTCGGCAGCCGTCAGCGCCTCCTCGGCGCAGGACAGCAGCAGGGGCAGCGCCTGGGCGGTATCGGCCTGGATGGCGCAGTCCAGTGGGTACGTCCAGAGGGGTATGGTCCCCTTCACAGGGTCCAGGTCTATCTGGGCGATGAAGGCATCCGGGCGAGGGCCGGCCAGAGTGGGGATGTAGGGCACATCGTGGTCCAGCACGAGCACCACGTCCGCCTCGGCCAGCCACGGCCTCGGGTCGTAGCCCTGGTGGAGGGGGTGGTCGGCGGGAAAGTTCACGCGGTCGCGCCACTCCACGACGGGCAAGGCCAGGGCCTCGGCCAGCCTGACCAGGGCCTGCAGGCCCTCGGCCGTGCGCCCCGTGGCGCCCGTCAGCACCACCGGTCGGCGGGCCTTGGCCAGCCGCCGCCCCACCTCGCGCAGCGCCTCGGGGTCCCCCGCGCCCAGCCTGGCAGGGGGCATCCGCTGGCGACGGAAGATGGCCACCTGCCCCGGCCGGGCCATGAGCACCTCCCGCGGGAGCGTCACGTACACCGGGCCCGGCGGCTGGGTGGCGGCGACCTGAAAGGCGCGGGCCACCACCTCGCCCAGCAGGTCGGGACGGCGAACCTCGTAGTCCCACTTGACGTAGTTGCGGACGATACCGTGCTGGTCGAGCTGCTCCTGGAGCCAGTGGATGTAGTCGTCGCGAGTGCCACGCACTTCCGGGTCGGTGGTGTAGGGCGCACGGCCGGCGCATACGAGCACGCCGATGTGGGCGCGCTGAGCGTTGTGGAGCATGCAGCCCAGGTTCTGGGTGCCCACGTCCACATGCACCAGCACCGCCTGGGGCTCCAGGGTGGCGGCATAGTAGCCGTGGGCAGCGGCCAGCGCCACCCCTTCGAAGGGGCACAGCACCACCTCTGGCACGGGGTGTCCCTGCTCCTGAAGGCGGACGATGGCCTCTTGCACCGGAAAGGTATCGGTACCCGGGTTCAGGAACAGATAACGGACGCCCTGGGCCACGAGGGCCCATACGAAAGCATCGACCCCCTCCTCTACGGGGCGCCAGTCGGCCATGCCCGAGCGAAAGTCTACCGCCGTCTCCTTCACGGCGCCGTCCTCCGGCGGGCGGCCCGGTGTTGCTGATCCGGGCCGCCCGCTGCCTTCCCTGCCGGTCCCGGCGCTACACCTTCAGGAAGAAGTCGTTCTTGACCCTGTTGGCATCGTTCCACACGTCGGACTTGAGGATGGTGCCATGCTCGCGGTTGAACTTCAGTTGCTCGATGATCAGGTTCATCTGGTCGTCCGTCAGGCCGTAGAGGATGGTCGTTCGCGACATGGCCCGCACCACCACGTCCCGCGGCAACTGGGTTATCTCCATGATGGATGTGATGGCCGCCTCGTCGCGCCGGTTCCACATCTCGGCCGCTTCGCGCTGGGCGTCATTGATGTCGCGCAGCAGCTGCGGGTACTGCTGGGCGATCTCGGGCGTAGTCAGATAGACCACGTGCACCTGGGTGAGGCGGCTGCCGCTGGCCTGCTCCCAGAGCTGCTGCTGGGTGACCAAGATGCGGAAGCGCCCCGTCAGCTCGAGCTGGGCCAGGGTAGGCTCCCAGATCAGCAGGGCCTCCACCTGCCCGGTCTGCAACAGGTTGGCAGCCGAGGGCGGGTCGGTGGCCTGCACGAACTGCGTGTCGCGGAAGACGTCCAGGTTGAACAGGCGCCGCAGCGACCCGTTGATGTCCTGGGTGGTGGTGCCGCCGGGGATGCCGCCCACCTTGCGGCCCCTCAGGTCCGCCGGGCTGCGGATGGGCGAGTCCTGGGGCACGATGATGCCGCCCAGGCTGCCCACAGCGGTGCCGAACACCTTCAGCTTGACGTTGTTCTCGTACATCTGGCCGGCGATGATGACCGACATGTCGATGATGTCCGCCTGGCCAGAGGCGAAGGTGTTCACAAGCCCGCTGATGGGCCCCACCGTCTGCCACTGCATGTTCCAACCGCGGCGCCCCAGCAGGTTCTGGCGGTGGATGATCTCCGTGCCGGCCCAGCCCAGGGTCAGATAGGCGAAGTTGAACGTACGGGAGGGCCGCGTCGCTGCCGGCGTCGTGCCAGCCCGAGGCGTGGTGGGGGTGGGGGTGGCCTCCTCTTCTTCGCACGCCTGGACCAGAGGCCAGAGGGCAGCGCCGCCGCCCAAGAGCATCGCTCGCCACAGGAAGTCCCTGCGGCTTATGCGGTTACCCTTCATGCCTGACACACCTCCTTACACGGCCTGTCGCTACCGATGCCGGCTAAAGGGCCCCACGCGCGTCGGCAGGGCTACCGCCACCTCTGTACCCAGCGGGAAACGCTTTCGAATACCAGCTTGTCCATCACCAGCATGACGATGATGAGGACGATGGCCCAGGCGAAGACGAGGTCGGTGCGCAGGATGTCGCGGTTGAAGTTCATCATGTAGCCGATGCCAGTGGTGACGCCGAAGATCTCCGCCACCACGCTCACGCGCAGGCCCAGGGCGAAACCCACCTTCATCCCGGCCACAATGTAGGGCACGATGCTGGGAATGGTGATGTGGGCGAAGCGGGCCAGCTCGTTGAAGCGATAGACCTTGGCCACCTCCAGAAGGCGACGGTCCACGTTCTCGATCCCCTCGATGACGTTGCTGAGCATGATGGGGATGGTGATCATGAACGTGGTGAACATGGGGCCCCGGTCGGTGAGCCCGAACCAGATCAGGGCCAGCACGATCCAGACGAATACCGAGGTGCTATTGAGGACGGTGGTGATGTCCTTCACGGCCACGCTCAGCAGGGGCGAACGGGCCACCAGGAAGCCCAACAGCAGAGAGACCACCACCGCCGCCCCGAACCCAAGGGAGATACGGTACAGCGAGGCAGCCACGTGCTCCCATACTTCGCCCGTGACCACGAGGTCGCGCAGGCCGTCCAGCACCCTTCCCGGCGGCGGGAGGACGTAATCGCCGAAGCGACGCGAGAGGGTGATCCACACCACCACGATGATGGCCAGGGCCACCAGCGTGGGCAGGTGCAGCCGCATGGCCACCCGCGACAGGGCCTCGCCGGCCCGCTGCCGCTGGACTGCCGCCGTCGTCTTGGCCAGCCTCTCTGCCCTCATACCTGCGTCTGCGCCATCAGGGCCTGTTGCTGTCGCACCTCCTGGGCGAGGAGCTGCCCCAGCTCCTCCCGCAGGGCGACCCGATCCGAGGAACCGTCCAGCTCCCATGACCCGCGGATGCGGGCGGGCCGGGCCGAGAACAGGACGATGCGGGTGCCGATATACGTGGCCTCTTCCAGGCTATGGGTGACGAAGATGATGGTCTTGCCGGTGGTCCGCCAGACCTTGACCACCTCGTCCTGGAGTATCTGCCGGCTCTCGGGGTCCAGGGCGCTGAAGGGCTCGTCCATCAGCAGCACGTCCGGCTCCACCGCCAGCGCCCGGGCGATGGAGACCCGCTGCTGCATGCCGCCGGACAGGCGGTTGGGATAGTAGTTCTCGAAACCTCTGAGGCCCACCAGGGACAGGTAGTGCTGGGCGCGTTCCCGCGCCTCCTTGCCGTGAATGCCCAGGGCGGCCAGGCAGAGGACGATATTGCTCATGGCCGTGCGCCAGGGCAGCAGCCGCGGCTCCTGGAAGACCACGCCGATGCGGTGGTGGCTGGAGACGGTGAGGTCTACCGACTCGCCGTCGATGAGGATCTCGCCCGTGTCGGGCTGCTCCAGGCCGGCCAGGATGCGCAGGAAGGTAGTTTTGCCGCAGCCATTGGGCCCGAGCAGGCAGACGAACTCTCCAGGACGTATACCCAGGTTCAGGGCCTCGATGACGGGGATCTGATAACGCTTGCTGAGGCCCCGAACTTCGAGCTTAAAAGGCCCGCCCTTGTCCTCCGCCATCTCCAGAGACCGGAACGATAGCTATAACTATCGAGAATGGGCCGGACGCGGCACAGTCGGTTAAATCGACTCTTATATACAACGGCTGTTGCGCTAAGTCAACTGCTCGTGCGCATTCTCAACGGCGCCCCGGCGCTGCCTGCGCCCCTCCACCGAACAAAAGATATCGTCTGCCGTGTCTTGACACTTTCATCGGGCGGAATTATAATGCGGCCACCCTCGAGCAGTCCTTTCAGTGGGGGGCGAAGCCATGGCTGAAAGCAACTACTGGCAGCGGTGGGCGAAGAACCGCTTGAGCCGCCGGCGCTTTCTGGCCACTGCCGCCACCGCAGGGGCCGGCGCCCTGGCCTACACCATGGTAGGATGTCGCGAATCGCGACCTTCGGCCACTCCAGCCGCGCAGGAGACCCCGACAGGGCCGACCCGGGGCGGCATCGTCCGCACCGTCCTCCTGGGCGGCAACGTCTTCGACTCGGTAGACGTACACCGCGCCTTCGGCGACCCCACGTCGTGGCTTTCCAACTATGTGCTCAACAAGATCGTCCGCTACAAGAACCCCGACACGGGAGAGATCGAGGGCGACCTGGCCGAGCGCTGGGAGATCATCGACGGCGCCAACTACGTTTTCCACATCCGCCAAAACGTGTTCTGGCAGGACACCCCCATCACCGGGGGCCGTCAGCTCACCGCCGACGACATCCGCTGGCACATCGAACGCCAGCGGGAGGGGAAGCTGAGCGACGGCAGTCAGGCCTCCTTCCGTCACCAGTCCTTCTACCAGCAGGTCGTCCGGGTCGAGACCCCTGACCAGTTCACCGTCCGCGTCACCCTGCAGCAACCGCGGGGCACGTTCCTGGACCGGCTGGCCAACTACTTCAGCACCGTCCCTAACCGGGAGGCCATGGAGCGGTTCGAGAAGAACCACACCGTCATAACTGAGGAGGCCATGCCCGCCACCGGCGCCTTCATCCTGCGACGGTGGCGTTCGGGCGAGGAAATCAAGGCCGAGCGCAACCCCAAGTACTTCCGCCAGGGCCGCCCCTATGTGGACGGATGGATCTACCCCACCGGCCTGTTCGAGGACCCCAACGCCTGGCGCATCGCTTTCGAACAGAAGCAGGTGGACTACTTCTACAGCTCCGACCCCAACCTGCCAAAGTCCATCATCGAGTCCCACCCCGGCCAGATGTATGAGGTGCTGACGGGGGTGGCCAACACCGTCTTCATGCACCTGAACATGAACCAGCAGTTCAAGGACGTACGGCTGGTGAAGGCGCTGCACACCGCCTTCGACCGCCGTGCGGTCATACAGGCCTTCCATCAGGGCCTCGCCCAGGTGAGCGGACCCGTACCCTGGCTGCAGGAGGGCTTCGCTATCCCGCCCGCGGAGCTGGCCAACCTGGACGGCTACCGCACCAACCGCGATGAGGACATCCGCACCGCCCGACAGCTCTGGCAGGCAGCCGGCGGCCCTGCCCTGGGCGAGATCAATATCAAGGTCCCCGACACCTGGCTGGCCGTGTGGCCGGACACGGTGCAGATCATCCCCAACATGCTCAACCAGGCCCTGGGGGTGAACCAGTTCCGCTCCACCCGCACCAGCTACAACGAGGAGATCATCCCCAACCTGTTCAATGGCCAGTTCCCCAACTGGTTCGGGTGGACCTCGCAGGTCACCGGCCCCGACCCGCGCGAGACCCTCTTCTCTGTCTTCCACCCGCGGGGCTCCCAGAACTTCCAGAAGGTCAACAACCCCGAGCTGACCTCCCTGTTGGAGGCGGCCATCCAGGAGACCGACTACCAGCGGGCCGTGGACATCGTGCGGCGCATACAGCGCATCCTCATCGATAACGGGCAGTACGGCAACGTGGTGCTGTACAACTACATCCTGCGTACGGCCGTGTGGAACTACTTCCGCGGCGCTATCAAGAAGCCTCCCTCTCCCGGCGAGCCGGCCCTGGGCTACAACATATTCTCTGGGCACCTGGCCGCTGACGAGATGTGGCTCAACCCCAACGACCCCACCTTCCAGGGGCGGGCCAACATCAGCCTCTAGGGGCGGTGTCCCCGGCCAGAGGGGCAATGTCCCTGCAGGGAGGGAGAGAGAGCCGGTGACGGCCTACATCGTCCGCCGCCTGCTCATGAACTTTGTGGTCCTGTGGGTGGTGGTGTCGGTCGTATTCGTCACCACCAACATGCTCCCGGGCGACTTCGCCCTGCGGCAGGTGGCGACGAACCTCGAGCTTCAGGACTACAGCCAGGCGCTGCAGGAGGCCCGGCGCATTCTGGGCCTCGATAAGCCACTGTGGCAGAGATACCTGGACTTCATCGGCGGCCTGGTGACCCTGGACCTGGGCCGCTCCTATGAGACGCACCGCAGCACGTGGGCGGAGTTGGGCGACCGCCTGCCCTCCACCCTGGAGCTCGGGGGCATGATCCTGATCTTTACCTTCCTCATCAGCATACCGGTAGGCATCATCAGCGCCATCAAGCAGAACACGTGGGTGGACTTCCTGCTGCGGGGGTTCGCCATCTTCAATGTCGCCACGCCGGCCTTCGTCATCGCCGTGCTCCTGACCCTGCTGGTGCTGAAGCTGGACCTGTTCCGCATCGACGTGGTGGGGAGGCCCCACTTCTGGACCGACCCCGAGGCGGCGCTGAAGCTGTACATAATTCCGGGGCTGGCAGGCGGTCTCACCTCGGGTGCGGGCATCATGCGACTGCTCCGCTCCCAGATGCTGGAGGTGATGCGCAACGACTACGTGCGTACCGCCTTCGCCAAGGGCCTGGGGGAAAACACCGTATGGTTGCGCCACGCCCTCAAAAACGCCATGCTGCCGGTGCTGACGGTCATGGGCTTCTCCATCGCCGGCATCGTCAGCGGCCAGATCATCCTGGAGAACATGTTCAATATCGACGGGATCGGGCGGTTCCTGTACACTCGCCTCATCCTGCGCGACCTGCCGCCCTTCCAGGGCACGGTGGTGATCATAGCCTTCGTGGTGGTGACGGTGAACCTGCTGGTGGACATCGCCTACGCCTGGCTTGATCCGCGCATCCGCTACGCCGATTGAGGGAGTGGGGCCATGGCACGAGTGGATGAACTGGCAGCGCCACCCCTGCGAGGGGAGGTGCCCCTCGGCGCCTACCGGGCCACCCTGCGACGGCTGTGGTCCGTAGCCAAGCGGAACAAGCTAGGCACCCTGGGCTTCGTGCTGGTGATCCTCATTCTGGCCGTAGCCGTGCTGTCCCCGGTCATCAAGCGTTACGACGAGAACCATCAGTTCCAGCGCCCCAACCCCGAATTCAACCCCAACGCCAACCCTCTCGACATCGCCCGCAACCCCAACCTGGGCAGCCCCTTCATTCTCGACCGCTGGCAGGCGCCGAACTGGGAGCACTGGCTGGGCACGGACCAGTACGGCCGCGACATCTACGCCCGCATCGTCGTGGGCGCGCGCATGGCGGTGATAATAGGGTTCGGCGCCTCCCTCATTTCGGTGCTCAGCGGGACCATAACCGGCCTCATTTCCGGCTACTTCGGGGGCCGGGTGGACTTCTTCCTGCAGAGGGTGGTGGACGGCGTCCAGGCCTTCCCGCCCCTGGTACTGCTACTGCTACTGGTCTCGGTGCTGGAGGAGCCGAACCTGACCCTGACGGTGGTGGCCCTGGGCTTCTTGGGCTGGGCCTACTCGACACGGGTCATGCGCTCGGTGGTGCTGAGCGTGTCGGCAAGCACGTTCGTGGAGGCAGCGCGGGCGGCCGGGGCCGGGCCGCTGCGCATCATGTTCCGTCATGTCCTGCCCAACGTGTTCGCCACCATGGTGGTGATCTTCTCCATCAGCATCGGCATCTACATCCTTGCCGAGGCGGGGCTGTCGTTCCTGGGCCTCGGGCCCGCCGACCAGACCACTTGGGGCAAGATGGTGAACACGGGGCGCAACCAGCTCGACAGCCACCCGTGGGAGGCCCTGTTCTCGGGCCTGGCTATTACCCTGGCGGTGCTGGCCTTCAACCTGGCCGGCGACGCACTGCGCGACGAGCTGGACCCGCGGCTGCGCGGGCGCACATGACCGCCCGCTCCCACCCTGCCACTGCGGGCCGCACCGCGACTGGCTTGATGCCGCTCACTACCCTGGGTAAGATGTGCCCGTGGCCCTCCTGAGGGGACTGGCCCGGCTGGCGCTGGAGGCCCTTTTCCCGGCCAGTTGCATCGCCTGTGGCCGCGACGGGGAGCTCCTCTGCCCGGCGTGCCTGGACGGCGCGCCCAGGGCTGCTCCTCCGCGCTGTCCTGTGTGCTGGCAGGCATGGCCGGCAGCGAGTCGCTGCCGGGACTGCGCCCTCGCCCCTCCCACTTACGAGGCTGTCCGCAGCGCATTCGTCTACGAGGGGCCGGTGCGCGAGGCGGTGCATGCCCTAAAGTTCCGTGGCGTCGCTGCCCTAGCCCCGACCATGGCTGCGCCTATGGCGCGGCTGCTGGCCGCCTGGGCACCTCCCGTGGATGCCATCGTGCCCGTGCCTCTGCCCTGGCTACGCGAACGGGCCCGCGGCTACGACCAGGCCCGCTCCCTGGCCACGGAGCTGGGCCGGGCAGTGGGGCTGCCGGTGCTCGGGGGCCTCCTTTCCCGCCGCTGGACACCGCCCCAGGCCGGACTGTCGGCACGGGAGCGCCGCCGCAACGTGGCCGACGCCTTCCGCGCCCGTCGTAGGGTGCCCGGGCTGCGGCTGCTGCTGGTGGACGACGTGCTGACCACCGGCGCCACACTGGACGCCTGCGCCCGCGCCCTGCGGGATGCAGGCGCGGCCGGGGTGTGGGGGCTCACCTTCGCCCGCGAGGGATGAACGCCTCGTCTGCCTCTGCGGGCCGTGCTAGTCTAGGGGCAGGGCCTTTGGCCACTCCGACGACGGGCCCATGAGCAAGGGTATCGCCGCGCTGGTGTGGGGGCCGGAGCGCAGGCTCGGCCCGGGCTACGGCTGGGTGGTGCTGGCGGCGGGGTTCTTCGTCCTCTACTGCTCCTACGGCGTCCAGTTCTGCTTTGGCCTTTTCCTGCCCGAGGTAGAGGCGGCTCTCGCTCCTGGCGACCGCGGCCTGGTGAGCCTAATGTTCTCGCTATACCTCCTCCTTTCCAGCCTGTTCAGCCTGGGCAGCGGCGTGGCCACCGACCGCTGGGGGCCGCGGCCGGTGCTTTTCCTGGGCGGTGCGGCCATGGGATTGGGCCTAATGGGCTTCTCCCGCAGCCAGGAGCTGTGGCAGGCATACCTGGCCCACGGCATACTGGCGGCCGTGGGCATGAGCACTACCTGGGTGCCCCTCACGTCCCTGGCGGTGAAGTGGTTCCCGACCCGGGCCGGGCTGGCCTCGGGCCTGGTGACCACCGGCGTGGGAGTGGGGCAGCTCACGGTGCCGCCCCTTTCCGCCCTCCTGCTGGAGCCTCTGGGCTGGCGAACGGCTTACGTGGTCTACGGCCTGGGGCTTCTGGGCGCCTTCGGCCTGGCAGCCCTCTTGGTGGAGCGGCCACCGCGCGGCGGCGAGTCGCCCCGGGGCTCCCTAACCACCGCCGACGACGGGGCCGACGACTCCTACACCCTGGCGGAGGCCCTGCGCCTGCCCGCCTTCTGGCTCTTCACCGCCGGGCTCACAGTGCTGTGGTCGGTGGTCTACCTGCCGGTGGTGCACCTGCCTCCCTTCGCCCGCGACTCCCTGGGCCTCTCGCCCCGCCTGGCGTCGCTCACCATGACCATGGTGGCGGTGGGCTCCATCATCAGCCGGGTGGGAGGGGGCGCCTTCGCCGACGTGGCCGGGCATCGCCGCGCCCTGGCCCTGGCCGTGACCGCCGAGGGCCTGGGCTTCCTGGGCATGTGGGCCTGCACCTGGGCCGAGAGCCTGCCTCTCCTCTACGGTTCGGCAGTGGTGTTCGGCATCGGCTATGGCAGCGTCGCTGGCCTGTACGCGGCCATCCTCGTCCATCTGTTCGGCCGACGCTGGGCCAGCTCCATCTCCGGCGTGGTATTCGCCTTCGCTGCCGGCGCTGGCAGCATGGGCGTCTACCTGGCCGGCCTGATATACCAGACCACCGGCGGCTACGGCGGCGCCTTCGCCCTGGGCATGGGCCTGGCCTTCCTCTCCCTGCCCCTGTTCCTGTCCCTGCGCCGGCCGGAGCGTCCCCGCGCTCGGGCTCAGGTGGCCTGAGGCAGTCGGAAGGGAAGCGCAGGCAATGGAGCGTCCCCTCCTCGTCCTCTTCCTGGCCGGGCCGGGCCAGAGCGAGGTCGAAGAGCAGGTCGAGGCGGCGCGACGGGCCGCGGCCCTGGACTGCCTCGAGATAGCCCTGGGCACTGGCGCCTATGCGGGGGCAGTGGTGGCGACGCCCGCGCCCGACCTGCTGGGCCCGTTGCCTTCGTGCGTAGAGGTGGACAGGGACGTGGGGCCGTACCACTTCGGTATCCGGCTGCAGGGGCTCGTGGCCGCCTTCCGCCCCTCCTCCCTGGTATACGCAGGCGGTGGCGCACTGCCTCTGCTATCCGCCGACGAGTGGGCCTCCCTCGCCCTGGCCCTGGAGCGTCAGGAGGGAGCCATCGCCAACAACGTCCACTCTTCGGACCTGGTAGCGGTCCGACCCGCCGAGGCCGTCCTGCGCATCTCCCCTCCCGCGCGGGACAACGCCCTGGCCCGAGCTCTAGCTCAGGAGGCGGGCCTGGCCGTACACGAACTGCCGCGGGGTCTGTCCACCACCTTCGATATCGATTCCCCTGCCGATGTGGCCGTCCTCAAGCTGACGGGCCTCGCGCCGGGCCCCCGCCTGCGGGCCGTTGTCGCCGGTCTGGATTGGGACGTATCCCGCTACCGTGCCCTTCTGACCGTGCTCACCGACCCTGAACGCCGGCTCTTCGTGGCCGGTCGGGTCAGCAGTCAGGTCTGGCGCTTCCTGGAGACGGAGTCGGCCTGCCGCGTGCGGCTGCTGGCCGAAGAGCGGGGGCTGGAGGCGCTGGGCCTGCCGGCCCGCTCGCTGCTGGGCCTGTACCTGGAAGCGGTGGGCCCGGAGGGCCTGGCCGCCGCCCTGCCCGCCCTGGGGGATGCCGCCGTCATCGATACCAGGGTGCTGCTGGCCCACCTCGGCACGCGGACGTCGCGCCGGGACCGCTTCCTGTCGGACCTGGGCCGCTGGCAGCAGGTAGAAGAGCCGGCCCTGAGGGGCCTGACCAGGGCCTTGCTCGAGGCGCCGGTGCCCGTACTGTTGGGGGGTCACTCGCTGGTGACCGGCGGGCTCATGGCCCTGGTGCGCTGTGCCTGGGAAGAGCGGGACCGGGCCCGCCGTTGACCCCCGAAACGTCCCCACCTAAACTGGGGCTGGACAGCATTGGCGAAGGCTTCCGGGAGCAACGATGGCGAAGAGGGGCGGCGTGCGGCCCTGCCGGGCCCGCTGCCCCTGCAGCCGTTATAGAGGGGGCTGAACAGATGGGCGTGCTGGAGCGTGCCGACCCTGAGGTGGCCGCCATCATCCGGCGGGAGGAGGACCGGCAGACCTATGGGCTCGAGATGATGGCCTCCGAGAACTATGTCTCGGCCGCGGTCCTGGAGGCCATGGGCTCCGTCCTCACCAACAAGTACGCCGAGGGCTACCCCGGCAACCGCTACTACGGCGGTTGCCAGCACGTGGACGAGATCGAGTCCTTGGCCATTCAGCGGGCCAAGGATCTGTTCGGGGCCGAGCACGTCAACGTCCAGCCCCACTCCGGCGCCGATGCCAACATGGCCGCCTATCTGGCCCTCATGGAGCTGGGAGATACCGCCCTGGCCATGCGCCTTGACCAGGGCGGCCACCTGACCCACGGCCACAAGGTGAACGCCTCGTCCTGGCTCTTCCGCTTCGTCCACTACGGGGTTGACCGCGAGACGGAGCGCCTCGACTACGACGAGATGTTGGCCCTGGCGCGGGAGCACCGGCCCAAGCTCATCGTGGTAGGGGCCACCGCCTACCCGCGCATCATCGACTTCGCGCGGGCGAGGGAGATTGCCGACGAGGTCGGGGCCTACCTCATGGCTGACATCGCCCACATCGCCGGACTGGTGGCGGCGGGCGTGCACCCGTCTCCCGTGCCGTACGCTCACGTCGTCACCACCACCACCCACAAGACCCTGCGCGGCCCCCGCTCGGCCATGGTCATGTGCAGACAGGAGCTGGCCGAGAAGATCGACCGGGCCGTGTTCCCGGGCCTGCAGGGCGGCCCGCACATGCACATCATCGCTGCCAAGGCTGTGTGTTTCGCCGAGGCCAAACGCCCCGAGTTCGCCGACTACCAGCGACGGACGGTGGAGAACGCCCGTGTCCTGGCCGAGGAGCTCATGTCGCTGGGCTGGCGTATCGTCTCGGGCGGGACTGACAATCACCTGGTGCTGGTGGACGTTGGCCAGAAGGGAATTAGCGGCAAGAAAGCGGAGAAGGTCCTGGACTCGGTAGGCATCTACTGCAACAAGAACGCCATCCCCTTCGACCCGCGCCCCCCAGCAGTGGGCTCCGGCATCCGGCTGGGGACTCCCGGGCTGACCAGCCGCGGCATGGGCCCCGACGAGATGCGGCGCATCGCCCGCCTCATCGACGCGGCCCTGGCGGGCCGAGACGACGAGACAGCCCTCGAGCGGGTGAGAGGCGAGGTGCGGGAGCTGGCGGGCGCCTTTCCCGTACCGGGCATCAGCGAGCGCGCGCCTTGACTGGCTATGCCGCTGGGCTAAAATGAGTGGTGGCTGATGGGGTGGGCGGTTAGCTCAGTGGGAGAGCGCTTGCTTCACACGCAAGAGGTCGCAGGTTCGAGTCCTGCACCGCCCACCACGTGCCGGGAACAGGCCAGAGTGCCCAGGTGGCGGAACTGGCAGACGCGCTGCGTTCAGGGCGCAGTGCCCCGCGCGGGCGTGCGGGTTCGAATCCCGCCCTGGGCACCAATAACAGCGCCAGCTGGCAGCCGCCCATCGCGGCGGCACTGACCCGAGCGCGCTCGTAGCTCAGCCCGGACAGAGCGCAGCCCTGCGGAGGCTGAGGTCGTGGGTTCGAATCCCACCGAGCGCGCCACCCTTAACGTCAGCTGTATCCCCTTGTCTGCCGCCCCCTGGGCCGCGTATTATAGGGCTGGAGCCGTTGCAGCCGGTGGGCCTCCGCCGCTGTAGCTGGACTGGTAAGTTATCCTCACGGTCATCGTCTGGAGGCCGCCGATGGCTGCAGGGCTCTTGTGGCTCGCACTGGCGATAGCTTCGGCCGTCAGCGGGGCCGCCCTCCTGGCCCTCGGCCTTGCCCTTCACGTGCTGCCCCTGCTGGTGTCGCCTGTGGGAGGGGCACTGCTGGCAGCCCTCGGCGTTTGCACCGGCGTCGCCTTCCTGTTCTGGACCTGGCTCGGGTGCACCCTCGACCGTGCCCTCGCCCGCGCCTGTGACCAGGACGGCTAACCCCTGCCTCCCCGGAGGCAGCCGCCTAGCGCCCAGCGCCGCCCTGCAAGTCGTCCAGCAACCTGGTAAAGGCCTCAGGCGAGGGCACTCCGGCCGCGGAGAGCAAGTCTTGCATCGTGGTCTGCCAGTCCTCTCTCGCTATGGCCCGCCGGGCCGCCCGGCTATCGCCGTCGAGGTAGACCAGGTACACGCCGCCCTGTCCGCCGAGCGCGCTCCGCAACGCCTCCGCCCGGTCGCTACCCCAGCAGAATGGGCAGCGGTATGCCTCCGGGCGCTCCAGCACCGTATGCTGGCGATAAAGGCCCGAGTCGCTGAACGGCTCTTCCAGAGCAAATGGCAACGCCCATGCCCAGAGATACGCCCGCCCGTAGGTACCGGGCACGTCCAGGACGACGGTGGACCCGGCCGGCGCCTCCTCGGCCACCTCCTGCGCCTGCCGGGCGAAGTCCCGCGACAGTTGCCCTGCGCGGACCCAGTCGGCCTGATAGTCGCCCAGCTGGAGGCCGAAGGGCACAAGCAGCAAGACAAACGCAGCCCCGGCCGCCAGGGCCGCCCGGGTCGGCAACGAGGCCACCACCAGGGCAGCGAGCACCGCCAGCCCCGCAGAGGGCAGGAGCAGATACCGGTGGCTCTCTGGCAAAGTGGCCACGACGGTGGGGGCCAGCACGGTCAGGTGCCAGACCGGACCGAAGAAGACGATGTGTCGCCCGCGGCCGCCGCCACGGGCCCACGCCGACCCGAGCGCCACGGCCAGCACCAGGCCGACTAGGGCCCAGGCTACGGCATCGGGCAGGGGACGCAGGGGCGGCAGCAGTTCGCCCAGGTGGTAGCTCTGCCGCGACAGGAACGCCCGCAGCGAGTCGGCGTTCAGCATCTGCTCCCTCGCTGTGCTCTCCAACGCCAGGTGACGGACGAAGAAGTAGCCCCCGAGCGAGGCGAAGGCTGGCACGTGCACCAGCAGCTCGCGGGCGCGGCCGGGCCGACGGCACACCACATCGTACGCCAGCAGCAGGAAGGGCAGGGTGACCGTCAGCTCCTTCGAGAACAGGGCCAGGCCGAAGGCGATGAACGACAGCGCCCAGAGCCGGACATCGCCACTGTCACGGAACATCAAAAACGAGTAGAACGATGCCAGGAAGAACGTTGCCGACATTACGTCTACTCGCGCAGCGATCCACGATACCGACTCCACGTGTGTGGGGCTGAGCGCGAACAGCAGCCCGGCCAGGAGCCCCAGGGTGGCCCGGCCGGTGACCCGCCCGGCGATGAGGAAGACCAGGGCTGCGCTCAGGCCATGGAAGACCAGGCTAGTCACGTGGTATCCGACCGGTCGCAGTCCCCACAGGAAGGCGTCCAGCCGGTAGCTCAGAGCGATGACCGGCCGGATCTCGTCCAGAGGGTGCCCCCAAAGCCCGCCCGACCAATCGGCGGCGAAGAGGCGCGGGAAGTCTTTCAGCGGCCGATCGTGAAAGATGCGGATGAACCCGAAGTCGTCGGCCAGGAAGTAGCCGTCCAGGGACGGCAGGTAGGCGAGGGCCGCGACCGCTGCTACCGTGGCCACGGCCGCCAGGGCGATCAGACGAGAGGGAGGACGGGATGTCTTCGGCCAGCCCATGTCAGCGGCGCCCAGTATAGCTGAGGGCCGCCGCTAGCGACATGCCGGGATGAGCGCGGTGGCACAGGCACGGCGAGGGACGGCCGCGCATCCCACGGCGGCGGGACACCGTTGGTGGCAGGGGTGGGATTCGAACCCACGGCGCACGGCTTATGAAGCCGCCGCTCTACCGCTGAGCTACCCTGCCACCGCTACGGGCCGGGACCCAC